>NZ_BLAY01000242.1 GCF_020521235.1 Microseira wollei NIES-4236 | reverse complement strand
AATGTTCTTTCCCTGGGAAGGTTTTATGCTTGCCGTGCCGAGAAACCGGGTTGGCAGGGTAGTAGCACGGCGGCGGAAATGTTCTTTCCCAGGGAAGGTTTTATGCTTGCCGTGCCCGTAACCGGGTGGGCAGTGATTGGGCACGGCGGGGGAAATGTTCTTTCCCAGCGAAGGTTTTATGCTTGCCGTGCCGAGAAACCGGGTGGGCAGGGATTGGGCACGGCGGGGGAAATGTTCTTTCCCTGGGAAGGTTTTATGCTTGCCGTGCCGAGAAACCGGGTTGGCAGGGTAGTAGCACGGCGGCGGAAATGTTCTTTCCCAGGGAAGGTTTTATGCTTGCCGTGCCCGTAACCGGGTTGGCAGTGATTGGGCACGGCGGGGGAAATATTTTGTCCCAGGGAAGGTTTTATGCTTGCCGTGCCCGTAACCGGGTTGGCAGTGATTGGGCACGGCGGGGGAAATATTTTGTCCCAGGGAAGGTTTTATGCTTGCCGTGCCGAGAAACCGGGTGGGCAGCGATTGGGCACGGCGGGGGAAATGTTCTTTCCCAGCGAAGGTTTTATGCTTGCCGTGCCGAGAAACCGGGTGGGCAGGGATTGGGCACGGCGGGGGAAATATTCTTTCCCTGGGAAGGTTTTATGCTTGCCGTGCCCGTAACCGGGTTGGCAGTGATTGGGCACGGCGGGGGAAATGTTCTTTCCCTGGGAAGGTTTTATGCTTGCCGTGCCGAGAAACCGGGTGGGCAGGGATTGGGCACGGCGGGGGAAATATTTTGTCCCTGGGAACATTTTATGCTTGCCGTGCCGAGAAACCGGGTGGGCAGGGATTGGGCACGGCGGGGGAAATATTTTGTCCCTGGGAAGGTTTTATGCTTGCCGTGCCGAGAAACCGTGTATCTGCGATTGGGCACGGCGGGGGAAATATTTTGTCCCAGCGAAGGTTTTATGCTTGCCGTGCCCCTACTTGTTGGCGTCTTCTTGTTAATGTTGCCCTGCCCGTAACCGCTGAGAAATTTATTCTAGATTTCGCTTGATTTTGCCAATTTCTGTTACCCAACGGCGGCGACTGGCATGTTCTAAATTTACAATGTCTTCTAAGGACCAGTGGAAGTGAAAGGCAATGCAGGCTACCTCCTCATAGATTTGGTCTAAGGGGTAGCCTGGGACTCCCCCGATAGTTCTAACTCCACGTTAAAGTTGCTATTGCATTGAGGACATTTAACCCGCATCGTGGCGCTGCCCTGTTGGTTAATTTGATTGTAAAATGTCCGCAAGTATGCTAAATCCTGGGTGAAAAGATTCTCTAATAAATCGGGCGTCACTGAAGATAATTCGCCCAAATTGGTAATCACTCGCGCCAGCATGACTAAAACGCTATAGGCTGGATTGTCTCGGACTCGCGGCTCTTTTTGCAGCCAAATTTCATCTTTAGCTGTTGCGAGGCGCATCATTCCCTGGCGGTGAATTTTTCCTTGCTCATCGACTAAGCCTTTGGGCAGGATAAATTTAAATTCTGTCTGTAATTCATTGGTCATGGCTGTTTAAATTTGGCTCTTGAATTTTTCAATTAATAAGTCTCGTTGTTGTTGAGCTAGGGCGTAATTGGGATTGACGTTCAAAGCGGCTTCAAAGGCTTCGAGTGCTTTTTGGTTTTCGCCCAGTCCGACCAGGGCTAAGCCTTTCCCAGTCAAGACGTAAAAGTTATTGGGGCTGATTTGCTCTGCTTGTTCGTAAGCTGCCAAGGCTTCTTCATACTGTTTTAAATCTACTAAGACAACGCCTTTATTATACCAACCTTCTAAGGATTTAGGATTGAGTTGAATTGCTTGATCTGTAGATTGCAATGCATTTTGGTAATCGGTTAAATTCCAGAGAGCTACGCTGCGGTTAGCCAAAAGATCGGCACAGAAGTTTTTGGCGGATTTCAGGATGTTTTCGTATTCTTTTAAATTCCAGATGCCTAGATTTTGGTTGTTATACAAAATTTCGGTACAGGTGAGGTTTTCCTGAAAGTTTATATCGTTGTTTAATGCTTTTTCATAAGCTTTGAGGGCTTCTCTGTACTGTTTGATTTGGCTGAGTATCCGGCCTTGATTGAACCAGGCTTGACTGTATTTAGGATTGAGTTCAACGGCTTTTTGCAGGGCGTCTTGGGCGTCGTCGTACTTTTGTAAGTGCCATAGGCTGACGCCTTTGTTGTTCCAAGCTTCGGCGAAGTTAATATTAATATTGAGAGCGCGCTCCGCGTCAGAGATTGCATCTTGGTATTGTCCCAATCCGATTAAGGCGCTGCTGCGTTGATTCCAAGCATAGGCGGGATTTTTATCGCCCCAGTTTCCATCACCTGCTATGGCATTTTCACAGGAATTCAGGGCTTCTTTGTAATTTCCGATTCGGTTAAGTGTGGCGCAGCGGTTTACTTGGGCTAAACTCGATTTAGGATTAATTTGAATGGCTTTATTATAAGAAATGAGTGCTTTTTCATCCTGGCCTAATTTTTCAAACAGAATTGCTTGGTTTGTCCAAGTTGTAGCATCGTTGGGATTGACTGCTAAAGCTTGTTCGTAAGATGCGATCGCTTCCACTATTTGTCCCGCTTTCTGTTGTGCTGTTGCTCTGGTAATTAAAGCCGTTGCTGGAGCCGTATCTTGCGCTTGATTGCAAGCGGCTATTGCTTCATCATACCTGCCCAAATCTGATAGAGTTCCACACCGTTCCAGCATGGCTAAAGAATTATCTGGATTGATGGTTAAAGCGCGGTCAAAAGCAGCGAGTGCTGCTTCATTTTGGCCGATTTTTTTTAAAGCTAAACCTCTATTATACCAGGCCAGAGCGGGGGAAGAATTGCCCCAATTGCCATTAACTTTTAGAGCTTGTTCTAGGGAGGCGATCGCGTCATCATATTGACCCAATTCATAGAGTGCTGCGCCTCGTTGCGTCCAAGCGAGAGAATTTTTAGCATCAAAGCGCAATAAATAATCGTAGGAGGCGACAGCTTCGGCGTATCGTTTAAGTTGAAATAGCACATTGCTGCGACTTGACCAAAGTTGGGGATTTCTGCTTTTTGGTCTAAGGGTAATGGCTCTCTCGCAAGCCGCCAAAGCTTCATTATAATTTTGTTGGCTTTCCAACACCCGACATTGATTTGCCCAAAAATTAAAGTCTTTTAGCTCAAAGTCTCTTGTTTGCGCCGAGACTGGAACCCCCGAGTGAATAAAAATACCTAGAACCGCCGCCGTAACGCCGAGGGATTTAAAAAAGGGTTTCATAAATTTGGCCTATATGGAAAAATTGTATTTTAAACAAAGGAAAACGGGGCGACTGACCAAGGCAGCCGCCTGTTTCAAATCTTTAAGATTGCACCCCAACACGATGACTGAAAGGTATTTTGAACCCTGATAAAATTAAGATATAACAGATTGGAAGTGCTAGGGATAATACAAAAAATTTTTTAATCCGGAGTTTTGCCAGCAGCAGATGGAGTGATGAGATTAAAAATTTTGACCTACAGTGTAAGATCGATCGCATTGCTGTACCTAGTTTCGGCAAGTGCATCCGGGGTGCAGTCAAAATCAGTGATAGATTGTTCCCCGCGTCATTTCGTCCCCGCGTCCCCACGTCACACCTGTAACGGAACATTCGTGGCGCAAGAGTCCCCAAGCATCAGACGCCTGCGGGAAACCAGAGACTGTGCGGGATGCAACCTCAGCAACGCCAACCTCGCCAACGCATACTTGCGCGAAGCGAATCTGAGAAACGCCAACCTGACCAACGCCAACTTGCGGGGCGCTGACTTAAGCGGTGCTTATTTAAGAAATGCTAACTTGCAAAATGCTTCGTTGCGGGGTGCTAATCTTAGCAGTAGCGACTTGAGAGCGGCAGATTTGCGGGGAACCGACCTCAGAGACAGCAAAATCAACTACGAAACCGAAATAGATAGCAAGTGGCGCATGGTTTGGGAAATTGTCAATCAACCTGCCAGAGGTCGAGATATGCGAAGAGCGAATCTGCAAGGCGCTAACCTTAGTAGTGTAAATTTAAGTCAAATTAACCTAGAAAATGCCAACCTAACAGGTGCAAACTTGAGCGGAACAAACTTGCAAAACGCCAACTTGAGCAACACCAATCTCAGCGGTGCAAACCTATTTATTGCCGACCTGAAAAATGCCAATCTCAGTAGCGCCAATTTAACCAATGCCAACCTGACAAATGCCGACCTGCGCCAAACAAATCTGAGTCAAGCTAACCTAGATCGAGCGAACTTGAGTAGCGCTAACTTGGGTGGATCCAATTTAAGCAATACCAATCTAATGTCCGCAAATTTGAGAGAAGCTGACTTAACCGGAATTAATTTAAATGGCGCTAACTTAAACGGCGCAGATTTATTTAATGTCAGCCTCAGAGATATCGATTTAAACAGTACAAATCTGCGGGGTGCTAATCTCAGAGGCGTTAACTTTAGGGGGGTAAATCTGAGAGGAATCGAGTTGGGTGGCGTCAACTTAAGCGGTGTAAATTTAAGCGGTGCCGACCTCAGCGGTGCCAATTTAAGCGGTGTTATTCTCAAACAAGCAATTCTGGCAAAAGTTAATTTAAGAGGCGTCAATCTCACCGATGCAGACTTGAGTAATGCCGATTTAAGTAATGCCGATTTAAGCGGAGCTAACCTCAGCGGCACAAACCTCAGCAATGCCGATTTAAAAGGAGCAACTTTAAGCGGAATCACGCTAAATTCTGCTACTAATTTGTGCGGGACAACTATGCCAGATGGAAGTCAAAGACGTTGCTAATTGCTAATGGCTAATTGCTAATTGGTAATTGAAATCCGATCCCCCCTCACCCCCCTTATCTAAGGGGGGACAAGAGCAAAAATCTGAAATATGATTGGTAATTGAAATCCGATCCCCCCTCACCCCCCTTATCTAACGGGGGGACAACAGCAAAAATCTGACTCCCCTTATCTAAGGGGGGGACAACAGCAAAAATCTGACTCCCCTGATTCAGGGGGGGACAACAGCAAAAATCTGACTCCCCTGATTCAGGGGGGGACAACAGCAAAAATCTGAAATCTGAAATCTGACATCTGAAATCTGAAATGGTATGACTCATCAATCCTTCCCGCCACCACCGATAAATCCTTTCGATCGCCTTCACGTTTATGACGGACTGATGATGAATTCCAAACGGTGGTTGCTGGCGCATGAATATCATCGCCGCCGCCAAAATGTTCACTATCAGTCACTCAATCAACCGGGAATTGTTTGGGGATTGGGAGTAAGATTAATCGACGCACCAGCAGAAGCAGACGCTCAATTTAGAGACGGACGTTGGGTAGAAATTCAACCGGGAATTGCGATTGATGTAGAAGGAAATCCCATTGTTGTTGATGCGGCGATCGACCGCAAATATCGCATTCGCACCCCAGCGCCGCTAACGGGAAGTTTGACAGTTTATTTAGTGGTCAGTTATGTAGATCCTTACAATCACGATCGGCAACAAAACTCGGAATTGTTGAGGGAATGGATTCGGTTTGATGAAAGAAAAGATACACCGGAAGACCATCAAGTAGAATTGTGTCGCATTGAATTGCAACCTGGTATCGTTAAACTGGAAAAACCAAGCGATGTTTTATTTCCTGATGGGAATCAGTTAGATTTACGCTACCGAATGCAAGCCAAAGCTAGACCGGAAGCGGTAGTGAAGGTAGCTCAAATGAGACAAAGTGAGGCGGATTACGATAATGGGAGGAAAAAGTTAAGTAATAAAATAGAAGAAAACCTTTCCTATTTAATGCAATCTGTCGCTGCACTTTACCCCTCTTTACAGGGAGAAACAGAAATCGGGAAAGTCAGCTTACAAACTTCTAGAAGTGTAGCCGCTTATGACTTACTTTATCTGGCAGATTCGCAAGTCGTCGAGTTTGAAGAGGAAGAAATTGAAACCCTCAGAAGCTATTTAAGAACAGGGGGGATTGTTTTAATAGATTCTCCCAGTTATAATGAAGATTTAGCCGATATCATTATTAACGATATTATTACAGATGAGTTAGAAATTGATTTGAAACCTTGGCAAGAAATCAGCCGCGAACATCCTCTGCGATCGCAACCTTTTTTATTTGGCGCACTCCCGAATATTAATCAACAACAGATTGAACTGTGGTCAGGCGGTGGGGTTATTTTAGTCAGGGGTGCTTTATCTGAAGCTTGGGGATTGGATGAGGAATATTTGCGCGATCGCAACGAAATACGTACCGCACAAGAGTTAGGTATTAACATCCTGCATTTAGCGTGGCGGCGACGACAAATGACCCAGTTAATGCAATAGTTTTTGCTGGCTAATGGCTAATCGTCAATAAAATACCAATTAGCAATTAGCAATTAGCAATTAGCCATCACCAATTAGCAATTAGCAATCACCAATTATGCCAAATCTTGTTAAAGCAATAGTTTCCAAAAAAGAGCTAAAGTTAACCCCTGGCGATGAAAGTAGCAATGGCGATAACGAATTTGACGTAACCGTTGTCAACGAAAGCGATAAATTCGCCAGCTTTTATGTAGAACTGACAACCATTGGAGCAGAAGCAGACTCTAATATTAAATGGTACAGCTTAAATCCAGAAGTATCGGCGAAAAAACCCCCAGGCGCTAGTACAACATTTCACGTAGTTATAACCAAGTCGCCGATTCAGGTTTATGAGACGACGATTGACCTGACTTTAAGAGTATTTTCCGTTGAATTTTCCCAGTTATTTACTAGCCAAAAACTCAGATTAACCATTAAAAAAGCTCTCCGACCTTTGCAGCTTTACCTCCCAGTTAAAGACCTCAAAGTTTTTCCGGGGGATGAAATAGAAATTCCGGTCATAGTCTATAACTTAAGTCCAAAAGCTACTACAGTCAGACTCAATATTTCTGAATTAAGTCCAGAGTGGATGACCAAAGGAACTACACAAAGCTTTCAAATAGATGCGGGAGATTCAAAGAAGACCAGTTTCTGGTGTCAACCTCCAAGAAATCCTGAAACTCTCAGTCAAGAATATGATTTCACCATAGAAGCGAAATCCGATACCAGTACCCGCAATCCCCGCGAACAAGGGACTTTAGAAGTTTTACCCCAAGGGACTGTGGAGTTTAGCTGTAACCCCAAAGTGCAAAGAATCCCGCGATTAAAAGGAAAAGTTTATGGGAAGAAATCTAAATTTCCAACTTACGAACTGCAATTTGAAAATAACAGCAATTTACCCCAACAGGTTGATATCCAAGTTTCAGAGACAGATAAAAAGCAATGCGAGTTAGTGATTCCTGAAGGGATAAACATGGAACCGGGGGAAGCGAAACCGACGTACTTGGTAGCCAAAAAGCGACGACCTTGGTGGTGGCTAAAACGACGATTATTTTTTGAAGTTTCGCCAATTTTAAAAGAACCCGATACAGGGTTTCCCAGCACCCAAATTCGTCCTAACCCCAGCACCCAAGTTTTGGAACTGCAAGTTTTGCCGATAATTCCGGTTTCGCTTCAGTTTTTGGGGTTGCTTTTAACCCTACTGCTGCTTTGGTTGTTGTGGTATCTTTATCCTCAAGATTATCATAAAGGCCCCGTTCATTCGGTGCGGTTAATTGGGAATAGCAGCTTAGTCGTCAGCGGTTCCAGCGACCAAACAATACGACTTTGGCAAGCAGATAGAAGTCCTTGGAAACCGGATATTCGTCGCCTTAAATACGAGGGGTTTATTGCCGATAAAACTGAAAAAGCCGTGCGGGTGATCCGCCAAAGTCCCAGGGAAGATTATGTCATCGCCGCCGGATTAGAAAGTGGTGATATTAAACTTTGGAACGTGTTGACCAAGATTCCTCCCCAGTCGATTTACACCGGGACAGATAGGGTTTTTGACCTGACTTTTAGCAAAGATTCCCGCTATTTATTCAGCGGACATGGTAGCGGGATTGTGCGTCAGTGGAATTTGGAATTTGGCACTAAAAATCCCCGAATTGCAGATGCTGGTTTTACTGTTTATGCGCTGAGTTTGAGCGAAAATCAGCAGGAAAGACCAAACACTCTGGTTGTTGTGGGAGGACGGTACAATAAATTAGCCTTGTGGGACTGGATTAACAGCAGGATTTACGCACTGAAATATCAATGGCAAGACTGGAAAAAAGACAATAAATTTGACCCGGTAATGGGGCAAAATCAATACATTGATGGACTGGCGATCGCAGACAAGAAAAATCTGCTAGCATCATCGGATAACGAAGGATACATTACCCTCTGGAGTATGAATGCAGTCCGCCAATGCATCCGCGATAAACAGCTAGAGGAAATTGAAAAAGGTGTGGAGAATCAAAAAAAAGATGGGGTGGGAAATCTTATCACTTCGCTAGAATGCGACAATGCTATCTTAGATCAGTGGCGAGATGGTCATAATAACCAACCCGTTCGTTCGGTAGCATTGACGCAAAATGGTTGCTATTTAGCCAGCGTGGGAGATGATGGAAAAGTCATGCTGTGGGAATTGGAAAATAGAATGCGAACGCCAAAAAACCAAAACGGAAAAATCATCGCCTCTTCTCCCGGAATCAGACTCAACAGCGTGGATATAAAAGCAGTAGACGACTACCTCCTCATCGCCACCGGCGACGATCAATATCGAGTCAGACTCTATCGCGTCCAGGGGATAAACAACAATGACAATGCAAATTGCAAATAACCCCTTATTTATCGAAGACCTCTCCTTAGACGCCAACCAAATTACGAGAGGTTCTACCGCTCAACGTCCTATCATTGTCAAAAATTTAGGCGACAAAAAAGCCGATATTGATATTTGGATCGCCGCCACCGACGCCAAATCAGAACCCTTGCTACAGTGGTGTAATTTCGACAAAGTGAACCCCCTGAGATTAGAGGCAAAAGAAGACTGCAAAGTTATTTTGTCTTTTGAAATTCCAGCGCAAGCAACCCCAGACTTATACAACTATGAAATTTTAATTGAAGCGCCAGTTCAATACCCCGATAAAATTTTTCGCCGTCCTCAGCAACTGCGGGTTTTGCGTTCCGATCAAGATGCAGAATGGGGAAATGAACCCGGATTTACCTTACAACCATTAACCAACTCTGCTAACCCTTATCTTCTCAAAGCCGGAGAAAAATTAGAAGTCAAAGTTACCGTTGAAAACCGATCTAAAAGAGTCGATCGCTTTTATTTAAATTGCCCGGAATTACCAACAGAATGGTATAATATACGCTATCCAGAAAGCGGATTAGAAACCGCTGGGTTAGTCCAAGAAACCGATGGGTTGCAATTGAACCCAGGTAAAACAGGCGAAATTACCTTAATTTTACATCCGCCTCAATATACACCAGCAGGTAATTACTTTCCCACCGTCCGCTTGATATCTAGAAACAAAGAAGAAGATTTAGTTTTGTTGGATGTAGTTTACCTGCAACTTCTTCCCGACGAAACATTAACCGTCGAGTTGCATCCCCTCTTGCTCAAAATACCAACCCAACAAGGTAAATTTCAAGTTCAGTTAATTAACCAAGGTAATATTACCCGCGAAATTGCCATTTCTGCAAGCGATCGCGAGGAACTTTTCACCTATACCCCCGAAAGTGTCCCACTACCAATACCCCCTGGATACACCAGCACCATCCCCTTAAATGCAAAACCCCGCAAGTGGTGGCGGCGTCCTCTCTGGGGAAAAGCACTCGAATTTAATTTTGTCCTAGAACTCGAAAACAACAAGCTATTATTCCTACCAGAAAACACCAAACCGCCACAACTTCCCAAAGAATTACCCCAAGGAACGATCGTATGGGAACCGCGTCCTTGGTGGCAAATTTGGCTACCCATTCTCCTACTGCTTTTACTAGCTTTGGGATTAATTTCTGTCGGGGCTTTTTTCTACTGGCAGAAAGTTTTAATTCAACCAAAACTCAATAAAGTTGAGCCAACTGAAAAGGTTTATCAAGAACTTGACGGAGAGACAGTTATTTTAAACTTGTCCATTCGTGATTGGCGGAATTGGGAATTTAAAGATTGGCGATTTCAAAATAACCCAAAACTATCGACATTAAAGATTATCCCTCAAAGCCGTGAAGGAACGGGAAAGATAATCAGTTACGACTACAACCAGCTAGTAAAGTTATGCCAACTTCAAAACCAAAATCTCAACTGCACGAATATACCGACCGAAATCAAGAAAGCTGGCGAGTATACTTTTAAAATCGAAGTTTATTCCCAAGGAAAAAATAAACCAACAGACTCCAAAGACACAGATACTATTATCATTGAACCAATCGATACGCCAAAAATTATTGAATTTTCATCTAACAAGCCAATTTATAGAGAAGTTCTCAAAGAGCAGGTTTTTCTGAATTGGAAAATCAGCAATCCGAACCAAATTCAAAATTTGATTTTAACCCAGCAGGTCAGTAACGGTTCACCTGTCAAAAAAACTTTCATCCAGTGTAACCCTCAAGAATTGAAACCTCAAGTTCAACCAAAGCTTAGTACGGGCAAAATTGAAAAAATCAACAATATAGATGTCCTCGTTTGTCAAGGCATAGCCACAAACGTTACCCAAGCTGGGGATTATACTTTTAAATTAGAAGTGTTTCCCAAGCAAAACCCCACCCAACCTTCAGATACCAAACAGACGGATACCATCACAATTCAACCCGTACCCATACCGAAAATTATTGACAAAATTTTACCGAATAAACTTACCTATGAATACAAAGAGCCAATTTTTCTGAGTTGGAGACTCAGCAATCCCAGTCAAATTCAAGAATTGAGGATTATTGAACAGGGTAGTGATGCAGCGGTGACTAAAAACACAATTCCTCTGAATCAATGCCAACCTCAACAATTGAAACCCGCAGTTTCTCAGCCAATTAATCCATTTAAAATTGAACCGGCACCAGAGATTCTCATCTGTGAAAATATCCGCATGACTCCCACTAAAGCAGGGAGTTATACTTATAAACTCGAAGTTATTTCTAGGCAAAACCCTAACCAACCTTCAGATGCCAAAGAAACCGATACTATTGTAGTTAAATCCTTACCAGTCCCGAAAATAGACAGAATTGTCCCTAACAAACTCGCTTATGAATATAAAGAACCAGTTCTTTTAAGTTGGAGTATCAGCAACTCTAGTCAAATTAAAGAATTGAGGATTATTCAACAGGGAAGTGATGGAGTGGTAACTAAAAACACAATTCCCCTGAGTCAATGCAAACCGCAACAATTGAC
>NZ_BLAY01000241.1 GCF_020521235.1 Microseira wollei NIES-4236 | reverse complement strand
CTAATAGCGCTCGAAACATACTACTGAGGTTCCTTGCTCGGCTAGAGCCACACAAACTGTTATCAGTTTGCGGTGTACTTGGAGTAATCCAAGTAATCGACACGTTTACACACGTTTAGGAAGGCAGGCGAGAAAAATGACACAAAAGGGGGAAAACCAAGATCAGAAACAGAAGAAACGGTGCGAGTTCGCTGGAGAATTCGTTTCTGGCTCGCCAGATTCTCCAAATAAAATTTGTGCTTACAAGTGCAAAGGGTACGGAGCGCTAGCGACCTTTCCGTGGCCTAAGGATCAGCCTTGCCCGCCATCGTTTGATGGTAACTTTCCAGAGCCATAGTTAACTCACCTTGTCTACCCCGTAAGCAGGGTAGACGCCCAAATCATTTAGATTTTAATGGGAGGGAGCGTGAGAGAATCCTTGCTTTTTGGCGTTGAGATACCATTTCGTCGCTCTTTCGGGACTTGAAGCGTAGATGGCGCCCAGGTTATTAGAAGCAACTCCGTAGCCTTGCTCAGATGATTTTGTGTACCAGGCGATCGCTTCAGATATATCGACATCAACACCCAGCCCTAAATGGTACATATTCCCAACTAAACACTGTGCTTCAGAGTTACCAGCAAGGGCTAATGGCTTAAGTATTTCCATTGCCTTGTGATAATCCTTTCGATCAAAAGCGGCTATTCCTTCTAGCAATAAGTTTTCCATGTCAACCTTTGCGATTTGATTTACGAACAGGTTAGCGCAATATTGTTGGTTAATTATTAAGGCATGGGGAGCATCCCGGATTATTTCCACAATGCCGCGAGATAGTCGCGCACGGTAAAAAAGTCGTTCCAGGGGATGTAGGGTTTTTGATTTTGATCGAGATATTTGGCGAGGCGATCGCGTGCAAATACCAGTGGTGCAACGAGTGCCATATTGAGGTCTGTGAGGGAGTCGCCGATAGCGATCGCTTGGTCTGGGGCATATGCTTCTATGACCTTGACTTTCGCGACCATTTCTGTACCTGCTTCGTATGGCGATCGCACCTGCAACTGCACGCCGCTGGTATCTACATCAATTGCATGAATACCACGCACCCGTTCCACCAACGATCCCAAAACAACTTCTACCATCCCGCGCAGTCCACCAGAAACCACTACCAAAGGCACGCCCTGAACTTCTAGAAAATCGAGTAATTCTGAAAATCCCGGACGGATCGGTTGGGGTCGGGTTAATTCGATAATTTCCGGGTAGCGCGACGATGGAATTGACTCCAAAATTTGCCGCACTCCCTCTCGCAGTGTCAGTTCTCGTGCATACATTTGGGGGAGCAATCGCGCAGAAAGTTCCGGTGCAAATTGTTTGAGGACTGCCTCAAACGTCTCGTGCGCTGTAATCGTTCCATCAAAATCGCAGAAAACAATTCGCTTCACGCTTTCTCCCCACATTACAGGACTTACGCAGAACCTAGAAATCTGGTTTCTTTGCCTAATTCCTGCACATTATACCAGTTTTTTCGCCCCATTTTTGATTTTAACATTAATCTTTCCTGAAATTCTCCTGAGATTTTTCTGAGTTAATTCTCAGCATTTTTGATTCAAACCTTCAGTCAGCCATCATGCCAAACCAAATTTTTAAGGTCATAGTTAATTCAAAGCAATCTTAGATTAAACGGTGAAAGCGATGAAAGCATATTCTTTAACCTTACTGGGTTTAGCTTCTATTTTAACCCTGAGTTCTCAACTCACTTTATCTGCAATGCAGCCGAGTCAAATTGTTGTAGCTCAAGCTTCCCAATCATCGACCATTGCTTCTGGAAGTTTTGTAGCAGCCGAACAACCGACTCAGGGAATGTTTCGCATCGTGATGGAAAACCGTCAGCGTTATCTGGAATTGGGTCAAACATTCAAAACGAATCGAGGGCCAGATTTGTATGTAATTCTGTATCGCACAGATGCACCGCCCCCATCGGGATTGAGAACGCAAGATTATATCATTCTTGGTCGCTTGCAAAAGTTGAATGGCGCTCAACGTTACGCAATTCCAGCTAATGTTAATCTGGCAAACTATCGCGCGGCTGCGATTTGGTGTCGCCGGTTTAATGCGACGTTTGGCTATGGTAAATTAGGTAGCTAACTCAAGTTGCTAGTTACATCCCTTGGCGCTGGTAATAGCGTTACTAGGCTCTGCCGTGGAAGGGTAATGGGTAATTGTCAAGAGTATACTGCCAATGAATCCAATTACCAATTACCAATTAGCAATTAGCAATTCCCAAATTTATAATCTTGGATTGTCCCAAGACACTATCTAAAAGAGGCAAAAATGGCAAGAAATCAAGACAGCATATTGATGCAACCTGGTGAAGGTTCCTCTTCTTGGGTACTGGGAGATTTGTACAGGTTTAAAGCACTGAGCGAAGATACAGGTCAAACCTATGGGTTGGTTGAAATTATCATGCAACCCAACAGCGCAGTTCCACCCCACATTCATACAAGGGAAAACGAATCTTTTTACATTCAAGAAGGTGAGATAGAGTTTCAACTTGGGGAACAAACAATCGTTGCTACACCCGGAACCTTCGTTCATTCTGCTAAAGGACAGCCCCACAGTTTCCGCAACATCGGCGCCAAACCAGCTAAATTTTTGTGCTGGTTAACACCAGGAGGATTGGAGAAGTTTTTTATCGAAGTGGGTACTACAGTTTCGGCAGAAAATCTTACGCCACCTGCTGTGACTAGCGCAGATATCGAAAAATTAATTGCAACTGCTCCCAAGTACGGTTTAGAAATTCTTCCTCCTCCGGCTTAACTATTGAACTCGTGAACTCGTTCCCAGGTTCAACCTGGGAACAAAAACCTCCGCATCGGCTGGCTACTGCTGCAATATCTGCACCTATTAATCAAGGGAATTAACTATGAACAATGAATGGCAAATAACAGGTAAAATCAATCCAAAAGACCTGACAGAAAGTAGACTGCAATTGCACTATGGCATTCAATTTATTGCAGCAACTGGCGCGGCTTTAGCAGCACCGAAACCAGACTATAATCATACAAGCTTGGGATGGAATTCCCAATTAAAAGCCTTTGTGGGAGAACCAATTAAGGCAAATAAAACCTTCTCGGTAGCACTGGCTACGGTTAGTATAACTTCATTTTTACTAGATAAAAAAGGCAATCAAATTCCCGAATTATCCTTGGATAAACAAACATTGGCACAGGCGATGAACAGGCATCGGGAAGAAATTGCCAAGCTAGGTGCTGAAGCTGAAAAAGTGGTTTTTATTGACTATCCACCAGATGATTTTCCCGACCATGAAATTGCTCGCGGTACGCCTTTCGATGCCAGTTCATCAGAAACTGGACGGCAAGAATTGGCAAAGTACTACGCGAATGCTAATCTTCTGCTTCAAGAAATAGTTGCAGAACACAAAGAAGCCTCTCCAATCCACACTTAGCCTCACCATTTTGATATGGCGACTCTCATTACCCTTCCCGATAAGCATTCCCAGGCAGAACATGGGAATGAGGGGGGAGAAATGACTGTAGGCGTTGGTATGTCACCGGGAGATAAAAGTTATGATGAACCCTACTGGTATGTAACACCTTGGCCTTATCCAGATACAACAAATCTGCCTCAAGTAGATGGGGGAGGTTTCTGGCATACGCAGCACTGGGTGGGAGCGGTTTTAAAAGCGTCTCAACTAACTCAAGAGTCAGCGTCGGCGCAAGCAAAGCAAGTTAGGGTGTTTTTAGATTCGGCGGTAAAAGCATCGAAAGCCTTGCTCGAAGCAGAGGGTTAAAAAATCTTGTATCTTAAAATATGAAGCGAGCGAAATTTTTACAAGCTGGCGTCGCAATTATCGGCGCAGCATGGTTATCGCGTCATTTACCTTGGAGGTCAGAAGTTATGGCAGCTGCCAACAATGAATTTGAAATTCAAAAAACTGAGGCAGAATGGCGCAAAATTTTGACGCCAGAACAGTTTAACGTACTGCGTCAACACGGCACCGAACGCGCGGGGACGAGTCCGCTTGATAAGCAATATGCTAAAGGGACTTTTGTCTGTGCGGGTTGCGATTTGCCGCTGTTTTCTTCGGAAACTAAATATAACAGCGGCACGGGGTGGCCTAGTTTTTATGCTCCGATAGAAGGGGCAATTGGCACATCAGTAGATCGGTCGTTTTTTATGACTCGAATTGAAGTGCATTGTAGTCGTTGCGGTGGACATTTGGGTCACGTATTTAACGATGGCCCTGCGCCTACAGGTCAACGTTTCTGCATGAATGGCGTGGCGCTTAAGTTTATCGCCGCTGAATAGATTGTTGGTGCGTTACGGCTTTTGCCATAACGCACTTTATTTTAATGCGATCGCATGGTGTTTTTGAAGATAACAGCGAGAGTATTGTAGAAGGGATTACTCGTTTTCTGGCGAATCCTGATTTAATGAACCGCCATAGACGCGCAGCGGCTTCCCGTAGGGTAGACGCCAAGATCGCCAAGAAGAAGAAGAGGAAGAAAATGGAAAGAACAATAGTAATGTCTGAAGCTGGGTTAAGTTCTCGGTTGCGGTGGATAAATCTGGGGGATTCTGATGGGGTAGATGAGGGTTTGGATGTTATTGAAGGGTTAAGGAATAGTCCTAAAACTCTGCCTTGTCGTTATTTTTATGATGAGAGGGGTTCGCTGTTATTTGAAAGAATTTGTCAGCTGCCTGAGTATTATGTTACGCGCAAGGAAGAAGCTGTTTTAGCATCCTGTGCTGAGGAAATTGCTCGGTTAACTGGTGCTTGCGAATTGGTGGAATTGGCGAGTGGCAGTTCTGGCAAAAGTCGCTTGCTTTTAGATGCTTATAATCAATGGGATTCTCCTCTGTTTTATTGTCCAATTGATGTTAGTGCCGGAATGCTTAAGAGTAGTGCGTTAGATTTGTTGCGGGAATATCCCAAGTTACAAGTCTGCGGTGTTGCTGGGACTTATGAAGCAGCTTTGTCTCAATTGTCGGCGTCTGAATTTGTGCCTCGGATGTTGATTTTTCTGGGGAGTAGGTTGGGAAATTTGTCACCGCAGGCTGGCGATCGCTTTCTCTCATATATCAAATCTAACTTACAACCGGGCGAGTTTTTTCTCTGCGGTGTGGATTTGCAAAAATCACCGGAAATTATCGAAGCTGCTTACAATGATACCCAAGGAGTTACGGCAGCTTTTAATTTAAATATTCTGCGTCATATTAATCGTCGCTTCCATGGCAATTTTGCTGTTGACCAGTTTACCCACTTTGCGTTTTATAACCAAGTTGCTGGGCAAATTGAGATGTATTTGCGGTGTTGGCAATCTGGGATTGTCAGGTTAGATTCGCTTAATTTGCAAGTGCCGATTCAAGCAGGGGAAACGATTCGCACTGAAATTTCTCGCAAGTTCTATTTACCGAGTTTGATATCTAGCTTGAAACAGCAGGGATTTCAGTCGGTGCGAGTTTGGACTGACCCGCAAAATTGGTTTGCTTTGTTACTTTGTCAGTGCTAAGGAGATGAAGCGCTTACGCAAAGAAACAAAGGTGATAGGATCTTGCGCGTAAGTTCTATCTATAATATTTTCAGTTATTAGTGAGGACTTCTCAGCGGACATGTTTAAACCAGCAGAAACTTCTGATATTGATACTCTCCTCATCTTGATACAGGAGTTTTATCAGATAGAACATCTTAAATTTGATCGCAATACCTGTGATGCTCTCACTAATCTGTTAAACAATAAATCTTATGGCGGTGTCTGGTTAATTCAGCATCAAGAAGAAACTATTGGCTATGTCGTTCTCACAATTGGGTATAGCTTGGAATTCCACGGACGCGATGCTTTTATTGATGAACTTTATATTAGATCCAATTATCGGGGACAAGGAATTGGCACTAAAACTTTAGAGTATATGCAAGAAGTTTGTCGTTCTCTTGGTATAAAAGCGCTCCATCTGGAAGTCGATCGGGTCAATAGGAAAGCTCAGGAAGTATATCATCGCTTTGGGTTTCAAGACCACAACCGCTATTTGTTAACTAAATGGCTTTGAATATATTTATATTGTTTTCACTGAGCCTTATACCGGAGGCAGAGCCTCCCGATCCTCGTTCCCAGGCTCAGCCTGGGAACGAGATCAGCGAGGCTCTGCCTCGCTTCCTAGAGGCTCTGCCTCGCTTCCTAGAGGCTCTGCCTCGCTTCCTAGAGGCTCTGCCTCGCTTCCTAGAGGCTCTGCCTCGCTTCCTAGAGGCTCTGCCTCGCTTAAGTAAACGCCATTCGCCCCTACAATGTTTATGCAACTAAAGGCAAGATCGCGCTCGCGGTTGTTCCAAGATTGGCAGAAGATTGGATACAAAACTCGCCGCCGTGAGCATCAATAATGCGCTTGACTATTGCCAATCCCAGTCCGGTTCCGGAGGCTTTTGTTGTATAAAATGGTTCGGTTAGTTTCGGTAACACTTCTGGGGGAATTGGGTCGCCTCCATTGTGAATTTGAAGACAAACTTTATCTGGAAATAGGCAAGTTTCTAGCTTGATTGTCACCGTTTCTCCTTCTGCGCTCGCTTCACACCCATTCCGCACTATATTTATCAATACTTGCTTCAATTTATCCTCATCCCCGATAACTTTAACACCAGTAGATGCCGGGATAAATTCAATCTTACAATCCATTGCTTCTGGCATATTCCGCAGCGTTGACAAACTTTCGGCAATAAATTTGTTTAAATCTATTTTGGTCAAATTCAATGCCTGCGGTTTGGCATAAAGTAAAATTTCGCGCAACAACCGTTCTAGGCGATTCGCTTCGTCTAAAGATAGGTAAAGTCGCTCTCGATCTAATTCGGATAAATCCAACCGCTTAAAACCGTTCAAACCCAATTTGATTGTGGTTAAAGGGTTGCGAATTTCATGGACGATGGTGGCAGCAAATTCGCCAATTGCTGCTAAGCGTTCCCGTTCTACTAATTTAGCTTGCGCCATCCGCAATTCTTCAGTCCTTTTTGCGACTTCATCCTCTAAAATTTCGTTAAATTGTCGCTGTTGTTGGTAAAGATAATAATTATCAATTGCAGTGGCGGCGCGTTCGGCAAACATTTCGGCAATGCGAATTTCTACTGGGGCAAACTTGCGCGGTTTTTTATGAAAAGAACAAATAGTACCAATTGCTTCTCCGTGGGAAGGACGCAAGGGAACGCCCAAATAAGCGCAATATCCTTCTGGTGCTTTTCCATAGTCGTTGCAATTTCTGACATTCTGCACCACCAGAGTTTGCCCCGTTTTGACGACTGTCCCCGTTAAACTACCGTGCAATGAATAAGTTTGATCGGCAGCATCCCCGATGTCGATACTGCTTGCTAAGACTTTCTCTAACCCTTCCTGGCATAAGGTTACCACCGACCAATCAACCCCAAGCAATTGACTGACGCCGCAGGCAATTTCTTTCAGATAGTCACTCAGTTCCCCCGTTCGATAGCTGAGGGATGATAAAATTTCCAGTGTTTGCCTCTCTTGTTGCCACTGAAGCCATTTCCAGAACATCGAGTCCTCCTTGCTTGAGGCAATTTGTCAAATTATGTACAAATTTGACCATTGCCGCCAGCGATCGCAGTTATACTCATATAACCCACGATCGCCATCAGCCGAACAAAAAGCTGAAATTCTTTACATCAGCCTGTTTGACCCAAATCTAAAATCTAAAATCTAAAATCTAAAATCCAAAATCCATATGACCTCGCACATTTTACTAATTGAAGATGAAGTTAAACTAGCTCGATTTGTAGAAATTGAGTTGACTTACGAAGGATATCAAGTCAGCGTCAAAAACGATGGTTTTGAAGGACTCACCGCCGCCAGGGAATTGCATCCCGATATTATACTTCTCGATTGGGGGCTGCCAGGGTTAACGGGGGTGGAAATCTGTCGCCGCTTGCGAAGTACGGGTGACAAAGTGCCGATTATTTTATTAACGGCTAAAGAAGAAATAAGCGATCGCGTCGCCGGATTAGATGCTGGTGCCGATGATTACGTCGTCAAACCTTTCAGCATTGAGGAATTATTAGCCAGAGTGCGCGCCCACCTCCGACGCACCCAAGAACCTAACCCCGATGTATTAAAATTTGCCGACCTCAGTTTAAACCGCAGCACCCGCGAAGTCTTTCGCGGCGATCGCAGTATAGAATTAACTGCCAAAGAATTCGATTTACTTGAATACCTCCTCGCGCATCCCCGCCAAGTCCTCACCCGCGATCAAATCTTAGAAAAAGTTTGGGGTTACGACTTCATGGGCGACTCTAATATTATTGAAGTTTATATCCGCTACCTACGCCTAAAATTAGAAACCGACACCACGCCCCGGTTAATTCATACGGTACGCGGTGTGGGTTATAGCTTGCGCGAATAATTCAATTGCAGATTGCAGATTGCAGATTGCAGATTTAATTTTCATCTTATATTATGTGCAGTCGATTACCCATAATCGGCAGCCGGGACACGGCAAGAGCGAATTTATATGTTTGTCCGATATATCTCTGATGCCGTGTCCCTACGCAACGACCGGGTGAGGTTTTTTTATTATAGGTAATTCAACAGACATGATATTAAATCTAAAATCTGCAATCTAAAATCTCAAATTCTTACTAACAGTTGACAGTTAACTGTCAACTGTTAACTGTCAACTGTCAACTGTCTTACAGGTTGCTAATCCAGCCAATTACGCCATGTCCGGTGATGACTTCTAACGCCAAGAGAGAGACAAAACCAATCATCGCCAGACGTCCGTTTAGCTTTTCTGCATACTCGGTAAAACCAGTGCGAGAAGTGCTGTCTACATACATTTTCGGTTCGATAGCGAAGTTATTCAGTCTGCCGCCTTCTTCAACTGTGTAACGTGAAGTCATTGCTTTTTATCCTCGTTTTCCCTTGTTGTAAACAAATGTAACAGATTTTTAATTTATGTAAAGGTGACCTTAGTCACAAGAATTAAGCGATCGCGATCGCAGATAAAGAAGAACCTCTTCTCAGATCTTGCACCATAGTCCACAACCGCCAGAGAATCAATTCTCTGGCTAATAGCGAAAGTCCATTGAAATGGACTGTTAATCTGATTTCAGTCCACTTCAGTGGACTTGGGCTAAAAGCCTTTGGACTTGAGTCCACGGCGGGCGAAAATCACAGGTGCAAGATGCGATCCTTCCCAATCTCCCTCCTCCGGGGCTTGACAAATTTTTCCTGTTTACCTTAATTTATTTTGTATAGCGTCATCGACGCATCTCCGCCGATCCTTGAAAACCGCATAACTTCGTTGAGATGCGTCGATTGCTTACGCAGTCAGGGTTTCAAGCTTTTATTTTTCCGTTTATTGCAAATGACCCCCCCTTTATTGACAGTAAAATTTAGATGCGTCGATTTGCAGCCTGAAACCCAGTCCTGGTAAGGCTCCCTGAACGAACTCTTTACAACTACATCTCCCCGCAAGGGGATGGAAACCATTAAGTTGCTCGGCTTGACGGCGACACTGGCCCGGAACTTTACAACTACATCTCCCCGCAAGGGGATGGAAACCATTTGCTTGTAGGTGATAAGTCCGTAAAACGTGATTCGGCTTTACAACTACATCTCCCCGCAAGGGGATGGAAACACCTGCCCATTCCTCAATTTTTTTCTTCAAAAAATCTTTACAACTACATCTCCCCGCAAGGGGATGGAAACACTTGGGCGATAGCAGCCGGGCGAGCATCTTTTAACTTTACAACTACATCTCCCCGCAAGGGGATGGAAACTCAGACTTGATACCTGATACATCGACACCGAAGAAAAATTCTTTACAACTACATCTCCCCGCAAGGGGATGGAAACACCTCATCCCGAGGGTTTACCTCCTCGAAACGCTTTACAACTACATCTCCCCGCAAGGGGATGGAAACGATGTGGGTGATTTGATCGTCTTGACTTTGGTTGTTTTGCTTTACAACTACATCTCCCCGCAAGGGGATGGAAACACACACGAGGGTGTGTAGCCGAAAAAATTACTCTTTACAACTACATCTCCCCGCAAGGGGACTAAAACTCCTTATTCCGCTCAATAATCGAACAGATTCTTAGGAACAACTAATTGAGAAAAAGTTGAATATTTATAGGAAGTGGCGTTAGCTGGATTACACTACAACGCTAGTGCTGTTACAGGTTTGACCAAAATGACCTATCTCGAAACCGCTGCGGAATTTTACAGCAAAGTGGCGCAAAAGCCCGAAGTGGGGTTGTGCTGCGTGCAAAGCAGTCCTTTGCAACTACCGGGATTGAAAATTCCGCCGCAAATGCAGGAAATGAACTACGGTTGCGGTACAACCGTCCATCCTGCGGAATTGGGAAATGAACCAACTGTGCTGTATGTGGGAGTTGGCGGGGGTTTGGAAGCGTTGCAGTTTGCTTACTTTTCCCGGCGTCAGGGTGGGGTAATTGCAGTAGATCCGGTGGCGGAAATGCGTCAGGCGGCGTCGCGGAATTTGGCGCAAGCAGCTAAGGAAAATCCCTGGTTTGATACTGCTTTTGTGGACATTAGGGAAGGGGATGCGTTTAATTTGCCGGTGGCTGATGCTTCGGTGGATGCGATCGCCCAAAATTGTCTGTTTAATATCTTTGAACCCGCCGATCTAAATAAAGCACTTAAAGAAGCTTTTCGCGTGTTAAAACCAGGTGGAAAACTGTTAATGAGCGATCCAATTGCTACTCGTCCCATCCCCTTGCACCTGCGCCAAGATGAACGCTTGCGGGCAATGTGTTTATCCGGCGCATTGACTTATGAAGAGTATACTCAACACTTAATTAATGTCGGGTTTGGACAGGTAGAAATTCGCGCGAGGCGTCCCTATCGGCTGTTAGATTGTCAAACTTACAATCTAGAAGAACCTTTACTCTTAGAAAGCCTCGATTCTGTTTCTTTTAAAGTCGAAATTCCTGAAGATGGCACTTGTATTTTTACCGGCAAAACGGCAATTTATATGGGAAATGAAGAATTTTTTGACGATCGGGCGGGGCATATTCTTCAGCGCGGTGTTCCCGCCGTTGTTTGCGACAAAACGGCTGGTAAGCTGGGCGCATTATTATCTAAAGATGTATTGATAACCGATTCTACCTGGCACTACACTGGCGGCGGTTGTTGTTAGTTATCTGAACCGATAGGGTAGGGGCACGGCATCCATAGGCAAACCCCTTAACTCAAAGGTTTCGGACCCCAGGGTAGGGGCAGGGCATCCATAGGCAAACCCCTTAACTCAAAGGTTTCGGACCCCAGGGTAGGGGCAGGGCATCCATAGGCAAACCCCTTAACTCAAAGGTTTCGGACCCCAGGGTAGGGGCAGGGCATCCATAGGCAA
>NZ_BLAY01000240.1 GCF_020521235.1 Microseira wollei NIES-4236 | reverse complement strand
GTACTGAAAATGTCGTCAGATGGTCATCTGGACAAAACTGGCAGTTTATTGACCAAGGCAATGGCTATTACCAAATAAAACTGCCCAACGATCAGATGCCAAAGCAAGATGGGAAACCCTATCTCCAGGCTCAAGGCGGTACTGAAAATGTCGTCAGATGGTCATCTGGACAAAACTGGCAGTTTATTGACCAAGGCAATGGCTATTACCAAATAAAACTGCCCAACGATCAGATGCCAAAGCAAGATGGGAAACCCTATCTCCATGCTCAAGGCGGTACTGAAAATGTCGTCAGATGGTCATTTGGACAAAACTGGCAATTAATCAAACAACAAAGGTCAAACAACAAAATTGAAACTGCTCAATCAGTTTACAATACGGCAAACGAATCTTATCAGCTAGGAAACACGGAATTGGAGAGACTCCAAGCAGTGTTGAATGCTAATCTTAGCCAGCAACAAGCGTGGCAAACTCGTCTTACAGAAGTTAATAATCAACTGACTCAAGTTCAAACAGAGTTAAATACTGCCAACAACACAGTAATTAGCACGCTCAACCAAGTCAACGCCCAGCCTCAAACTATGCCCCAAGTTGCCAGAGACGCTAAGGGATTAATTACTAAAGGGGCTGTACTAGGATTTGTGCAACCCGCCAGTCGTCTGAATGCCATAGAAACTTGTGAAGGCAATGTACAACTGAGTTACTTTGATACTCAAGGGCGGATGCAGCAAACAAACTATGACGCAACCGCAGACGCAAACAATACCGCCTTTGAGCAGTGGATTCCCAACAGTCTTCGTGCTTGTCTAAACTTAACCAATAATAACAGTCAAATCCAGTTGACGAGTCCTCTTTATCTGAGTGATGAATGGACGGTGGAAACCTGGTTCTCCTATCCTTTACCAAGAAAACAAGTAGCAGGACCAACACTGGAAAATATCCTTGACAACCTTAACCAAAATTATCAGTCTATTACCAGCCTTGTGCCTAACCGTTATGAGTTTAGCGAGGGTGAGTCTGGATCAGGCATCAATGATGGTGGAAATGATATGTATGATGCTGGTAACTTTTTAGGCACAAATTTAGGTGTTTCAATCCCATATTCCAATAATGTGATTACAACTAGTGAACTGTTAGGTAATAGTCGCTACTTTACGCGCAAGTACCCGGGACTTTTTGTTTTTGTCGCCGAGACTCATGGTATCACTGAATTTAAAATTACAGGCAACCTTGGTGCTGACAATGCCGGTTCTTGTAATGGTACTGTCTTAACTGCTACTAAAGATGGTGTAACCTACAAAGGATTTGTCAAACGGGTTTATGGTGCTGGTGATCCTTCGGTTAATCACCTCATCATTATACAAGATAACGGCTCTGCAACTCATACCTATGCTTCAAACACTGATGACGATTCCCACACTATCTCCAACCTCACAGGTGTCACTAAACTCTATTATTTACTCTATGCCGCACAATCAGGCGGTCTAATTAGTGACGCTCAAACACAGGAACTGATGAATAAATTCCTGGAGATGATACCCAACCCCAACAACACCTCGAACAACACCTTAGTGAACACAATTAATAACGAGAGACTTGTTGTTCAAGCATCTAACAAGTTGGGTATTATTGTAGGTAATGTCTTTTACGATAGTGGCTACAATTTGTCGCTATTAAGTCCTGGATGGCATCATCTAGCGGCTGTTGCTAAAAAAGGCACTACAGTCTTCTATGTTGATGGTCGTCAAGTTGCCGATGTCAAGCAAGCATTAATAGATGCCGCACCTGATGATGCCAGCAAAAAACAACTAGCAGGAAAGATTTGTAAAATTGGTGGTAGTTTTTCCATCATTGGTAATTCATCCATCGGTTCAGAGCAATTTGGTAAACTCTCAGAATTTCGGATTTGGCAAGTTGCCCTGAGTGATGACGAGGTTGCAGCCAATAGTAAAACTCTGCTGAGTGGTAATGAACCGGGTTTGTTAGCTTACTATCCTTTGAATGAGGCTACGGGAACTACGGTAAGAGATAAGACTGGTAGTGGCAACAATGGTACAGTAGTTGGTACTTGGTGGGGTTGTAATGCGCCCATTGGCATGAATGTGTCACTACGCAAAGACGGAGTCGTCAATTTCAATGGGACGAGTAATAGTTATGTGTCTTTGCCTGCGGCAGTTGCTAGTAATATTAGCAATCAAATTACTGTTGAAGCCTGGGTTTATTCTAACCCTCTTTTACAGGCCAGTGACTACAGAGGCATAATTACTAATGTGTTCACTAATACCGGCAGTCTTACTTTTGAACTTTGCTTATGTACTTCTGACCACAAACTTTTTGCAGGATTTTACAAGGACAGTAGTTGGTATTCGCAACAAGCAGACTCAAGTTTTCCCATAAATCAATGGGTACACGTAGCTGCTTGTTACGATGGAAGACGGATCAAAATCTATCAAAATGGTAGTTTGATTAAGCAATCAACACAAGACCTTAACGTGTCGTTACCATTGAATACAAATCAATGGTGGATTGGACGACGACATGATTTGGGCAACCCAAGTGATATGTGGAATGGTAAAATTAGTGATGTCCGAATCTGGAAAGTAGCCCGCACTCAAGCCGAAATCCAGGCAAATATGAGTAGTCGCTTGACTGGTACGGAAACAAATTTAGTTGCTTACTATCGGCTTGATGAAATTACTACGGAAGGTACTACTAAAAAGGTTTTAGACCGAACAGCTAATAACTATCACGGAACTGTTACCGAAGCGGTTGTTACTAATGATAGTATGTTACCTGTTGTTGGTGCTACTCCAGTTAAGGATGCCCTAGTCAGTGCTGAATACAGTACCATTACTCTGACCCCAAATGGCAAAGTAGCGATTATGCGGCGGTTTTTTGCCTATCCTGACAGGAATGCCGCAATCTTGCTCCCGGATAAGCGGGTTGAACAACTAGAACTCAAATGGATAGGTAACGCCCAGTTTGCCCCAACTTTATTGGGCTACATGGAAGGTGCGCCGCCTGTACCTACTGAAAACCTCACCTTATCAGACGACTACAATGCCGCGAGTTCCGTAGAATTAAACATGTCGGAAGATGTGGCATTTAGCTGGAATCGTTCTCAAGATAGTGGGTTGGGTGCAGCCGTAGACATTTTTATGGGTGGTGATACCGAAATGAATGCAGGTCTTGGTATTACGACAAAACTAGCGGCAATGCGTGCTGGCTTCAAAGGCAATCTTGATTTCAGCTACCAATTTCAGAATCAGAGTAACATTACCTCTAGCTCATCTCTGAGTATGACGGATAAATTGGAATTGCGGGGTACACCAGAAACAACTCCTAAGTTCCCTCATCTGGGCAACCGATTTATTCCCAAAAACGTTGGTTATGCTTTGGTGGTTTCTGCCTTAGCCGATGTGTTTATCACCCGACTCGCCCGCAGTGGCAAAATGGTTGGGTACCAAGTCCAACCTGTTGATGGTATTCCCCCGGATGTGAATACAATTACCTTTTTGATGAATCCTGCCTACACCATGAGTGGTAGTTTGGATGGGTTGACGGGGAGCAGTGCTACTAGCGAACGCTTCTTTAAACACGTTCCCCAAATGCGCGCTCAGTATGGTTCTCTTTATCCTGCCAGTTACTATCGTCTGCAAGAAGCTTATAATCTCAAAAAAGCGATTGAGAAAGAGGATAAGCGCAGAGAATCTTATTTTGATAACTTTGATGTGCGTACAATTGATGAAACCTCTTTGGCACGGAATATAGATAGTGGTGATGCTCCCACTACGATTGGAGTAGAACGGGAAGAAGACAAAGCCAGTACCACGATGACTGAAGAGGAAAAGAAAAAAGCTGAAGAGCAAAAGGCAGCACAAATAAAAGCCGAATCAGCAGGTCTTGTCAAACAGCAAAGCGCCGCTACCGAAGCTAAAAAGGCAGAAATCCAAAGTAAGATTGATGACCAAGATCAACGAGTCCAGGCTCAAACAAGTTTTGCAAGCTGGCAGAAACGAATGGAAGATATTCAAATCAAGGCAGGCAAGCGGAACATTGTCAATACCTACGTCTGGGATGCTGATGGCGGACTGCGAACTGAAGCTCAAAGCTTTGCCAATACGGTAGAGCATACCATTGGCGGCTCTTTTATTCTGAATGCGGGTTTAGGATTTGAAGGAAAGTTTGCAGCTTTTGCTGCTGTAGAACTAACCGCCCAAGCGACGGTTAACATGACCCAGACTATGAGTAAAACGGAATCTCGTAGCAAGGGTATAGAGTTAAATGTAGACTTGAGTGGAGTGGAGTTCCGGGGAATCACCAACTACAAAGACCTACCAATTCTACCAGGAGAAAAAGTAGACCGTTATCGGTTTATGAGTTTCTATCTCGAAGGTACTACTCAAAACTTCCAAGACTTCTTTAGCTATGTGGTTGATCCGGAATGGTTAGCAAGCAATGATGAAGAAGCGCGGGCGTTGCGGCAGACAAAAGCAGGTAAACCCAATAAGACTTGGCGCGTGCTGCATCGTGTAACCTACGTGGAACGTCCGGCTTTGATGGGCTTTGGGCGGGATTTACGTCAAGTGGGAGATACAGATCAGGCTACTCAGGAAATTCTCGATTACTTCACCCAATTAGAAGTTCGACATCAAGAGTTAAAAACAGAAAACCTAAACTTGAAGAATCAAATCATTGCTGTGCAAAAACAGCTTGTAGATTCAACTCAAGAGCTACAAAGTAAACTTGATCAAATCTTGCTCAAGATTAATCCGCATTAGAATCGATAGTTGGGAAGATAAGGGGAAATTAATGATTTTTCCCCTTATTGCTTACCTTCAGAATTGATTCAGAATAATGGCGAGTCTGTCAGAGGTCAAAATTTGACGCTGACAAACCAACTTTCTTTTTATTTCAGGAGTAAATAGAGAATGATATCAAACTATAGTGGTAAAGAATGGATTTTTCAAGAAAGATTGCTAGAAAAATATGGGAGTTTGCCTGAGTTCGCAGACTTAGTTAGCATCGTGAGAAAAATTCAAGCCGATGTGGCTAGTGATGATGATTACGCTCATTACACTGCGAAGGTTGAAACCTTAATTAACAAATTCAAATCTGATTTAAGAAAAATTCCGCCCGAACAATATCAAAAACAAGATATTTTACTGATTACGAGTATGATTGAGGCAAACTCTGCTGCCTTTGAGAACAACACAGAATCTTTTAGCAAAATAATTCCTGCTGATACTGTTAAAAGTATGTTAGCCTTGGAGAGAAAGACGAATGATACATTTTCTTTTTCTTCGCCCAAGCTGACTGGTTTTCTCGCTCTCAGCCGGTATTCTGAAAACCTCTCGCCTCAACAACAGCAAAGTCAGTTTGGGTTAGATTATTCTAACTCACCGTACATCTTTCAACAGGGCGATCAATTGATCAGACAACCATTCGTTTTTGTCGTTAAAACTCCAACACAACAAGAGATTGAACAAGAGCCGGATGAAAAAATTCGCCAAAAAATGCAACAACAAATGAATATCATCCGAAACGAAGCAAAATTACCGATCGATCCCAGAATTTTAGTAAAGATTGTCCAAATAGCAGAAGATAGCCAAGATCCAGAAAGTGGCGAAACAGCAAAAAATTTTCTGAAAAAGTATCTCAATACTGACCAAATACTGCCGATATTTCGAGACAGTAAAGATTTGGAAATAATCGACAACTGTTTAAAAGATATGGCTCCTAATAGCCCCTATTATGACAGCTTTAAAAAAGTATCCGACCAAATCAACATCAAAGCAAAAATTAATGAATCACCCTATACGGGCAATACCGCACCCCAATTCGGGGTTCAATTGGAGGAGCACAATCCTTATGCTGATGTTGTGCAGGAAAGAGCAATGAATGTTCCTGTAGAATTACCGCCCGGAACAAAAATTTACTTGCAAGTACCTCGCAATGGAACAGATCCTTTAAGTGCAGATATACCGGCAGGTTATGAACAAATAGAAATAGCTGTTTACAGTGGTAAAGAATGGAGAAATTCACTTGTTAATACTGATATTGATCTCAATATAGAGCTGGCTTTAAAAACTATTCCAGAAGAGGCTAGAAAGGCTTTTATTACAAAAAATAGAGTAGATCGAACTGTTGATCGGATTGATGATGATAGACCTTTAGAAATGACAAATAATCTCAAAAGATGGCAAGAAAAAGGTAGTCTGATGATAAAAGCTGAGGCTCAAGGCAATGAGCGAATACATGGCAAGATAGCGGATAAAACGCTAGAGTGCATTGCTACTCACTCTGATAAAATTTTGTCGGCAAAAGCAAATAATGTCAATTTTAAACCTCTCTTAAAACGGAAGTCCTCTCGAAAACGTGTATTAAATAAAGCCTAAAGCTTTGCTCAGAAGTCAATCACTCTCAATCAACTGCGGGATATAGGTAATAGATGGCGTTCCAAGGCTAACTTTCCTAAAGTACGACAGAAACTGGAAACACATATTATTGAAAATCCCTTAAAAATACGCGATCGCTTTAAAGCAAAAGTCTCAGGAATATGGTCAAAATTTCGTCGGATTGGCAAAAATCGAGTTGCACCTCAAAAAACCGTTGCTAAAAATTAAGCAGCCTAAATGATTACCCAAGATATCCAGTGGATATCTTGTTTTTCAACATATCTTGCTTTAGGAATAAGGACATCATCAAGATGTATGAAAATAATCTTAAAAGTTACGCTAATACAGTCATTAATCGGCAGGAAATGTGCTTTAATTAATGATTGGATAGTAAGTAGACAGTCTATTTACAGCACTACTTTGCACTTAGAACAATGTAATCAAAACTACAACGCTTTTATTGTTTAGCGACGAGTTTGGTTTTGTCGCTTGTCGTTTTTGTTGGCTTAATCTTTGGTGTCTCTGCTCAACCAGCTAATGCTGCTAACGAACCATTTGTGGGTGAAATCATGTTATTCGGTGGCAATTTTTGTCCAAATGGTTGGGCAGAAGCCAACGGACAAGTATTGCCCATTAGCGGCAATCAAGACTTATACTCAATCTATGGCACTCTCTATGGTGGTGATGGGACAAAAAACTTTGCCCTACCAGATTTAAGAGGGCGCTCACCAGTTGGGATTGGACAAGAAATACCTATTCTACCGAATTATGTTGCAGGTCAGAAAGGGGGTATTGGTGAGTTGGTTCAACCTCAATCTGTGACTGGTAAACTTGCTCCTGGATATCTTGTCGTGCGTTATTGCGTTGCGAAGCAAGGAATTTATCCACCTCGTTGATAAGCACTAGCTACACTCTAGGGCAATAGCTTAACTATTGCCCTCACTGCCACTTTTCTCTAGCGGTAGATACGGAAATTGAAAAAGGAAATTCCTAATTTTACCCCCTGTCAATCATCCAACATTAACAGTTCGTCAATATAAGGGATATGTAGGCGTAGAATATAATCACTGTACTATTGTTGGAGTGATAGCTGCCCAAGTGAACAAGTACGATTTTCAATAACAAATTAACAGAAAGAACGAAGCTGAACTACCCCACGGATAAATCCGGGGGGTTCCAACTTACTGCGTATTGCTTTTGATTCGTCATATAAGGTAGTGAATAACTTTTCGTCAGCATTAAAAATCGCTTGAAAATACGCGATCGCGTCAAAGCACAAGTCTCAGGAATATGGTCAAAATTTCGTCGGATTGGCAAAAATCGAGTTGCTCCTCAAAAAACCGTTGCTAAAAATTAAGCAGCCTGAATGATTACCCCAGATATCCACTGGATATCTAGTTTTTCAACATGCCTTTTGTAAAGTTGGTGGAACTAAAATAGATTTTCCTGAATTCAAATATCATGTTAGCGACCCACAGCCTGTTTCCTTAATGGTGTTTTTTTGAACAGCAAGAGAATTTTAGGAGATTATTTAGGGTAATAGATAACTAAAATAAATATATACAAAAAAAAATTTTTTTTAATTTAGTGATATGAAGCCAGATGTTAATTCAAGTTACCTAGATTATGATAAAAAATATAGATGATTCAGTTAGGAACTTCTTGAGATGATAAGAAATTGGAAAGTAAAAAAACTTTTCTGATCTTTAGTTAAAGAGTGGTTATAGAAATTTCAAACCCGATGGAATGTATCAATCAGAAATTAGGAGAATAAAATGACAGGAGCTACATCACAAATTGATCCGATAAGGCAAATGGCATTAAAGTGGTACTATCAAGAGCTATGGGGACCAGATTTCGGAGATATCGATGAAATAGGCGTTGAAGAATTTAAAGAAGCGCAAATTATATTTCTCAAGTCCCTTCTTGTTGCTGCCAATGGGGATGGAAAAGTCACACCAAAAGAGAGACAGTGGGTCATTGGGCGAGGAGCAGTAGCTGGAGTACCAGAATCCATACTTAAGGAACTGGAAAATTATCCAGCTGATGAAGATATCACTGAACTAATAGCCAGAACTGTACCCAATCAAAAGTCAGGTAGAGGAGTAATTTACTTTGCAATTAACGCGGCTGCTTCTGATGGGGAATATAATGAAGGCGAGAAAGCCACAATTCGCAAGGTAGCTCAAGCCCTAGGAATTTCTGAAGAAGTTGTCCAGGAAATTGAAAACCTCTATCTGGAAGAACAGCGCGTCAAGGAGAAACGTATTGCCTTATGTTTACCAGATGGTAGTCCTTTTGAGTAAACAATTGCTTTTTCAGTAGTCATCGCAAGTGACAAGAAGTACTTTTTCCAGCACAACCTATGCTGGGAAAAGTATTATACTAATAACATTCTCAATACTCAAGTCGCTAACGATTTGTTGAGGTTGGAAAAGCCTGAGCGCAAAAAGCTGACGAGCGCTGCCTTTAAGCACGTTGAGATTGGCTCAATGTGGATTAACCAAACCATTCGGAATACTAACGCCAAAACCAAGGCGAAGCACTTTAAGCGAATGTGGCTAGAAGTGAGCAACCAGGGGTTTGAAGTTGTGAAGTCGGGTGATTTGTACACCGTCTCTTTCAGCCTTTATCGAAGCAGGAAAGGACGTATCCCTCTCGAAGTTCATGCAGCCTGGTGGTTTACTAATCGCATTTTATTATCATGGACCCACAATCTCTACAAAAAAGCAAAACTTTTCCCAGCCAATTGCCTTTAGCTTGTAATCCTGATTCTAGTATCGTTGTTGGTGACAAATCCCTGACAATCAATGATGTCGCCAATGTAGCGCGTAATAAGGCACAAGTACGCTTAACAGAGAACTCGACCGTATTGCAGGGAGTTCAAGCATCGTGCGATTACATTAACAATGCAGTGGAATCCAGTCAGCCAATTTACGGGGTAACAACCGGTTTCGGGGGTCTAGCCCATATTGCAATCTCGCCAGAGCAAGCATCCGAACTACAGACAAACCTTGTTTGGTTGATGAAATCAGGAGCTGGTCAGAGATTATCGCCTAAAGATGTGCGAGCTGCGCTGTTACGCGCTAATTCCCATATGTACGGAGCTTCTGGTATCAGACTCGAACTTATTCAACGTATTGTCATTTTTCTCAATGCTGGCGTTACACCTCACGTGCGGGAGTTTGGCTCCATTGGTGCTAGTGGCGATTTAGTTCCCTTGTCTTATGTTACTGGTGCATTAATCGGCTTAGATAAAAGCTTTACTGTTGATATCAACGATCAAGAAATCGACGCTCCCACTGCTCTTGCTCTACTCGGTTTACCACCCTTGCAATTGCAACCCAAGGAAGGGTTAGCAATGATGAATGGTACGTCGGTAATGACGGGTATTGCTGCTAACTGCGTATATGACGTCCGTACTTTGCTAGCGCTGACAATGGGCGTACATGCTTTAATTATTCAGGGTTTAAATGGCTCAAATCAATCATTTCACCCCTTTATTCACCAGAAAAAACCACATCCCGGTCAATTATGGGTGGCAGAGTCAATAATTGAGCTGCTTGCAGGTTCGCAATTAATTCGCGATGAATTGGATGGCACTCATGAATATCACGGCAAGGAATTAATTCAAGACCGCTACTCGTTGCGCTGTTTACCTCAGTATTTAGGTCCCATTATTGATGGTATTGAACAGATTGGCAAGCAAATTGAAACTGAAATCAATTCAGTTACCGACAACCCGCTAATTGATGTTTATAATCAAGTCAGCTATCATGGCGGGAATTTTATGGGACAATATGTAGGCGTATCGATGGACCAGTTACGCTATTATATAGGGATTTTAGCTAAACATATTGATACCCAAATTGCGCTGCTTGTCACACCTGAATTCAGCAATGGATTAGCACCCTCTTTAGTTGGGAATCAAAGCTGTAAAGTCAATATGGGACTGAAGGGTTTGCAAATTAGTGGCAATTCTATCATGTCTCTGTTGACTTTCTATGGAAATTCTATCGCAGACCGTTTTCCTACCCACGCCGAACAATTTAATCAAAATATCAACAGCCAAGGATTTAACTCTGCTACTTTAGCACGTCGCTCTGTGGAAATCTTTCAGCAATATATGGCGATAGCATTAATGTTTGGAGTCCAAGCAGTGGATTTGCGAACCTACGAAGTAGCTGGTCATTACGATGCGCGGACTTGTCTTTCACCTGCAATGACTGAGTTATACTCCACTGTTTATAAAGTTGTCGGAAAGGTACCGAGTTCAGAACGTCCGTATATTTGGAATGATAACGAACAATCGTTAGATGAGTATATAGCAAGAATTTCTGTTGATATTGCTACCGATGGTGCTATCGTGCAAGCAGTTAACCAGATTACAGCGAAGTTAAAGTAACAAAAGTTATGACTGTATCCAATACTTGTGATAAGAATGCCCATATCGTCCGGAAGGAGGTTACTATGCCGAGATTTATCGTTCCAGCATGATGATGGAAACTGATCGCGTGGGACAGCAACGGTCAACCATGACTTCGATATATTATCTTCTCACAGATGACAGCCCCATCGATTACTTTCATATCAACCCTAAAGTACCACAGGAACTGGAAACACATATTATTAAAAATCGCTTCAAAATATTCGCTCGCTTCAAAGCAAAAGTCTCAGGAATATGGTCAAAATTTCGTCGGATTGGCAAAAATCAAGTTGCTCCTCAAAAAACCGTTGCTAAAAATTAAGCAGCCTGAATGATTACCCTAAATATCCACTGGATATCTTGTTTTTCAACATATCTTGCTTTAGGAATAAGGACATCATCAAGATGTATGAAAATAATCTTAAAAGTTACGCTAATACAGTCATTAATCGGCAGCACATGTGCTTTAATTAATGATTGGATAGTAAGTAACGCAAGTTGCTAGTTATAAACAAGGGCGTTGCTAATGGCTAATTGCTAATTG
>NZ_BLAY01000239.1 GCF_020521235.1 Microseira wollei NIES-4236 | reverse complement strand
AACTCTTGTGGGGTGGGCGGTGGGACAACCAGCTTGCTTATCCCACAAGAAAAAAACTCTTGTGGGGTGGGCGGTGGGACAACCAGCTTGCTTATCCCACAAGAAAAAAACTCTTGTGGGGTGGGCGTCTCGCCCGCCTAGTCAATTATAAATAAAATATTTAAGTTTTAGATTTATTTAACAAGTTGGGCGCATCAGCCGTTATAAAATAAAAACCAATCTAGGTTAACTTGGGAACTTGGAGTTAAAAATAATGAACCCTCAAACAGCACCAAATCCAACCAACGATGTGATGGCGGATTCGGTTAGCTATTCTAAAATTGCTTATCGCGTGGTTCATGCAGTTCCCGGACGGGTAAGATTTCGAGTACCGCTGTTGGCTAAAGATGCAGAATATGCCAATAGAGTGCAAAGGTTAATTCAGTTAGATACTCGCGTCACTCAAGTTAGGATTCAACGTCAAAGCGCTTCAATTGCTATCAATTATAAAGTAAATGATAGAAACGATAGCGGAATGCACTCCCATCTAGCACGCCTGATTCAAGTAGCAGGTGAAGGCCAAGAAATAGCTGGTAAGGAAAGAGAAAGAAAATCCAATAATAAATCAGAAAAAAGCGATTGGAATGAACTAAAATTACCGGCTTTTGCCACAATTTTAGCTTTACTGGGATTGAGATTTCCTATTCCCAAACCTTTGATTGCAGGGACTTTAGCAGCAGCAGCGTTTCCAGTAGCAAAACGCGCTTATAACAGCCTTGCAGTCGAAGGGCGATTAAATATAGATTGCCTGGATATGATGGCGCTTAGCCTCTCTTCATTGCAAGGAAATTTAGTCACGCCAGCGCTAGTCATGACCTTGCATGAAATTGGGGATATTATACGCGATCGCACCGCAAGAGTTTCCCAGGATCGTGCAGAAGACTTACTCAATTCTCTCGCCCATTATGCCTGGGTTGAACAAAGCGACGGACAGAAAAAACAAATTCCAGCCACTGAAGTCAAACCTGGAGATATTGTCATCGTATATCCAGGGGAACAAATACCAGTAGACGGTTCAATCTGGCGCGGAAAAGCCTTAATTGACCAGCAAAAACTCACAGGCGAATCCATGCCAGTCGTCCGAGAAATTGGACAACAAGTTTATGCCTCAACCTTAGTGCGAACGGGAGAAATTTACATCAAAACCGAACGAGTTGGCGCGGCGACTCGTGCCGGAGCGAGCATTCAATTAGTACAAAAAGCTCCCGTTCACGATACCCGCATGGAAAATTATGCGGCAAAAATCGCAGACCAAGCGGTTCTACCTGCTTTAATTTTAGCAGGAAGTATGTTAGCAATTACCCGCAATCCAGCCAGAGCAGCAGCAATTTTAACCCTCGATTTTGTTACGGGAATTCGAGTTTCTTTGCCAACAACTTACTTAGCCGCATTGAACCACGCCACCCGCCACGGCGTCTTAATTCGCAGCGGACGCGCGTTGGAAAAATTAGCGCAAGTCAATACGATTGTGTTTGATAAAACCGGCACGTTGACACAAGGAGATGTGGCAGTTGTAGCAGTCCAAATCGCGACAGATAAACTGTCCGCTGCCAGAGTTTTAGAATTAGCCGCCGCCGCCGAACAGCGCCTGACTCACCCGGTCGCCGAAGCAGTCATGCGCTATGCAGAAAAACAAGGCACGAACATATTACCCCGTGGAAAATGGGAATATGAAGTGGGGTTGGGAGTGCGTGCAGAAATAGACGAGCAAGAAGTATTGGTGGGAAGCGATCGCTTCTTACAACAATCGGGAATAAAATTGACTTGTCTTTACGAACCGCATCTATGTACAAGCACAAATTGTCCTCAAAACTTCAGTTGTCAGATTTCTACCCACTCGTCTTTATTGTATGTAGCCGTTAACGGAGAATTTCAAGGAATTATTCAATACACCGATCCGTTGCGCGCTGAAAGTAAAGCAGTAATCGAAAAATTGCAAACCGAATATGGCATGGAAATTCACCTGCTAACCGGGGATACAAAACCAAGAGCGATCGCAGTTGCTAAAGAACTCGGTATTCCCCTAGAACAAGTTCACGCCGAAGCATTTCCAGAACAAAAAGCAACCGTTGTACAACAATTGCACGCAGCAGGTAAAACCGTCGCTTTTACAGGCGATGGATTAAACGACTCGGTAGCACTTGCTTATGCAGATGCTGCAATTTCTTTCGGAGATGGTTCAGAAGTAGCGAGGGAAACAGCAGATGTAGTTTTGATGAGTAATAATTTAACCAGCTTACTAGATGCCTTTGCGATCGCTCGTCAAACCAAACGAGTCATCCAGCAAAATATCGGTCTAGCAGTTACTCCCAATTTAGCCGCCTTGGGACTTGCATCCACCGTGGGACTGCATCCATTAGCAGCAACGGTTGTACATAACGGTTCTGCGATCGCCGCAGGGTTAAATGGGTTACGTCCCCTGATGCACCGCGATCCGCCAATCGAAACCAAGCAATCGTAGCGGCACAACTCCAACAAACAATTAAACCAATTAGCAATTAGCAATTAGCAATTACCAATCGATAAAATTATGTCAGCAAAAGGTAGCCAATTCAAACCAAATCAAACCCTACAAAACGTCCGCAACCTAGCAACTGATCGCGCAATTTTAATCGGAATTGGTGCAGTTGCTTTAGCACCGATACTATTACCCGCCGTCGCCAAAATTGGTAAACCAATTCTCAAAGCAGCGATTAAAACCAGCCTCAATTTATACGAAAAAAGTCAGGGAGCAGTAGCGGAAGCTGGAGAAATGTTTTGGGATGTTGTCGCCGAGTCCAAAGCCGAAATTACCGCAGAAGCACAGCAGCGGTTTATGAACGGGAAAAAATAGTAGCCGCCTTGGGAGGGGATTACGAAATCTTAACGTTAATCGATCAAGATTAATGCAGTACAGGACTTACGCAGAACTAGCCTAGAAACCGGGTTTCTTGGTTTCTTTGCCTAAGTCCTGGCAGTAGTTGGTCGTCAAAATTAGACGCAACCCCATGACAAACCCTCAACCCCCGCAAACCTCCCTACAGAGATCTCAAGCAAAACTCCTCAGCTTCCTAGCTAGCGCCAACCTTTCCAAGCTGGGTGTGGCAAGCTTAGTTGTGGTAAGTCTGAGCTTTGTAACATTCGTGGCGTTACAGATTGCCGATCGCACAAAAGTACATCGACTCAAACTTGCTGCTGGCGCAATACAAGGCGAAAGCTACGTCATCAGCAAATCCATCGAGCAAGTAGTAGAAAAATACCATCCCAACATTCAAATTGAAGTCATCAAAACTGGCGGAACCGCAGAAAATATCCAGCGCTTGGAAGAAAACCAAGTGCAACTTGCTACCGCTCAAGCTGATGTTCCAGTCGGTGCTTCAGCACGCCTAATCTCAATTTTATATCCCGATAGATTTCAGTTAATTGTTCCCAATAACTCCCCCATCAATCAATTCTCAGATCTAAAAGGCAAGCGAATTTCCCTGCCAAAAACTGGGGGACAATTCCAATCATTTGTAAATGTAGCGGCTCATTTTGGTTTAGCAGAATCGGATTTCACCTTCGTAGGAGAAACCGAACTAGCTGCTAACGAAGCCTTTCTCCGCAATCAAGCAGATGCCGCCTTTCGAGTCCGAGCGTTAGTCAATCCATCTATCTTGCAATTAGTGCAAAATGGCAGCGCCAGATTAGTGCCAATTCCACAAGCTGCCGCAATGAAAATTAAATATCCCGCGTTTGAAGTGGGTATTATTCCTCAAGGAGCTTACCGAGGCAATCCACCCATTCCAGCCATCGATTTAGCAACAGTGCAAGTGCAGAGAACTCTTCTCGCTCATGAGAAAGTAGATCCAGAGGTAATTCGCAACATCACGATGGTAATAATGGAACGTCGCCAAGAATTGGCAAATGCGATTGCTCAAGACGATATAAAACCACTCGTAGCCAACATAAATCCTCCATCCAGAGATAGCGGAATCGGCGCACCCATTCACCCCGGATCGCAAGCTTACTACGAGCGGGATAAACCTTCTTTCGTGCAAGAAAACGCCGATTTTTTGGCGCTGATTTTAACCATTTTCCTCTTGTTATGGTCTTGGGGTCTAGAATTGAAGCGGCTGCTAGTAAGAGTCCAGAAAAATGCCGCAGATGAGTACAGTAAGAAGGTTATTCACCTATTAAATGAAGTGCCAAAAAGCAACGATTTAAGGCAACTAGAAGTAAAAAGGGAAGAGCTGCTAAAACTGCTGACATCTGCCGTAAATGACCTGGACAAAGATGTCATTTCTGAGGAATCTTTCCAATCATTTCGCGTCATCTGGCAAATTGCCCTCGATACCGTCCGAGAACGACGCATCACCTTGTACCAGCAACAGTCACCGAGTGTCCCCCCGCCGCAGGTAAGTCGCACTCCTTAAGCGAGGACAAGGGAAACAAGCGGGAAACTTAGGCAGGACTTACGCACGAGGAGCCTATCACCTTTGTTTCTGCGTAGATCAAGAGCTACCAAACCGACGATTTTTCAGAGAAACTTTGGTGTTTGCGTAAGTCCTGTTAGGTTTGGAGATAAATTTTTAGCTTAAATCAAAAAGAAGCCCCACGTCCGACCCGCTAGGGCGGCGTGGGATGAATTTTTGGGTGATGACGAATTGACCCCCGACTGAATCAAACCGTAGGTTTGACAGGTCGAGGGGTCGATGTTAGCGGAGCGGCACGAAGTGCGGAATCACCATTTTCCAGCTTCAGAGAATCGATAAAGTCTTCTATCACTTGTGTCATAGTTTTGTCTTTTTGAGCCGAATATAGACGCAATTTATTTAATCTGCGTTCTGATCTTCTCAAATTCAATGCTTTGTTCTTCATGAAGCTTTACGTTTATGTTATCATAAATCATACTAGGAGGTGATTTACTTTGCTGCTTAATTACCAGGATCGATTTTACCCAACCACCAATCAAAAACTAGAACTAAATACTTGGTTGCGAGTTTGTAGGTACTGGTACAACAAGCAGCTAGGGGACAGATTTGATTGGTGGGAGCATAACCGCACTAACATTAATGCTTGCCCATTGGTTTGTTCATTTAGACCTCAATCCTGCGTGACCAACCAGATTTTTATGCTCAAAAAAAACAGTTACCAATCATCAAACAAGATTTGGTGAAAGTCGGTAATAGTGGTGAGTTACTTGACTTTACTCGCGTTCCATCCCAAACATTGCAGAATGTGTCAAGGCGGGTAGATTTGGCTTTCTCCCGATTTCTTGCAGGTGATTGTAACGGTAATCGTAGCGGCAAGCCACGTTTTAAGAATGCTGCCCGTTACCGCACCATGAGGATAGAGGGGCAAGCTATTAATATTGATCCCATTGAAAAAGATTGGTTATTTCTGTCAATCTCAAAGCTTAAAGGTTGGGTCAAAGTCCGTTTACATCGCCCTCTACCAGATGGGTTTAAATTCAAAAATGCCCTGTTAACAAGCAAAGCTGACGGCTGGTGCATCACAATTTGTTTAGAAGACCCAAAGGTTCCTGATTTCATTCCCGATGCGGTAATTCCAACTTGGGATAATACCTTGGGATTCGATGCGATCCTGCATGACGATGACTATCTAGCAACATCAGACAATACCAAACTGCCAGCGTTGAAGTCGTTCCGAAAGTCAGAGGAGCGATTAGCCCGTATTTCTAAACGCAAGGCCGCTAAAAACAAAGGTAGCAAATCCCGGCGTAAGCTTGCCAAGAGAGAGGCGCGAGAGCATCAACGTATTGCTCGTTCCCGGCGCGACCATGCTTTTAAAACTGCTGATCAATTGGTAAGAACTGGTAAGCAGGTTTTTGTTCATGAGAACTTAAATCTAAAAGCGTTGTCAAAACGAAATAAAGCCAAACAAGATGACAATGGACAGTATTTGCCCAACGGTCAATCAGCTAAGTCAGGGTTGAATAAATCCTGGAATGATGCTGCTTTTGGGCAATTTTTCCAAATCCTAGAATACATAGCCGCAAAAGCACCGGGTGTGGATAATGTCAGTAAATCCTGCATACACGTCTCAACTACTGGCGTACCGCGATGAATTTGTCTTCACCGATTGCGGTATGCGCGAGTACTGGGACCCACAAGAATTGCTTTATGTTGACCGTGATGTTAACGCGGCAATCAACATCAAGCGCGTGGGGCTGGGACTGTTCCCCAGGATCAAACGCCGTCAAGGGAATCCAGTAGTAACTAAAACTACTACTAATAGTACCTCTAAGGAAGTTCTGGAAGTTCTCAGAAACGCCAGAAGCCTACACCGACCGCTTGCGGCGGTGTAGGTATTTCACCTTGCCAAATCAACTAAAGCGTCCCGCCGGAACCTCACTACGCGCAATATTGAGCTGCGATAATGCTCTGTTGTAAATACTGATAGCGTGATATTGCTTTGATCGGGATCTATGATGCGTCGCACCGTGCAGATTTGCCTCTTGTTGTTGCAGTAAGCGATGATGCGATCGCCTACCTGGATCTCCAACGCTTGAATTTTCATAACTACTCAACCTCATCAATAAATTGGCTTAGCTGGCTCTATCCAGCCCTACTTGCTGGTCTACATAAGTGACTAAAAGCTGTTTTATCCTTATTATTATCAGCCGCTTACTGCTCTTAACTTTCCTCTCCACGAGGACAGGAAAAATCTCTTGCTAAGTTTCTCTCAACCAGCAATTACTATTGCTATGCATTATATCACAAAAATCAAGTTTATGTATTTAAAAATTTCAGATTTTATGGTAAAAATAGGTTAAAATTAAAATAGTATTAAATGCAGGTCTGTAAGATGGAAGCTTTATTAAAGAGTCTGATGCGATCGCCGCCCCAACTAACCAATGGTCGCAGCCAACGGACTCTATCCCCAACAATCGGGCAATCGATGATGAGTAGGCATATTTGCCTTTGCTGTTCGTACACTTTATTCCGTCACATGGGTTTGGCAGGACTTTACTGGCGTTGTAGCCACTGTCATCAGGAAATGCCAGCTTAAAACATCACTCCAGGGACTGAGGTACGCTTCCAGGGACTAAGGTATGCTAAGGGGAAATTTACCTAAATTCCGCATCCGGTCATGCCACTGTCATCCTAAAGTTGCACCAAGGATCTCTTATGAAAGCATTGTTGCTCTACCCTCAGTTTCCCCAGTCGTTTTGGTCTTACGATCGCTTCATGGAAATCGCTGGACTCAAGGCAGTGATTCCACCCCTGGGAATTATTACAGTGGCGGCACTTTTACCCAAAGACTGGGAAATTAGATTTTGCGATCGCAACGTCAACCTGGAAACAGCAGCGGATTGGGAATGGTGCGACCTAGTAATACTATCTGCCATGATTGTGCAAAAGGCAGATTTCCACGCCCTAATTCAAAAAGCAGTACGGTTAGGCAAAAAAGTAGCAGTTGGCGGCCCCTACCCCACATCTGTGCCGCAAGATGCCCTGGACTCTGGCGCGCATTACCTAATCCTGGATGAGGGAGAGATGACAGTTCCCCAATTCTTGGCAGCGCTAAATCAAGGCGAAGCGCAAGGAATATTTCGCACGATGGAAAAACCGGATGTCACCCAAAGCCCCATGCCCCGTTTTGACCTGCTTCAGCGGGATGCCTACTGCATGATGGCAATTCAGTTCTCTCGCGGTTGTCCCTTCAACTGCGAATTTTGCGACATCATCTCCCTTTACGGACGCAAACCGCGCACCAAACAACCGAATCAAGCCTTAGCAGAGTTGCAAACGCTTTACGATCTAGGCTGGCGCGGGTCGCTCTTCATCGTTGATGACAACTTTATCGGCAATCAGCGCAACGTCAAACGCTTCCTGCGAGAATTGATTCCCTGGATGCAGCAGCACAATTATCCCTTCACCTTGATCACCGAAGCATCTGTAAATTTGGCAGAGGATGATGAATTGCTGCATCTGATGCGGCAAGCAGGCTTCTATGCCGTCTTTCTCGGCATTGAAACCCCCGACCAAGACAGCCTGCAAGTAACGCGCAAAGTGCAAAATACTCGCAACCCCCTAGTGGAAGCCTGTCGCAAGATCAATCAGGCAGGTCTGCTGATCTATGCCGGGTTTATTCTGGGATTTGATGGAGAACGTACAGGTGCTGGCGAACGAATTCAAGCATTTGTCGAACAAACCAGCATTCCTCAACCCATGCTGGGCATCCTGCAAGCGCCGCCCAACACTGCCCTCTGGAACCGACTTAAGGGAGAACAGCGTTTACTTGAGGGTTCCAGCCATCCGACGGGGGACCAGAATACCCTGATGAATTTCATCCCCACCCGCCCCATTGCCGAAATTGCCAGAGAGTATTTAGAAGGATTCTGGACGCTGTACGAACCCCCGAACTATCTCAGACGCTGTTTTCAGCAATGCCTCAGTATTGTTCCTCCCCTAGGGCGAAAGCAGACGATGCAATTTCCTCTGGGGAAAGGGTTGCGGCTGGTTGCCCAGGTAATCTGGCATCAGGGTATACGAAGACCTGAAATTCGCTGGCAGTTTTGGCGACAATTATGGACGATTTTGCTGAGAAAGCCCCAAGTTATGAATATGTATTTGGGTTTATGCGCCGCCGGAGAGCATTTTTGGGAGTATCGCGTTTTAGCCAGGGAACGGATTACTCAACAGCTAGGCTACGACCCAATGAAAGTCTCTGTGCTACCTGAGCCAGAACCCATGCTTGTCAGGTCTTGATTTGATTTAGTGGTTGCGGTGCGTAACGCACCGCTTACGCACCCTACATACAGAGACTTTGCGTAAGTCCCGATCTTGTCCGGTTGCATCGGTTGTAAATAGTCGATTGTGTGAAAACCTGTTTTTTTCCGTCTCACCTGCTCACCCGCTCACTCGCTAGCCTAACGTTACCGAAGCAAGCGGACATGATATTACTGGGTGCGATCGCGAAGCGCCTTGCGGAGGCATATCGCCCGTCGGTTGGGTTGAGAACGCGAAATCCAACCTACCAGCTAAGGCACGCACTCGCGATCGCGCCTAGGTTTAACCCTTCTGCCGATCTCTTGTGCCAGCCAACCCAAACAGCTTGCTAAAGTGCTACAATAATGGAAGAGAATAAGTATCGGTTGCAATGTTTGTTTCTAGTATTGACGAGTTTTTCCCGTTTTATATTGGCAGGCTTCTCTCCGAACTATCACTCTCTGCAAAGTTGTAATTTTGGAGACAAGCTATGTCGATTTATGTAGGTAACCTATCTTATGAAGTTACAGAAGCGGACTTGAATTCTGTGTTTGCAGAATACGGGTCAGTTAAACGGGTTCAGCTTCCCACCGATCGCGAAACAGGTCGCAAGCGCGGCTTTGGCTTTGTAGAAATGGGTACAGACGCTGAAGAAAACGCAGCGATTGAAGCCCTGGATGGCGCTGAATGGATGGGTCGCGATCTCAAGGTCAATAAAGCCAAGCCTCGGGAAGAAAGGGGTTCTTTTGGTGGTGGTGGTGGACGTCGCCGCGACAACTTCTCTTCTCGTCGCTACTAAGCTTTTTTAGCCTTAAATTTGACTTCAAGAGGCTCAGGCAGTGTAATGCTTGAGCCTTTACTTTTCCGCAATGTCAGTAGCCACTAATGGCAAAATGAGGGCGCGGTTCACTCGCTTGTTTCGCCGCTTCAATTTGCGCTGCTAAGGCAAGGATCGTCGCTTCGGCGGCGGGGCGTCCGACCAGCTGAACGCCGATGGGTAAGCCATTCGAGTCAAACGTAGCAGGGATGGCGATCGCGGGTTGTCCGCTGGCGTTAAACGCCGGACAAGGGGCAATCCAATTGATAATTCTGGCCAAAGTTTCTTCTGGACTTAAATTTTCCCACTCGCCGATCCGAATCGCGGGATGCATGTAAACTGGCAGTAACATCACGTCAAAATTATGAAAAAACGCGACAATTTTGCGTGCAATTATCTGCATCTGGGCAACTGCACGCAAGTACTGGCTAACATCTCCAGTTTGTTCTAACAACCATTGATTCATTTTTCCCAGCGCTGCTTTGGGAATGCCAGATGCGGCTACCCCTGACTGCCAAACTATCTTAAACGGATCGATTAATTCGCTCAAATCCAAACTCACAGGTTCGACGGCGTGACCCATTCCTTCTAACAGTTTCGCCGTTGCCAACACGGCCTGCCCAATTGGGGGCGCGGCTTCCCCCAGGGGTGGTAATGTGGTGGTAAAACCAATTTTTAGGGAAGCGGGAAGTTTACTGGTAGCAGCTGTGAGGAAAGATGGATCGGGATCGGGTAACCAGTAAGGATCGCCGGTAATATAGCCAGACATGACATCTAAAAGCGCCGCTGCATCGGCAACGGTACGCGCAATGACGCCATCGGTGGCGACGCCGCTGAGGCGATCGCCTAGCGGTGCAAGGGAAACTCTTCCCCGCGATGGTTTAATCCCGACTAAACCGCAACAGCTAGCTGGTCCGCGCACCGATCCGCCGCCATCCGAACCTTGAGCGATCGCGCACAACCCCGCTGCCACGGCGGCGGCTGCACCCCCACTCGATCCACCGGGAGTATAATCTGTATTCCAAGGATTTCTTGCCGGTGCAAACCCTTCTGGTTCGGTATAAGGCAGCGATCCGACTTCCGAAGTGGCGGTTTTACCCAGAATAATAAACCCGGCGGCGCGGATGCGCGTGACGATGCCATCATCATAAGCAGCTATCTGATCCATCAGCGCCCGCGATCCATAAGTACAGCGGATACCGGCAACCGAGGTCAAGTCTTTGATCGCAATTGGCACGCCAAAAAAAGGCGGTAAATTGGCAGTTTCTTCCTTTGTCAACATTTCTGTTGTCGCCACTGCCTCCGCCCGTGCCAGATCTGCCGCTACGGTAAAATAACTACCCAGTTGGGGATTGAGGCGATCTATGCGTTCTAAGTAAAGTTCCACCAACTCTACTGGCGATACTTCTTTGCTGCGAACGAGTCTTGCTTGTTCCAGCGCTGGGGTAAATGCTAAATCGATTTTATTCATCGGGTGAATTGGTAATTGGTAATTGGTAATTGCTAATTGCTAATTGCTAATTGGTAATTGCTAATTGCTAATTGCTAATTGCTAATTGCTAATTTTAGCTGGCGAGCCAAGCCTTTTATTATTACCATTAGCCATTAGCCATTACCCATTACCTATTACCTATTACCAGCGCCAAGGGATGTAACTAGCAACTTGAGTTAATAGTTTTTCAGCGATCGCAATTACCAATTAAGTTGGCATGCCGTGATTCACGTCAGCACAATTCTCAGCCTAAATCGAAGCTTGCCCAAGTTGGAAACTGGCGCTGGACAGGTTCTTTACTGTCATCGAAAGCGATCGCCCAATTCAAATAAAAACCATCATTAATTTGCCATTCCTGTAGACACTTAGCCAACTGTCACAAACAAAGCCCCTGGCAACAAAAGCCCCCTTCCCTTCTGGGAAAGGGAGTTTGGGGTTTCAAAGTCCCCCTTTGTCAGGGGGATTTAGGGGGATCGTCAATTTTCAAAGTTTCCCTTTGTCAGGGGGATTTAGGGGGATCAGGACTTACGCAAAGAAACCGGGTTTCTATGAAAAATCGTCGCTTTGAAACGAGAGATATACGCAGAAACAAAGGTGATAGGGCTTCAAAGTCCCCCTTTATAAGGGGGATTTAGGGGGATCTCCAATTTTCCCACACCCTCTGTGTTACATCCTCCCGACGCTGATGATACGCATACAGCGCCGGCTTCCAACCTCGCGATTGGATATTCCTAGTTCCTTCCTTTACAGGTGTTTCGCCACTGATCTAGAACAGGTTGGTACAAACGTAGATGAATACTCCCACCGTTGGTTCCCCGATAGCCCGACTGCA
>NZ_BLAY01000238.1 GCF_020521235.1 Microseira wollei NIES-4236 | reverse complement strand
GTCATCCAACATGGCTTAAATCATCCGGTAAAATACGTTCGCCTTCTGTGGCACGCCAGATGCTCCACTTGGGGGAACCCCAAGACCGCACTGGCTCGAGAACTCAATGGTAATCAGCGCTGGTATGCTCAGTTAATTAACGAGGGACAGCCCTATCAAAAAGATAAAAATTATGTTACTGATGGTGTTGTTGGGCTAGATATTAACATCTCCAACATTGCTTTCGTAGGTGACAACGCCGGATTGCTCGCCTTTGCAGAACAAGTACCAACATATGAAGGTGAAATCAAAGCATTACAGCGTCAGATGCAGCGCTCTCAAAGAGCCAGCAATCCCGAAAACTACTCAAGAGATTTTTTCGGTCAGATAGGGCGTAAGATGGTCTTGAAGAAAGGTAAAGTAAAACCGGGTAGTCGCCAATGGAAAAAGTCTAAAACCTATCAAAAGTTGGCTCGCAAAAAGCGAGAATTAGAACGGCGTAAGAGCGCTTATGCTAAGTCTCAAAACCGGAGAATCGTCAACGAGATTTTGAGGCATGGTAATCAAATCAAAACTGAAAATGTATCGGTGAAGGCATGGCAAAAGCGATATGGTAAAGCTATTTCTGCTAAGTCTCCCGGTTTAGTCCAATCTGAATTAGCACGCTCTTGCTGTAAGTGCCGGTGGGCAATTCATTAAGTTTTCTACTTCACGTACTGCACTGTCACAAACCCATTTGACTGGTGAACGGATTAAGAAGAACCTATCAGAGCGCGTTCACTATGACCAAACAGGAGTTGTGATGCATCGCGATCTTTTCGCTGCATACCTAAGTAGATACGTCAATGACGAAGATAACCTTCTATTGCATCTTGCTCAAAATGAGTGGGAAAGGTCGGAGCCTTACTTAATGCAGGCATGGAAGGACTTTCAAATAAACTGCGAACAAGTAGGCGCGTCCGAACGTAGGCTGAGTCATTCATCCTCAGAGCAGTTCTGCATGAAGCCAGAAACGGTTAGCCAGATAGCTATTATTGAGCAAAAAGCTAACTTTAATTCCTGGCCTGATTCCTCGCCACTTTAGTGCGAGGAGTGGCTCAATACATCGTTTACAGTCGCTACACCCAACAGTTGCGACATTTCAAATTAGATGGTGGACGCTATCTTGAACAGTTAATTCAACCGCAGAATCCCCGCATCTGGTTGACCGATCTAGAGATTGGATTGGGCATTTGGTCAGGGGTTTTTGAAGATGTTCCGAGTGATTGGTTGCGATGGTGCGATCTGCAAGGAAATTGGCTACTGACCGATACGGAACAAGAACGCCTAGAGAAAGAACAAGAACGCCTAGAAAAAGAACGAGAACGCCTAGAAAAAGAACGAGAACGCCTAGAAAAAGCACAAGAACGCCTAGAGAAAGAACAGGCACAGGCTCAACTGCGTCAAGCTGCTCAAAATCTTCTGGCTGCGGGGATGCAGGTTAGTCAGGTTGCTGAAATGTTGGGCTTATCCGAAGCACAAGTGCAGGCTTTCTGTCAGAGTGGTTAGGAAAATTGCGAAAACATCAGGCTGAATATCATTACGAATGTGGCGATATTTCTTTGCCAAGGTGCGTAAGTCCTGGTCAATTCAATTGGACACCACCCAGTCTCAAGCTACAACTACAACCCCTTGGTCAATCGCTTCAGTAGGTTATCGAACAACTCGTCAATCTTGTGGGGTTCGGAAACCAGCGTTCCTCGCTCGTCACGAAAGGTGCGATCGCGCTCACCTTTGAATGACAACCAATTGAAGCTTGTGGTGACCGCGAACTTGGTATCTGAGATCAGGATTTTGGCATGAGTATCTCCTAGTCGCTTGAGCGTGAAGGTCTTAGAATAGTGGTTTGCCAGGTTTTGCAAAGTCTTCTCAGCTTTAATATCTGGTGAATTGCGGTTTTCGTCTTTCTCGCCCAAACCATACCCGACGAAAACCTTAACTCCTCGCTTCAGTAAATTCTCAAATTGTTGGAGGAACGATTGGTTGACAGAATTAGCCCGAATCCAAGGTGAGATAATCATTAAACGTTCCTGACTCTCTTTCAGCGCTTGCTCCAACAGAGGGCGATGCTCATACATTTCTAACCAACGCATCGGCACCGAAGCGAGCATAGAGTGCATTTGGGCTTGAAGCTGTGCGATTTGTTCTTCTTTTTCCTGAAGCTGTTGAATCAGGCTGTTCTTTTCATCCTCATCATTCGTTTGGTCTAGTTTTTCTTGAGTAGATTCAATTTGCGCCTCAATCTCTGCTTTAGCTTCAGTTACTTTGGCAGTTATGACATCTGGATCGACCAGATTCTTCGCGACAAACTGCTGTCCCAACATTTCTTCAGCCAGCTTGAGTGGTTCATTTTTCTGTAAAGCATCAATTATTTGGCTGCGGATTTTTTTAGAACTATTTGAACGAGCAAAAGCAGTCTCATGCTCATTAGAGAGAATGCCATCAACAACAAATGCCACCTGAATTTCGTCGCTGTCTTTTTCTTTGTAAACCAGTGCAGTCGCAGGTTGAAAGAATCGTTGCCGACGTTCGATCGCCTTCAATGCCAGCAAATCTTGTTCTTGAGAATTCTTCCACTTCTTACCCTTAGCCTTCTCAATTTCCCCAATAACCTTATCAACATCCTTGAGCTTCAGGTCAGACAATTCTGGAGGACGCTTGGGCGAGGGTTCAATTTCTACAATACCCTCGTCTCGCAAATTTTTCGGCAAGAGCAAGGCTTTTTCTAACTGACCATACCAGCGCGGAATTCGCAGGAGTCCATCAAAGTTAATCTCTAAGGTTCTTTCCTCTGGCACAATAATCCTAGCTGACTGCAAGGTTTTTTCACCTTTCTTAGTAAGTTTCCATACTTGAAGCTGTGAAGCATCGGGTGCAAACAGATCAATGTCTTCACTTACTCGTAGATTAACCATTGCTTCCTTGATTGTTGGTAATTCCAAGCCTAGTAATCCAGCGATTTCTTCTTCGGATGAAAGACCAATATCGATCGCCTTAAGAACGTACTCTTCAATTGGTGGAATTGGTTTGCGAATTTGGGTCAGGGCATCGACAGTAATCTTGTAAACAGGCAATCCGACTTCCTGAGAGCAAACCAGATCGAACCCAGAGCGATTATCATAGCGGCGTAATTCTTCCGAACTGAGTGATGTATGTTCGTCCAAATTCATGGGTTCAGATCCTCCAGCTTGCAATCTGTTGGGTGTTGCTCAATGTATTGCAGAACGCGATATAAAGGGCTATTGCTAAGCGAGCGACAGAACTGACTATCGCCAACAATGACCAAACCGATTCGCGCTCTGGATAATGCCACATTCAATCTGGCTTCATCTCGGAGAAATCCAACTTTGCCATCCTTGTTAGATCGGGTGACTGAGTAGAGAACGATATCTGCTTCACGCCCTTGAAAGGCATCGACTGTATTGCACTCGATCGCCAACGCTTTCAAACTACTTTGTTCTGAATCTAAGCTGCGATTCAGTAGTTTCAGTTGCGCTGCATAACCACTCAGAACCGCAACGCTGTAATGCTTCTGGGCTGCTTCTGCCACTGAATTCAGTTGTTTTAACCACTGAACGATTGCTCTCACTTCACAGGAGTTATCGAAGCTAGACCCTACACTTTTTTCGCGACTATTTGGCAACTTTGATGTAGTCAGCCAAGTAACAGGTCGTGGTAGAACTTTATTCAGCGTTTGATCGATTTCAGGGCCATTGCTGTCTAATTGACTTTCGTAGAAGCAGGTGCTGATAAGTTTACCAATCGGTTCCACCATCCGATGTTGAATTGCCAGCATCTTACGACATCCATCTGGCAATATTTTCAAAAGACGATCGAAGAGTGTTTCTTGAATATCTTCTAGAGTTAATTCGTACTCTTCCAAAAACTCAACATTCCTACTAGCTTCATCTTGAAAGGGTGGAAGTTGTTTTGGATCGCCTACCAGTATCCACTTTTTAGAACGCGCCATTGGCACTAAAACTTCTGTGGCAGTTGCCTTTGAAGCTTCATCAACAATACAGAGATCGAATTCAATGTCGTAAATTTCTCTAGGAACGCCTATACAAGTTCCGGCGACGACTTGCGAGCGCTTAATTAGCGGTGCATTGAATCGATCGTTGCGTCCAAACTGCTCTAACCAGTCAGTTTGAAGGCTAATAAGCTGTTGCAGCATTTTCGCATTGGGCGCATTAGGATCGATCGATATCTGGCTCCATTGTCCAAGATCTTCCGAAGACATCTTCAGTATTTCTTCTGTTGTAATTCCAGCTATTTTTTCCATTTCTTTGGCTTTCTGTTTTTGCTCATCCCGTGCTGCCTTTGCCTGTTTTTCTAACTGTTCAATCTCTTCTTCTAAACGCTGAAACTCCTCCAACCTTGCTGCCGGGATGTTTCGTTTTCGCCGCGATTTAGGATTTCCTTCGTTATCCAATGCAGAGAAGTTCTCTTCTCTCTCCTGCCTGCGAATTGTCAGTTCGACTCGCAAATACTCCAGCTTTAAGGCAATATTTCTCAACTCTTGAAATAGAACTGCTGTCTGCAATTCTTGTTGAGAAATTCCGCTGCGTGCAGACCAGTCAGCAAGGAATTTCTGCCCTTTGGCGATCGCTTCCTCGCGCCATTTTTCCATTTGTTCTTCTAGCAGCAGCGAGTAAACACCGTCCGACACCCGCTCATGATTGCCGATTCGGATCAGCTTCAAATTTGGATTCTTGGCTTGAATCCGCTCTAATGCGTTATCAAGGGCAACATGTGTTTGGGAACTAAGCAGAATTCGCGCTTCTGAATTCTGTTGAAGGGTTTGCAGAATCACCTCGGTAATAAAGGTCGTTTTGCCTGTACCAGGTGGCCCTTGAACCAGTAGAAAATCTTGTGTGGAGAGAGCAGCCTTAACAACTTCCTTCTGAGATTCATTCAGGTTCTGAATAAACTCAATCTCTGCATCTAGCACAGGAGCCTGAATTTCTTCAGGATTGACCAGCAACTCCCGTAAATCGGAACGAACGGCGCGATCGTATCGAATCGCATCCAGCGCACTCTTTTGTCGATTGAGAGCAATTTCAGCTAAACGAGTATCAAACTTAAGCTCACCTTTTTCAGGCAGCCGATCGGCAGAGCCAGACCTGATATACAATTCTAACTTGTCATCGATAATTCCAATGACATCCCCGCTCAAAATGCTAAAGCCTTGAGAGTTTGTGATGTGACGAGGTTGTCCGGCAATGTCTTCCTCTGGTAATTCTTTTACTTCAAAAATCACTCTCGTGCCATCAGGTTTAGCACTTGTATATCGAATTGGTTCTTTTCGCTTCTGTTCCCAGTCGGTTTTAGCTCTGAGAATATCCCACCAGACCTGGAAAATTCGTTGTTTTTCCTTTTCGAGCGATCGTTCTTGTAGATTTGCCTCATGCTCTATGACAGCATCTTGTAGTTCTTGAATGACTGCTACGGCTTCATAAGAATAGATTGAAGTTCCAAATTTAAACTCATAGGGTATAGTCCAAGCAAGTTCTCGTCGCTGTTCCAGCTGAGAATGAGGTGTATCCCAAGCATTAAATATCACAAGGTGATCCTTTCGTTTATCGTCCACCTTGACATGATATCGATAGGAACCACCATACAATTCGTAGTGGTCTCCCTCAGAATTATGATCGTTGTTTTTGAATTTATAAGCGCGAATTCCACAACTTACTTCACCATTTAGATCGTTCAGAATAATCTTATGAATTTCGGTTTCGGAAGAAATATCCAGGGTGTCCTGAAGACGGCTCAAGCATTTGGGAGTCAGTTTCAAGTAGCAAATTTGGCTCTTGGTTGACTGAGTTCGCGATCGCTTCTGCCCAATAGCATCCAACTCTGCCAGCAGCACCTCTGCATTCGATTGCCGCTCAGCAGGATCGTTTGAGACGGCACGTTCAATAATTTCGATCGCTTCAGGTGGGGCATCAAGAGCAGCGATCGCTCTCGAAATACTGTCATAATCAACAAGCTTGACATCAGTTAAACAATTCAGCGTAACTACTCCAAAGCTGAACACGTCGCGGGTGAAAGGATAGGAACCGTCATCCTCTTCGGGGGGTGTGAAGGGACGCGAGACGAATTCTCGTAGAGTGACAGTCGGACGGAAGTACCCCCTGAGTTTGGAAATACCAAAGTCAGCTAATTTCAACCTGCCATCACTGCCAATCAGAATATTGCTGGGTTTGAGATCCCGATGAACATATTTGCGCTCATGGGAGAATGCAAGAGCTTTCAGTACCGGAAGAGCTAGCCTCTGCCAATAAGAATCCCATCCCTCCAATGGAGCTTCTTTGAGCAGAGTCGCTAAATCTTTTTCCATCCACTCCAACACCAGGAAATATTCCCTAGTCTGTCTATCCTGTCCCGAATCAAAAAGCTCGACAATGCTGGAATGTTTTAACTCCTTAAGTGCCTGAGTCTCACGTCTGAAGGACTCAGCCAGAATATCTGCTTCAATTTGCCCATGCTTAAAGACTTTGACTGCAACTTGGCATCCTTCTCTTTCGTAATCAGTTGCCTTATATACATCTGCCATTCCACCTGAGCGCGAGTTGGGAAGGAGCATGTAGCGATCGTTGATGATACGAGGCGGCATAGTTATCGATTTTGCTTTCCAAGTCAATTATCTCCTATATAGCGGTTTGCACTCGGTGATGGTACACCTTGGACAGCGGTGTGCGGGCTGCCATTTTTGCTGCCCGCACACCAAGCCACAAGGCTGTACCTCACACGAAAAGCAATCCGCTGTACTCTGCTAAAACGGCTAAAAAGACGCTAGAGCAGGGTGAAGGGAACTTCCACCCACAATAACTTCCGCTTAAAAAGGAGCGATCGCCCCAGTCGGCTGAGGTAGAATATGCCCAGTTTAGAGATAGAACTCATATGATGTCCGGTTCTTCACCCATAGTTAGGAATGACGCGACTGACACGGTGACACGGTGACGGGTCGCGATTTTTATTCAGGGTAATTAGGCGGACATCAGATCGCGAATACCCAGATCCCCAACTTCGCGCATCGGAGTCGGGGATCTCGCTCAGAGTCCACGAGCCAAATCATCCAATTACCAATTACCAATTACCAATTACCAAAGCAAACTTATGCAGTTTGACCGCAAATCTGTTGCAGGGTGCGGGTAAAATCTGGATAGGAAACAGCCGCTGCTTCGGCACGATTAATTTTAGTTGTGCCTGTTGCATTAAGGGCTGCGATCGCTAAACTCATGGCAATTCTATGGTCGGTATAACTATCCACCTCGGTTCCCGTTAACGGCGTGCCGCCGGTAATTTCTAACCCATCGGGTAATTCGGTCACTTTCGCACCCATGCGGTTTAATTCCGACGCCATGACGGCGATGCGATCGCTCTCTTTCACCCGCAATTCTTCTGCATCCCTAATCGTCGTCGTCCCAGAAGCAAAAACTGCCGCGACGGCTAAAATCGGGATTTCATCAATCAATCTCGGTATCACATCACCGGCAATTTTGCAAGCTTTTAGCTGACTATAACGCACTCGTAAATCGGCGACGGGTTCGCCAGCAACTTCCCGCTGATTTTCCAGAGAAATATCGGCACCCATCATTTCTAGAACTTCTAAAACGCCGGTGCGGGTGGGATTAACGCCGACATTTTCGATCAATAATTCCGAACCCGGTACAATTGCCCCAGCGACTAACCAAAAAGCAGCAGAACTGATATCACCAGGAACGATAACCGTTTGTCCTTGTAGCTTAGCAGGGCCAGTAACCGTGACGCTATTAGTTTCCGGGTCTATACTAAGTTCTGCACCAAAAGCCTTTAACATGCGTTCGCTGTGGTCGCGAGAAAGCGCAGGTTCGGTGACAGTTGTTTGTCCTTCTGTCATCAGTCCAGCTAAAAGAATGCAAGACTTGACTTGGGCGGAGGCGATGGGGGAATGGTAATGAATCGGTTGTAGTTGCTGTCCACAAATCGCTAGGGGGGCGAGAGAATTGTGTTTGCGTCCCCAAATTTGAGCGCCCATTTGTTGCAGGGGAGTGACAACGCGGGACATGGGACGACTTCGCAAAGAACTATCGCCAGTTACCGTAAAAAATCTACCCGGATGGGATGCTAAAAGTCCCAGCATCAATCTTAGGGTAGTACCGGAGTTACCCGCATTTAAAATATCATTGGGTTCTTGCAACTGGCCTAACCCAATGCCTCGAACCGTGACTAATTCTGTATTTAGATCGGAAATTTCTGCCCCCATTGCTTGGAAACAAGCGGCGGTGCTGCGGGGATCTTCGCCCAAGAGCAAACCTTGAATTTGGGTTTCGCCAGAAGCGATCGCTCCCAACATTAACGCGCGGTGAGAGATCGACTTATCCCCCGGTACGCGGATGCGTCCAGTCAGGGATAGCCCCTCAAAAGGTTTGCGAACCAGCAAACATTGCTGATCCCCGGTAATTTCCAGTGTAACGACGGCATCTGACATTGGGATAGACTGGTGGAAGACTGCTCGCGTTAGATCGTACCGTTTTCCCCGTCCCAGCGATACCATGCGAGGAGTTGAGATTTGGGATTTTCGATGGTGAAATCCTCTAAATCGCTTGGCAAAATGGTATCGATTGTTGTGAAGACTTTTGATTTAGGCGGGAATAAGGGGATAAAACCTGCTGCTACAAACTAAAAACCTCAATGCTGACCTATCACCGCAAACCCGTGAGTTTATCCCTAGTTTCCACCGATTTGCCGATTTGGTCGATGGTGGAAACCGCCGCTACCCTGTATCAAAAAGACCGCGATCGCTTTCATTTACTGATGAGCGAACCTGCTATAGGGAATCTAGAACCCAATGATACTCCAGCCGTTGCAACAGCCCCAACGGCTTCCAAGGAAAGGCTTTTATGGTTAGAGATTTCGCCCCACCGCGCCATCATGACCATGCAAGGAAACGGTAGAGTCAGTTATCGTCACTTTTGGGAGCGAGGCGTTTACGGACTCAGCCGTTATTGGCTGCAAAGCGAAACATTAAAAACTAGCGGACATATGCGCCTGCGTAACTTCACCCGTAGTTTAAAGTTAGTCGGTGGCACTTTACCAGAAAATCTGCGATTGGAATACGAACTTTGGTCGGAAAAAGTGCAACTCGGTTGCTACATTTTGAATCTAGAAATCCATCACTGAATTAGTCATCGCTCGTTAGTTAATTTGTGAAAATCGGCAGCTAAGCGCGAAACCGGGTTTCTCAGAGAAACCCGGTTTCTTGACTTTCAATAATGGGAAAGTAGGGACACGGCAGCCGAAAAACTTTGTGCTGGCGTCCCTACAACCAATTTTAATCATTTAGATGTAACCGGAAACGAGATTACGTATAAAAAATGGTCAGTATTAGATGAGGAGATTACCCGAACTTTTGGTTAGGTGTCGCTTAGCTACAAAGTAGCAAAACCGCGCTTGAGTGCAGCTAAAGCAGCTTGTGTCCTGTCATGCACTCCCAACTTGCTAAAAATATTTTTGACGTGGAACTTGACGGTACTTTCGCTGATATGCAGCGTTGTACTAATCTCGTGATTGCTTTTGCCAGCGGCGATCAGGCGGATGACTTCGTTTTCGCGATCGCTCAATTCCCGATTCCCCATCCGCTCTCCTAGTTTAGCTCCCACATGAGGCGGGATATACTTTTTACCAGCAGCAACGGCACGAACAGCTGCTAAAACTTCATCCGCTTCGGCATCTTTGAGCAAATACCCCTTTGCACCCGCTGGCAATCCGCGATAAATGTCTTCCTCGCCGTCGTAGGTAGTCAACACAACAATTTGAGCATTTTTAAACGGATCGCAGATAGCAGTAATAGCAGCAATTCCATCCATTTGAGGTATCCGCAAATCCATCAAAGTTACGTCGGGTTGATGTTGGCGAAACATTTCTTGTGCCTCGTGTCCGTCGCGAACTTTTCCGACAACAGTTATATCTGTTTCGCTCTCAAGCAGCGCTGTCAAACCTTGTAGCACAAGGATACAATTTAGGATTGGTGAGTGCGACGGTAGTCGCGATTTTATCCATAACTTGCATAGCTGATATCGCTTTCAAATCCGTCATTCCTGGCAAGTTTCTCAATTGTTTAATTGACCGACCAGCTAAAGCAAGCCTCGTTCTTAATAACTCGAGTAAAACCAGGGGTATATTAGGTTTTCTTGGAAACTTGAATCCCAAAATATCCAGCACTTCCAATCCAATTTTTACCGCTCGGGCAATTTGGTTTCTGGCCAGACAAATTTCCATCTTTATTTCATATATTATAACTGTTTACAACAGATTTTTGCTGTGGCGTAACACGCTGTTTGCCAAGGGTTCAATTTCTTCAAACTCGCCGCAAAAGTATGCCGTTTATGTTGCCAATTCATAAATTTATAAAGTCAGTTTATATTGCCGCTGCCAACAATCAATTCCCAAGAGATATAAAGCTAATTTTAAGAAGCGAAATGCTTGCTCATATGCAGTTGAAGACTTAGCTTTTTTAGCAGCTATCAGATTTAATTTTGCCAGTTCATCTCTTTGGGATTGATCTATGTAGGGTGCGTTAGCGTTAGCGTAACGCACCGCTGCACTGGGTAAGTCCTGTTGATATTCGCTCAGTTCAATACCTTGATTGAGTTGGTTAACAATCTCAAAGATTTTGTCTTCTTGTGCCTCTTTTGGTGTATGCAACAGCAGTTGCCCAATTTTCCAATGAATCGCTTTAGTCTGGGTTTCTGGAATTAGGAAATAGGCAGCTTGCTGGATGCGGTCATGGACGAATTTGTAGGCAGTACTCGAACTTGTTGAAATAACAAAATCCTGGCTAACAGCTTCGCGCAAATTAGCTGCCACTTTTTCTGGCGACTTTTCTGAGATAACTGCTAAAGTTCCTAAATCGAAAGAGTTGCCGATACATGCAGCTAGCTTTAAAACCTGTTGCATTTCTTCTGGCAATTTTTTTATACCAGCCAGCATTTCGATGACATTCTCTGTCATTCCTTTAGCGCGAATTTGCTCTAAATTCCACTCCCAGCAGCCTTGAGCAAAATCAAACTATAACAGCTTTTACCCATAAAGCGATTGCAAAAATTGATTGATAAAGAAAGGATTGCCATCAGTCTTTGCTAAAAGCAACTCGGCTAAAGGTTGTGATTGTTCCAGTGAGCAATGCAGCGTTTCCGCAATTAACTGATTAATTTGGGGCAACTCTAACCGAGAGCAGAAAATTTCAGTTATCACTGTGCCACTTTTTGGCATTTATTCCACAGTCAGCTTCAAAGGATGGACAGCATTAACTTCATTATCCCGATCAGCCCCAATTAAAAATAATCCGCTTTTGGCTGCCGTTACCAGCAGTTGTATCAATTTCAAAGAAGCTGAATCAGCCCATTGTAAATCGTCCAAAAACATCACCAAAGGATGTTCTTTCGATGCAAACACCCGAATGAAATTCTGCCAGACTAAATTAAAGCGATTTTGGGCATCCTCTGGCGGCACATTTGGCACTGGTGGTTGAGAACCAATCAGCAATTCTACTTCTGGAATTGCATCGATAATAATTTGACCATTTATACCCAAAGCAGTTTGCAGTTTTTCGCGCCACTCTTGGAGTTGCGTTTCTTCTTCAGTTAACAATTGCCGCATCAGTGCAGAGAAAGCTTGCACAAGGGCACTATAGGGAATATTCCGGTGAAATTGGTCGAATTTTCCCGATATAAAATAACCTTTGGACTGCCTTACCTCGCTTTACCTCGCTCCCAGGATCAGCCTGGGAGCCAGATTGTAGAGGCTCTGCCTCGCTTATCTTAGAAGACTCGAGGCAGAGCCTCCCTGACTCGCTCCCAGGATCAGCCTGGGAGCCAGATTGTAGAGGCTCT
>NZ_BLAY01000237.1 GCF_020521235.1 Microseira wollei NIES-4236 | reverse complement strand
CCCATTGAAAACGCCTATAGAGCGAGGGAAGGGGCGCTTAAAAAGCGTCCTAAAACCTTCGAGTTAAAGGCAAAGTCTATTGATGCCCTTGGTTTTTGGGGCACGGCGTCCTAAAACCTTCGAGTTAGGGGCAAAGTCTATTGATGTTCCCTACCAGGATCGTTGACGGGATGGAAAACGCCTATAGAGCGAGGGAAGGGGCGCTTTTTAAGTTTCTCCCCGCGTCGGGGAGGGATTGAGCTAGTTGCGAGCGTTTTCAGGTATTGGTCTGCCTTTGGGTTCGGGTAAAACTGGGCGGGGTTGGTAGGGCATGGGAATATACTGAACGGAAGGACGCCCGCCTTGGGGTTGCGGGTACAATTCCATCAGGTTATAAATCGAGGTTGGTAACCCTGCCGTAATGGGTAAACCGAGTTCCGTCGCTTCTTCTACTGTGATGGGATAGTCGTGGGTAACTTGTCCCGTCGTCAGGGTGTCCACGATTTTTTCTATATTTTCTGGCGCTATTTTTGGTTGGGGAACTTCGTCTTTAAGCAGAGTACGGACAAACCGCTGCACTTGGTTAATCGCTTTGCGCGATAAGTCTGCCATGATTAGCGTTTCGTCGTCTACTTCGCTAATCGGTTTGTCTTGGACTACTTTCAGGATACTGGCAGCGGGGAAGTTACCTAATTGCGGATCGACTGGTCCTAAAACAGCGTTGGCGTCCATGACGATTTCATCTGCTGCTAAGGCTAGCATGGTGCCGCCGCTCATGGCGTAGTGGGGAACAAATACGGTAACTTTGGCTGGATGGCGAATTAAAGCTCTAGCTATTTGTTCGGTTGCGAGGACTAAGCCGCCAGGGGTATGCAAAATTAAGTCGATTGGTGTATCTGGCGGCGTCAGGCGAATGGCGCGCAAGACTTGTTCCGAGTCTTCGATGGTGATGTAGCGCGAAAGCGGAATGCCCAAAAAACTAATCGACTCTTGTCTATGAATCAGCAAAATGACGCGGGTGTTGCGTCCTTGCTCAAATTGCCGCAATGCTTGGACGCGGCGCATTTCCATCATCCGGCGTTGCAATGCGGGCTGAAATGAGGACAAAAGTAGAATTATCCAGAATATGTCAAAGATACCAAAGCTCATTTTTTACCACATAAATGCTGTATTTGCCGCTATTGTTACAATTTTTTGCTTGTCAGGGCTTCTATCTGAGGGCTTAACGCCGCTGTTGGGGTTACCACACCCGCAGCACCCGCAGCGCCCGCAGCGCCCGCAGCCTGAAGGCTGGGGCTACACAAACTTGCGTCCGCCTGCGCGGACTCTTTAGCCTGCGTAGGCAGGCTTTGTCTGTATAGCCGCGACTTCAGTCGTTTGGGCAATTAGCGGCGTCATCACAAAATCTAAAAATCTTAGCTAAGACTCTTGGCAAAGCCATAAACAAGGGTTATGCTATTCCCATGAATCTTAGCCAAGGTTTTTGGGAATTAGCCAATGTCCAAAATAATCTACGATGTCATCCAGCGTTTTGAGGTAGAAAACGGCGTTCCTCGCCTGGTTTCAACCAATATTCAAGTGATTCAAGGCGGCGAAGATTTGCTGTCTTTGGCTACCAATTTGCTGGATCAAATGGGTTTCTACGAAAAGTATGAGGAGAAGCGAACATCTCAGTATATAGGCTACAGATTTAAGAAATATGGACAAGTATCTAGAAGTTATCAACTTGTTTTATCGCAGAGGAAAGAAAGTTTGTTTGTTTCTATAACCTTGCCTGTTATCGATCCCTATTTACTAAGGCTAGGACGACATATTGATGAAACAAGGTCATTTTGGGTGCGCCCCAGTCAAATAGATACTTTTTTAAATATAAGCAATGAATATAAAAACAGTTTTGGAAGCAAGAAGCAGGATTTCCCTAGCCCATCAGGTGATTTTATTTTTTCATTTCTATATCCAGAGTTAGCAGTAGCTTACGTCATGGGGCATAGGAAAAAGGATGAGACTAATGCCTACTATAAGGACTATGAAGATTACATTGCCCGTTTAAGTAAAAGCGACTGCTGCCTGGAAGCAAGACAAGATAAACTTTTCCCCTATACTTTGCAAGTTTGTCTCAATTCAAGAGAGGTTTTGGAAGAGTTTATTCCTAAATTTGCAAAAATTTTAATTGAGGAAGAGTAATGTCTATCAAAGCAAAAAGACTGGTAAACCCATAGGAAGAAAGAATGCTGGAATTTCTGCGAACCTGTGTCGATGAAAGTTATAAAATTCCCACTCAGGTTAGCTTAGCTCTTTGTGAAATAGATAGTTACCTTGACAAGGAATTAAGAAAGTTTTTCTTTAGATCCAGTGTAGATGCTCTAATCACGGACTCTGACTATAAACCTTGTCTGGTTGTATATTTTCAGTCTTCGTATCACGACTCTACAGAAGCAAAAGAGCGTGACAGAAAAAAAGCAACCTTACTCAATCTTGCCAGAGTTCCCTTGATTTATTCGCGATTGAAAGAGTTTGGCTTATTGCATCTTTTCTCTAAAGATGAGGAGGTTGTTTTCAATTTATTCACAGGTGAAGGGCGATCAAAAGCAGAGGCAATCATTAGAAAATATTGCAAACAAATAGAGTATATCGGTGTCTAAACCAGTTGAATGGACAGTTGGTATATCATACCAAATCCGCTTTAATAACCCGTTTTTTATGGAACCGCAAAGACACGAAGATCGCAAAGAGAAGAGGAAGAAGATAAAGGGGGTAGCTAACTCAGATTTGGTATTACCTATCCAGAATTGATATAATTTTCAATCAAGCCAAATGTATGAGGAGTTGTGAGTATTGAACCTGATGTTCCAATTGAGAGTCAATTAGCTGGTTTAGGACAACTAAGGGATTTAAGGAAAAATCCAAACTTGAAAGGTATTGATATTAACTTTTTGCTGAAACAAACACCCACTCAATTAGAGGAAATGATAAATAATGGAGAAATCTCCTCAAAAACTTACAGGCAAATCATGAAAGCTTTTGAAGGTCGCGATTTAGGTAAAAGAGGAAAGAATAAATGAATAATACATCTAACGTCAAGATAGAAATTTACTATCAGTTAATAGATAGTAGGGATTGGATTTTTTTAGAATTGACGCCTGATGAGTATTTTGATTTAGAACCAGATGAAAAAGTTGACTTGGATTCTTTGCCTAGATATAATCATGCTATTGAGTATCTGGATGTAGAGAACGAGCGAGTCATTACCACTAAAATTATTCTGATTGATCAGATACTAAAAGCCAAGCGTTCTATTGTTGAAAGATACTGGAATCATGGCAGAAATCGAGCGATTGAACGAACTGATATGGGAGCAGCTCCCTACTGGGAAATGATACTGGAAGTTCAAGTGAGTACAAACCCGCCTCTATGGGAAATAATCAGATTAGGGCGGGAAGATGGAGTGATGACACCATTGTATCACGGTTTTATTAAAGATAATGATGATGGTTCTCAGACAGAAACTAAAGTTAAAATAGAGGCGAGCTAGGCTATAAATCAAAGCCGAGCGAATATTTGAATTATGCTGCGATATGGATTGCCACACTGTTATCGTGATGTTCTACCAAATACGCACATAGTTTAGGCTAAAACCTTAGACTGTAAGTTAGTTTCTTTACCATTTATAAGCTGATTAAACACTTTTAATATTTCTTCGTTGCTGTAACTCATATCGAGAAACCGAAATGCCGAAGCTGCAAGATAATCCCGATTTTGCTCGAAAGCAATCCATTTCCGTCCCGCAGTTTCAGCAGCAGCACCAGTCGTGTTAGAACCGGCAAATATATCTAAAACTGTATCGCCTGATTCGGTCAAAAAATTAATAAAGAAAGCTGGAAGTTTTTGAGGAAACCGGGCAGGATGTGCTGGCAATCCTACTGTTTTACAAAGTTGAATGTAGCGCGAATTACTTTCAGTATTTGGAATTTGCAATAAGTTAGAAGGGATTGCACCGCCGTTGTCAGTGGCAAATTTTGTTCCTATTTCGTGTCCTGAAGGACGTGGTTTGGGTTTGTAATATTTCTCAGGGTCAGCATGAAGTTTTTTCATTCTTTCTGAATAAGGTACTAAAACCTTACTCACGTCAGCTTTAGGAAAGTCGGTTTTAGATAACCACCAAATTGTGTTTACCGAATCTTTAGCCCGAATTTTACGCTTATTCACCCATTCAATTGGGGAGGGTAGTTTAGAGGGGTTGTACCAAAAAAACTCCTCGGCTAAACGGAAATCTAACTCATCGCAAAGCTTGATTAGAATTTGGTAGTTGTGTAGAGAACGTACAGGACGCTTACTTTGATATGCTCCTCCTAAGTCTAGGACAAAACTGCCCGTAGGTGATAAAATGCGATAAACTTTCTCGCAAAATGCAAATAGCCAGTCTACATAAGCTTGTTGGTCAACATTACCATAGGTTTTCTCGCGTTGCAGTGCAAATGGAGGTGATGTCATCACCAAGTCAATAGAATTAGCTTCAATTTGGTCTAAAAGTTCCAGCGAGTCTCCTACATAAGCAGCACCGTAATCTGTAATGTATAGAGGGTTTTTAAGGAGCATATCTTTTATTATAAGCAACAGCAGCGTCTAATTAAGTACCGGGTTTAATTGCCATCAAAACAAATCGCAACACAAATATACCTGCTAATATCCACAAGGCGGGTGTTGTTTCATGGGCTTTGCCTTGAAAGGTTTTAATTAAAGGATAGGTAATAAACCCGACTGCCAAACCTTCTGCGATTGAATTACTTAAAGGCATAATCAGAATAGTTAAAAATGAGGGAATCGATTCGGCTGTATCGTCCCAATTAATTGTGCGTACGTTACCTGCCATCAATACCCCAACGATGATTAAAGCGGGGGCGGTGGCAAAGGCTGGAAACGCAGAAATTAGGGGAATAAAAAAGATAGAGAGGGTAAATAAAATTGCTACAATAATGCTAGTAAATCCTGTCCTTCCTCCTTCGGAAACTCCCGCCGCAGATTCGATATAAGTGGTGACGGTGGAGGTTCCCATTATTGCGCCTACGGTTGTTCCTACGGCGCCTGCCATTAATGCTTGATTGGCGTTGGGAAGTTCGCCTTCTTCGTTAATATATCCGGCTTGAATACCGACGCCTGCTAGCGTACCAACCGTGTCGAAAAGGTTGACGAAGAGGAAGACAAATGTAACGGCTAAAAAATCCCAAAAATTGGTTTGACCGACCTGGGAAAGCCCTACAACGGCTTGTCCGAGTAAATCTACAGGCCATTGGGGTAAGGCGATAATTGCTTTAGGCGGGGGGGCGATGTTGAGTATCCATCCTAAGACGGCGGTGGCTAATATTCCCCACAGTAATGCGCCTTTGATGCGTCGGGCGATGAATGCGGCGGTGATGAGAAAACCTGCGATCGCTATCAACGTCGGCGCTTGGTTAAAATGACTCAAAGCCGTTTTCGTTGCAGGATTCGCCACAATTATACCCGCGCCGCCGGTAGCCGGATCGCCGGAAAGTCCAATATAAGCAATAAATAAGCCAATTCCTGCCGCTGTGGCTTGTTTAAGGCATGAGGGAATAGTTTTGACAATTAAAGCGCGAATATTGCCCAATGTGAGGCCAATAAATATTATCCCTTCAATTAAGACGGCGGTTAAAGCAACTCGCCAGTTGATACCGAGTCCTTTGACGACGGAAAAGGCGAAAAAGGCATTTAATCCCATCCCTGGGGCGAGGGCAAAGGGATAATTGGCTGTTAGCCCCATCATAACGGTGGCGATCGCAGACGATATCGCCGTCGCAATGACTAATTCTTGAAATAAATCGTTGGGCTGTTGCAGAAAAATGGCGTTGGATAAAATTAAGGGATTGACTGCCAGAATATACGCCATTGTCATAAATGTGGTGACGCCTGCCAACACTTCGGTGCGAAAGTTGGTCTGATTTTCCTCAAATTGAAAGTATCTGGCAATCTTTAACAGCATTTTACCGCCGAGTGCTTGGATTTTCAGTCAGTTGTAGGGACAAGGCTTGCAATAATTTTTGCATTGTACCAAAAGGTTGTCAAATGCCGTGTCCCTACAGCATTAAATTTATTTCAAGGTAATGTTTCCAGTAGGGGCACGGCGTTGAATAATTTTTGACTTATACCAAGTTGTAGAATGCCGTGCCCCTAGTTAACTGCGGGCAATTCCTTCAGTACGCGCTGCTTGTTGAACTGCGGCGGCGACAGCAATGGAAACTCGCTTGTCAAAGACGGAGGGGATGATAAAATCCGGCTTTAAGTCTGAGGGATTGACTAGGGATGCGATCGCATATGCTGCTTCCAAGTACATGGTAGTCGTAATCGCACTGGCACGACAATCTAATGCACCGCGAAATACGCCTGGAAATGCTAAAACGTTATTAATTTGATTCGGATAATCGCTGCGTCCTGTTGCCATTACCGCTACATCGTCTTTGACTAATTCGGGTTGGATTTCTGGGATGGGATTTGCCATGGCAAAAACGATCGGATCTTTCGCCATTGACCGCACAATTTCCGGTGTCAAAACTCCGGGGGCGCTGAGTCCGATAAATACATCCGCACCTTGTAAAGCACCGGCAAGGGAACCCTGTGCTTTGACGGCAAATTCGCGTTTTTGGTCGGTTAAATCGGTGCGACTGAGGGAAAGAATTCCTTTGGTATCGCACATCCAAATATTTTCGGCGCCAGCTTTGCGTAATAGGCGGGCGACTGCGACGCCAGCTGCACCCGCACCGTTAATTACGATGCGGATTTTGGACATGGATTTATTGATGAGTTTGAGGGCGTTTATTAACGCTGCTAAGGTGACGATAGCCGTGCCGTGTTGGTCGTCGTGAAACACTGGGATATCTAATTCTCTCCGCAGTCTTTCTTCTATTTCAAAACAGCGGGGTGCGGCGATATCTTCTAAGTTAATGCCGCCGAAAACGGGGGCGATATTTTTGACGGTGCGAACGATTTCGTCTGGATCTTGGGTGGCTAAACAAATAGGAAATGCGTCGATTCCGGCAAATTCTTTAAATAGCATGGCTTTGCCTTCCATCACTGGTAATGCACCAGCGGGACCGAGATTTCCCAATCCTAATACGGCGCTGCCATCGGTGACTACGGCGACGGTGTTTTGTTTGATCGTGAGGCTGTAAACTTGTTCTGGGTCTTGGGCGATCGCAGTACATATCCTGCCGACGCCTGGGGTATATGCCATCGCCAAGTCGCTGACACTCCTAAGCGGCATTTTCCCCTGAATGCTGATTTTACCGCCTCGGTGCAGGTTGAACGTGCGGTCGAAGACTTCCAGGATGGTAATATCAGGGAGGGATTTGACCGCTTGTACTATTTTTTCTGCATGTTCGGTACTCGAGGCATCAACGCTAATTTCCCGAATGGTGATTTGGTGCGTGCGTTCGATTAAATTTATCTGATCTAGGTTACCGCCAACGGATGCGATCGCACCCGTTACGCTTGCCAACATCCCCGCGCGGTTGGGCAACTGGACGCGAATTGTGACGCTATAACTGGGATTGGGTGTAAGTGCTACCATGCTGCTGCTTTGATTTTGTGGTGGTTCAAATTGCGTGAATATCGCTTATTCCCTAGAGATTAACGCTATCTCTGTAGGGGCTTTACTAGCTTAAGGCAAAAATAAGCTTAATCTTGGACTCGGCAAGCATAACCCATCGATAGCGGCAAATCTGTCAAATTTGTATCCACCAGATCACGTCTTATGCCAGAAACCCGGTTTTTTGGCAAAACCGGGTTTCTTTGGCGCGGAATGCTAGATTTTGGCAATTAGCCAATCGCGTAAGCTGAGTGAAACGCCCACCACAGGAGGACGCCGATTCCTCCCAAGATTACGATTGCCGAAACAGCGATCGCTGCTGGGCTATCAGCCCCATCAAATTTCATGATGCCACGGTTTAAGTCGCTCATCTCTTGTTGCTCTTTACTGCAAAGATTACGATTCAAGGGTATCTAATTCTAGGTTAGCGAGGTTAGTATCAATCGTCCAATAAAAAAATTCTGTAATTTTTCTGTTCGAGTTAGATCCGGCTAAATATAAATTTTTGTATAAAACATGAGAGTAAGCCTTATACCCACTGGCAGATGACGGCGGCTTGCAGGTTTAATAGAGATTGGTAAAAACCAGCTATTAGCTCAAGTTGCTAGTTATTCCAGGAATAGAAGCTAATGGCTAATGGCTAATGGCTAATGTGAGTAAAAATCTTATATTAGCAATTAGCAATTAGCCATTAGCAACGCCCTTGTTTATATGAGGAAATTGCCGGTGAAAGTGACGCTGCTTGTTTTAGCCGCTATCGTAGCGTTATTTGTGATAGTGGAAGTAAGTCTCAGGTTACTGTTTGGCTTTGGTAATCCGCTGACTTACATTGCAGATGAGAAAATTGGTTATTTATTAGCGCCAAATCAGCGGACTCGTCGGTTTGGAAATCGCATCGAGATTAACGAGTATTCGATGCGGAGTGGTGCTGTTACGAAAGAAAGATCGCCCGACACATTCCGGGTACTGGTCTTGGGAGATTCTATCGCTAATGGGGGCTGGTGGACGGATCAGACAAATATTATTTCAGAAATGCTGGCGCAGCAGTTGAGAGAACCAGACGGGGAGACGGGGGGACGGGGAGACGGGGAGAATTTTGCATCAAGCCAAAATCCGATCCCCCCCCGCCCCGCCTTAACAAGGGGGAAATTCAAAATCCAAAATTCCCATGTGGAAGTTCTCAATGCTTCGGCTAATTCTTGGGGGCCAAGAAATGAATTAGCTTATTTACAGAGGTTTGGGACGTTTGATGCTCAAGTTGTCGTGTTGATAATTAATACAGATGATTTGTTTGCGACGACGCCGAGTTCGGTGGTGGTGGGACGCGATCGCAATTACCCAGATCGCAAACCGCCTTTAGCAATTGTAGAAGCGATCGGTCGCTATTTGTTGCCAGAACAGACGATCCCGGAGTTGGCGCAGGTGAATGCGGAAGGAGGCGATCGGGTCGGGCGCAATTTGGAGGCGATTGGGAAAATTCAGGCAATGGCAACTTCTACCAACAGCCATTTTCTCCTAGTAATGACTCCCTTACTGAGGGAAATTGGCAAACCTGGCCCGCGCGATTACGAAATCAAAGCCAGATCTCGAATCGCTGAGTTTACCGAGTCTCAACAACTAAAATACATCGATTTTCTCCCTGTTTTCAACTCAATCCAACAGCCAGAAACCTTATACCGCGACCACATTCACCTCAGTCCTCAAGGCAATCAACTTGTTAGCAAAGCCATCAGCAAAGCCATTTTATATTTCAGATTTTAGATGGCAGATTTTAGATGGCAGATTAATTCCTCAATCTGCAATCTGATAGATTTTAGATTTCAGATTTTAGATGTTAGATTAATTCCTCAATCTGCAATCTGAAAATAGATTTCATTTCCAATCTGCAATCTAAAATCTGCAATCTGAAATTCCTTACACCTTGACGGCTTGTGGATTGATGCATTCCAAGTCTCGCTGCTGCCAGACTTTGCCATCAAGCGCCATTTGCTCGATTAAACTCGCCAAGCGCAAGGCTTTCAGCGCCTGTTCGCCGCCAACCGATGGTTGATTGCCGCCCCGCACGCAGTTGACAAAATGCTCTAATTCTGCATTGAGCGGCTCGATGTTGCTGGTGTAGACTTTCTCAATCAGACCATCCTGACGATATAGCACTTGACCGTACTCGGTCATGTAATTAGCAGTTGTTTGGCGGTGAATCAGGATTTCATTTTTGAGAAAATCTGCTTCCGTCAGCGAGTTCTTACAATGCGCCGCAATGCGGCGGGTTTTTAGATGAGAAACCTTACTCGCGGTTAAGTTTGCCACGATACCGTTGGCAAAACCTAACGTAGCGGTGACGAAATCTAGATACCCAGAATCTCCGGCACAACTACCGCTGGCGGTTAATTTAACCACGGGTGCTGCTGCTAATTCCAGGAATAGGTCAATATCGTGGATCATTAAATCCAAGACAACCGACACATCGTTGGCGCGAGGAGTATAGGGACTCATGCGGTGCGCTTCCAATGCCAGCAGTTTTTCTGTTTTTAGAACTTTGCTAAACTCCTGAAAAGCAGGATTGAAGCGTTCGATGTGACCTACTTGTAAAATGCATTTGTATTCCGCTGCTGCATTCACCAAAGATTCAGCCTCGGCGATGCTGGCGGCAATGGGTTTTTCTATCAAAGTATGAACGCCAGCTTGGAGACAGGTTAACCCAACGCTATGATGCAGCTTTGTGGGAACCGCGATGCAAACCGCATCCACATGGGGGAGTAGGTCGCGATAATCCTCAAAAAAGCGAACGCGGTATTTACTGGCAATATCCAAACCGCGTTCTACATTGATGTCTGCAACACCGACGAGTTCAACATCCTTGAGTAAGCTGAGAACACGGGCGTGATGCTGTCCCATGTAGCCGACTCCAATCACTCCGATACGCAACGGTTCTGGCTGATTTCTGTGCAGATAACCGTTGGCAAATTTGACAGATATTCCGTTTTGCACTCTTATATGCTCCTCCACCACACTGGGTCAGATCCTGTAGGGACGCTGCGTTCGTACCGATAAGTGAGCGCGTTTAAGCTCAAATGATTCTGTACGAATGCGATCGCCCCGTCCAGCCATCAAAAACCATCCAGATGGTAACATAGTGGCTCTATATGATTAAGAATTTCTAAGCGTTGTTCAAGTTCCTACACATAGGGGTATTGATCGGAAAGCCTTTTTGTAGTAAGGAAACCAAAAGCAGGTGAGCAGAGGAGCACGACGGCCGGTGAGCAGGTGAGCGGGTGAGCAGGTGAGCGGGTGAGCAATTTAGGGGTGGGTTTTACCAACAATATTGCGGAAAAACAGACAATTTAACTAAACCCGCCCCTTTTGAGTCAGTAGGGGAGGCAAAGGAGAATTTCCGATTCAAAATCCGCGTTCCCAGGCAGGAGCTAGGGAACGAGCCAAAATCCAAAATCGTTGTAGGGTGGGGGAAAGGTCGTGAAAGGGGTAATTTTGCTATCTGGTGGTTTAGATTCGTCTACGGTGCTGTATCAAGCTCTAGCGGATGGTGTTGATTGTTACGCGCTTTCGTTTGATTACCAGCAACGGCATCGACGGGAGTTGGATGCGGCGGCAGCGATCGCTAAGGTTGCGGGTGTAAAAGAACATCAGGTCATTAGCTTTGATTTGCGCTTGTGGGGCGGTTCGGCGCTGACGGATACGACAATTGAGTTGCCTTGCGATCGCTCTTTGGCTGAAATGTCTCAAAATATCCCCGTCACCTACGTACCAGCACGCAATACCATATTTTTGAGTTTTGCGCTAGCGTATGGGGAAGCAATTAATGCCCAACTGGTTTATATTGGCGTCAATGCTTTAGATTATTCCGGTTATCCAGATTGCCGTCCCGATTATATCCAGGCGATGCAAGAAGTATTTCGATTGGGAACAAAACAAGGTCGCGAAGGCGAACCGATAAAGATTTTGACGCCTTTAATTAACCTGAAAAAAACCGAAATTATTCAATTGGGAAATAATTTAGGCGTGCCTTGGGAAAAAACCTGGTCATGCTATGCGGGTGAAGAAATTGCTTGTGGTGTTTGCGATTCTTGTCAGTTGCGTTTGGCAGCTTTTGCCGAATTGGGGTTAAAAGATCCGCTGGGTTATAGAAGTGTGGAAGTCAGGGAGTAGGGGCACGGCATTTTATAATTTATGCTAGAAATCAAAATTTATGGGACGCCGTGCCCCTACTGGGTATAAATAAACATCACAATTCGGGGCACGGCATTTTATAATTTATGCTAGAAATCAAAATTTATGGGACGCCGTGCCCCTACTGGGTATAAATAAACATCACAATTCGGGGCACGGCATTTTATAATTTATGCTAGAAATCAAAATTTATGGGACGCCGTGCCCCTACTGGGTATAAATAAACATCACAATTCGGGGCACGGCATTT
>NZ_BLAY01000236.1 GCF_020521235.1 Microseira wollei NIES-4236 | reverse complement strand
AGCGAGTAGGGAGAGCTACTCCCGAATTTACGCCTGCGGACAAGAAGGAGCCGACTCCCTTGGTGGAAGCAGGAAGTCAAGCTGATACAAGTCTCATAGGTAGATTTGAGTAGGTTTGGCAGAGCGGAAAGTGCAATAATTCTTGGTAAGCAGCAAAACCTATTGAAAAATAGCAGGCAATGGGTAGTATAGCGAAGATTTTAGCCTATACAACCGATTAGACTTGGGAGTGTAAACAGCTGATATGGCTTGGGAGCCGAATTCCCCAACAATAATAGTTTTTTACTTGACCCTGGGTTTTTAACGATTCATGATTCAAAGGTGGGCAAATATGAATTTGAGCAAATCTACCCTAAGGCTGATTGCTGCACTCTTGACGCTTTCAGTCCTGGTAGCACCTAATTTCACCCCTAGGGTGGGGTCACAAAATCGCCCAACCAGTTTTGAACCGCCACCAGGGAGGGGCATACCCCGTGGGGGTACGGCAGGCGGGGGGTCGCGTCCTGTTGCCAGCGCTTGCGACCCGTCCAAGAGAACGGTCAGCTCCGCTACTTTAACCGCTCTGAGTCCCGGTCGTCACTTGGGGTTAACGCAAAGCTCGCGCCCCAAGTTGCTGGTTTACGTACCGCAAACCACTGCCCAAACGATGGAATTCAGCTTATTTGACGAGCAGATGAACGGCGTTTATCAAATGAACGTTCCTGTTTCTAATCGCACTGGATTAATTAGGATTGAGTTACCAGAAAATGCGCCATCTTTGGTCAAGGATAAACCCTACTATTGGACAGTTGCCCTGATTTGCAATCCTAACGAACGAACCGAAGACATGGTAGTAGGGGGTTGGATCGAACGCACCGAAGTCAACGATAGTTTAAAGCAAGAATTAGCGAAATTGCGAGGCTTAGATCGCGTATCCTTCTATGCCAAACGGGGATTTTGGTACGATGCGCTTAATACCTTGGTGGAACTGCGACAGGCAGAACCTGGGAATTTAGCGCTCGCTGCTTGGGCAGAATTATTAAAATCGGTGGGATTAGAGGCGATCGCACTAACCAGTTACCAGTTACCAGTAACCAGGTTGTAGTAGCTCTAGCTCTTGCACTTGGTCATTAACTTGCCAAAGAATAAATTTTCTGGCTAATAGGGAAAGCCATCTTTAGAGGAATTAACAGTAAGCCTTTGAAATTGATTTCCGGGCGGGTTATGAGACTGGTGCAAGCTCTCAATATACTGACTTTTCAGCTAATGTGGAAAATGCAATCGCGACCTAACCCAAAAGCTGCTGCCAATTAACCCAACAGAAAAATTAAAGCATATTCACAGAATTTTTACATTGGCGAGACACAATAGGAAAAGTACAAAACTTCAGCTGGCAAAACTTACGGCGGCAGCGAAAAACCATCTATGTGGAAAAAGCTCACAAATCACATTCTTCCCCATCGCGGTATCGGCATAACCGCTATCGGTGTAGCGGGAGGGGTTCTGGCGCTGCAAGCATCGGGAGCATTGCAGTTGCTTGAATGTACGATTTTAGACCAATGGTTTCGCTGGCGTCCCCTGGAAAAAGGCTCTTCCCGTGTAGTTATTGTCACCATTGATGAACCAGATATCTCGCGTTTGGGAAGCTGGCCCATGTCGGATGCGAAGTTAGCAAAAGTCATCCAAAACCTGAAACAGCAACAACCGCGAGTTATTGGTTTAGATCTTTATCGCAACCTCAGAGTCGAACCCGGACATCAAGAATTACTGAACATATTCGCTACCACACCCAATGTAATTGGCATTCAAAAAGTCATCGGCGATGGGAATGGCCCAGTTGTGCCGCCGCCACCCGTTCTGCCACAGAAAAACCAAGTTGCTGCCAGCGACTTGGTGCTGGATGCTGATGGTAGAATTCGCCGCCATTTATTATCTATCCGCAGCGAGGGAAAAGTTTATTCGACTTTAGGAGCTAAGCTGGCATTAGCGTATTTAGAAGCGGAAAATATTCACCTCGAAAGAAGTCAGGATGGCAGCTTTAAATTAGGCAAAGCCAAATTGCCGCCGCTGCAAGAAAATGAAGGCGGTTATGTGGGTGCCGATAGCGGCGGTTATCAAATTTTGGCGAATTTCCAGCGCCTGCACCAGAAAATCCCGACAATTTCCCTCACAGATGTTTTGGCAAACAAAATTCCGGCGAATTTAATGCGGGGGAGAATCGTACTGATTGGTTCGGTAGCGGAAAGTACGCGCGATCGCTTTTTAACCCCCTACAGCACCAACTCTGACACAGTTTGGTCTGGCGTTCAAGTCCATGCCGACCTTGCCAGTCAACTCGTTAATGCAGCTTTAGATGGCAGGCAAATTCTGCGGGGAATTCCAGCACCTTTGAATTGGGTGTGGGTATTTTTCTGGTCAAGCATAGGAACTGCATTAGCATGGAGGATAGGTTCTGAGAGTTGGGTTGTGGTGGCGCTTCCCGTTGCGGGTGTTAGTTTGCTAGGTAGCGCTTACTTGTTGTTTTTATCCGGTTGGTGGGTAACCGCTGCCGCACCATTTTTAGCCTTAGTAAGCGCTGGTGTTGTCAGTCGCGTTCATCTGTTGTGGACAAAACTGGAAGCTTCGCACCAAGCCTTAAAAGAATCGCACCAAGCATTAGAAGATTACGCTCAAATTTTAGAACAAAAAGTACGCGATCGCACCGCCGAACTGTTGGAAAAAAACACAGCTTTAGAGCAAGCAAGACAAGATGCCGAAGCTGCCAACCGCGCCAAAAGTGCCTTTCTCGCTAACATGAGCCACGAGTTGCGAACCCCCCTCAACGCAATTTTAGGATTTAGCCAACTTTTGAGCAACCAACCGCTGCCACCAAAACAAAAAGAGCAACTCGATATCATCAACCGCAGCGGCAACCACCTGCTGAATTTAATTAACGAGGTGCTAGAATTAGCCAAAATTGAAGCAGGCAAAACCGAACTCAATCTGAGCTGCGCTGATTTGGAAAAACTGCTAAAAAGCCTGCAAGAAATGTTCCAAATTAGAGCCAAGGCGAAACAATTGGAAATGGTTTTAGCTCTGGGTACAGACATACCCCAATACATCCAGACAGACGAGGGAAAATTAAGTCAAATTTTAATTAATTTATTAGGCAATGCCTTCAAATTTACTTCGCAAGGTAGCGTGACAATACGTGTAAGAGTGCAGGGTAGTAGGGGAGAACTGGAGAATATAGATTCAAATTACAGCCCTAATTCAGAATACATAATATTTGAAATAGAAGACACTGGTCCCGGTATTGAACCGTCAGAAATCAACCAATTATTTAGAACATTTGCCCAAACTTCATCCGGAATAAACTCTCAACAAGGTACAGGATTAGGATTAGCAATCAGTTACCAATTGGCTAAAGTAATGGGCGGTGAAATTGCAGTTAAAAGTATAGTAGGTAAAGGAAGTATTTTTAAAGTAACACTTCCGCTTATGCTCCCCACAGCCTCTGCAATTACAGCGCCAACCTCGGAGCAAAAAATTGTTGGCTTAGCACCCAATCAACCCAATTATCGCATTTTAGTCGTTGAAGACATTTTAGAAAATCGTTTATTTTTGGTGCAATTGCTGTCAGCAATCGGTTTTGAAGTAGGCGAAGCTAAAAACGGTCAAGACGGAATTAATTTGTGGTCAAATTGGCATCCAGATTTAATTTTAATGGATATGCGGATGCCGGTAATGAATGGCTATGAGGCAAGCAAGCAAATCAAAGCAACACCCAAAGGAAAAAGAATAACCATCATCGCTTTAACAGCGGGTGTTTTTGACGATAAACAAGCAATTTTAACCTCTGGTTGCGATGACTGGGTGCAGAAACCTTTCCGCACAGAAGAACTGCTTGACAAAATTGCTCAATATCTCAAGGTACGTTATGTTTATTCCCAGTCCGAAACCGAAGAAGAAAATAACAGCAACTCGGATAATATATTGAATAGAGAAACTTTAAAAGCGTTGGGAGCATCTTTAGCCGCAATGCCAACCGACTGGAGAACAGAATTACAGGTGGCTGCATCTTCCCTCGACGATCAACGCTGTCTCGAACTAATTGGTGAAATTGCCGTAGAATACGCAGATATTTATCAGAATCTAACCAATTTAGTTGAGAACTTTCGCCTGGACATTATCGTTGATTTGTGTCAGTGAACCTTTGGCAAAAATATTTGGGGCAGGCAAGATGCCCAACCCACAAAACCAAAAAAATTCTTGTGGGGTGGGCGTCCCGCCTGCCTTTAAAGCCGATGAAGGCGACTTTTGCAACAGACGTGCATGAACTAATATCATGTCCTTAGGTATCGGTAGTGTATAGATGGCTAATTGCTAATTGCTAATTGCTAATTGCTAATTGTCAATTGCCAAAAGAGCAGCCATTAGCGATTAGCTATTAGCTATTAGCAGTTACACAACCGTTGCTATTGGACATGAACTAAGTTCACAACCAAGGATAAAATCCATCTCACCTGCCGAAGAAGCCCACCTGCTCACCAGCTATTTTCAAGACAGGTCTAGTAATATCATGTCCTTAGGTATCGGTAGTGTATGGATGGCTAATTGCTAATTGCTAATTGCTAATTGTCAATTGCCAAAAGAGCCATTAGCGATTAGCTATTAGCAGTTACACAACCGTTGCTATTGGACATGATATAATCTGGACTTTTACGGAATTCCCCGCCAGGGACTGACTTGTAGGACACCTCTGCGGGTAAACACAACCCTGTAGTAAGCAATCGGTTCGCTGGTACCTGTAGCAGGCGCTACTGGGGTAGTAGAAGACTGGAGTTTGGGGAGGGGAGTTTGGTCGGCATAATCAATCGCAGCTTGGTTGCGGGCTTCATATTCTACTACCGTCCCGTCTGCACGCACGCCCACCCGGTATTCTAGTTTGTCTGGAAACCTTAATCGTCCTTCCACCTTTTGCTGAATGCTGTTGTAGAGGGTCGTATTTAACTGGCGAAGCGTTCTAGCATCGTTTATTTCTGCTCCCTGGCTCACTAAAGGAGAGTTTGTCGGTGTAGGAGAGGCTAAAGTCGCTCCTGGGGTTTCCCCTGGTGTGGGGGAGACTAAAGTCGCTCCTGGGGTTTCCCCTGGTGTGGGGGAGACTAAAGTCGCTCCTGGGGTTTCCCCTGGTGTGGGGGAGACTAAAGTCGCTCCTGGGGTTTCCGGTGTGGGGGAGACTAAAGTCGCTCCTGGGGTTTCCCCTGGTGTGGGGGAGATGAGAGTTGTTCCTGGTGTTGCGGTGGGTGTGGGGGATAGCAGCCCTCCAGTTGTCGACAAGTCGGTAGGTGTAGGCGAGACTGGGGAGGTCCCTGGCGTTTCAGTCGGAGTGGGGGAGACGAGAGTTGTTCCTGGTGTTGCGGTGGGTGTGGGGGAAATCAGCCCTCCAGTGGTCGGCGAGTCGGTGGGCGATGGGGAGACTAGGGGGGTTTCTGTAGGCGATGGGGAGGCTAGAGGAGTCGCCAGGGGGGTTTCTAAGGGCGTTGGGGATGGAGATAGGAGCGCCCCAGTTGTTGGGGTTGGGGTTAATGGCGGTTCCCCCGTAGTTGCTGGTTCGGTTGGGTTAGGAGTAGTAGAGAGGGAGTTGGCGTCCGATCGAGGGCGGGGGTCTTGGGGTTTTTGGACTTCGGGGACGGGTACTAAGAAGAATGCGATCGCCGCCAATGCTAAACTAGACACTCCCAACGCAGCTGGGGCGGCTTTTTTAGCTATCGGTTCGTCAGGTTTAGCATATCGCCGGGAGACGGGTACTAACGGCACCGATACATCCGGTAAGGTTTGAGTATCGGCAAAAAACTGATCCACCGCCTCGACTAAATCGAACAGCTGCACCGTCGTCAAATCGATCTGGTAAGATGTCATCGCTTTCGAGTTACCCGTTGCACCGTTGGATACGGCTACATGTTCGGGATCCTGTAAGATCAAGCGGTGCAAATGCCGGTCAATTTGTTGTATCTTTACCAATGGCAAAGCTTGTCCGTCCTCATCCGGATGGGGTACGCCACTTAAAAATGCTTGGGCGTAGCGACTGACTGCTTTAACCAAGCTTTCAAAAAATTCCCGTCCGCCGCTAATGGTTGGTTTTCCCCCTGCCAAATGACACTCTGCATTCACCAAAATCGACATCACCGGGCGCATCTCTAATTGCCTGTTTCCCGTGGTTGCATCGCTCAACCCCTCCAAAAACAGCGTGCAATTGGGCAGACTGTACTGGCGTTGAATAGTCATTTTTCTTTGCTAATTGCTAATTGCTAATTGATAATTGGTCATTGCGATTTTGTTCAAGAGCCATGACGCTTGACCTTTGACCTATTCCACTTCTCCGTCAAACAGACTACTCCAAAATCGCTGCATCCCGGAGGTTCCGGTACAGAATAGCAATTTTGCCAACAGGGAAATCGCCAGTTCGTTCAGTTTTTCGTCGGAATTGTAAGCGACAACCGCAGAGCGATGGGGGTTCATGCGGCTGCGGAAATGCTTGCGGAAGCGTTCTAGGTACTCGGATAAGCGAAAATGGTGTTCTGGTGACAATTGCTTCTCGCTGATTTGTTGGTAAGCTAGCAACAGTTGTCTGATCAAAACAGTCATGCGTCGTGCTAGATAGCAGCCAACCACTACCAAGGCTTTCGCTTCTACCAAGCTCAGGAGACGGCGCTGGGTGTATCGTCGCAGCGGGTTGGTAGAACGCATTCGCCACAGTACTACGCGATTTTTAATCACCCCTTGCAGATCCAGATCCTTGGCTGTGGTCAAGATGGCTTCCGAGCCGCCCAGATCCAAAGCTTCAATTGCCAGTAGAATCAGATCAATTTGCAGCCTCGCCCGACGGGGACAATCCTGCGGGTCAATCGTCGGCGGGTCGGGCAGGTTGCTTAGTATCAGCGGGACAACCTGGGCAGGTGGACTATTTGTATGCATCGCGCTTGCGGTGACTTTCATTCCAGCTTGCATTTGTGGGTGGGTAAAGTAGACTTTGGCAAAACTAATTTAGAATTGATGGCACTAATAGGGTATCTAACGTTTAGTATTCACATATTGCGCCCAATTTCTTACCTAGCAACTCGGCTTCCAGCAGGATTTTACCGAAATTGGCGATCTCTGGCGAGTTCTGTATATTAACGAACGCTCTCAAACTGTGTGACTCTCCAGTGTACGATTTCTTTTGCATCCGGTTGGTTGTACGCCCACTTTAGCTAAATTATCTGTGGGGCTACTTTCCCAGTCTAGTCAAAAAGCGCCCCTCTCTGGGATATAGCAACCTACCCCGTGCCGATGTCAACCCATCACCTCAAAGAACCTAAGTCTATGGATTTAAAATCCCTGATTCGCGATATTCCAGATTTTCCCAAACCGGGAATTATGTTTCGCGATATTACGACGCTTTTAAGCAACCCCGATGGCCTGCGTTACGCGATTGATAGTTTGACCCAAAAGTGCAAGGAAACCGTACAGACAGTTGATTACGTGCTGGGAATGGAATCCCGTGGGTTCATTTTCGGCACGCCTTTAGCCTATCAACTGGGGGCAGGCTTTATTCCCGTCCGCAAACCGGGCAAGTTGCCCGGGGCAGTTCACGCGGTTGAGTATGAACTGGAGTACGGTACTGATCGGCTGGAAATGCACCAAGATGCGTTGCACCCAGGCAGTCGGGTTTTAATTGTAGACGATTTGATTGCCACGGGTGGAACCGCAGCTGCGACGGCGAAGCTAGTCCAGCAAGTTGGCTGCGATCTAGTTGGTTTTGGCTTTATCATCGAACTACGGGATTTGGGCGGACGCCAACAACTTCCCGATGTGCCGATCGTGACGCTGGTTGAATATTAACGCTTGTTGCTAGTTATAAACTTTGGCGTTGCTAATTGCTAATTGCTAATTGCTAATATAGGATTTTTACTGATTGAGCCTCGTTCTCCGGGCGACTGCCTGGGAACGCCATTAGCCATTAGCCGCTCTCAGAGAGATAACTAGCAACTTGAGTTATTAATAGTAATTGGTAATTGCAGATTGCAGATTGCAGATTTAACTTCAATCTACAATCTAAAATTACCAATTAGCAATTAGCAATTAGCAATTAGCAATTTATGACTTCTGCTAAGGTTTCCTCGGTTCCCGGTTTGAGTGGATTGCTCGCTAGCGAAACAACTATTTATGTGCTGAAGCGACTCTTGCAAGCGATTGTGACTTTGTTTTTGGCTTCGGTACTTTGTTTTGCAATTATTCAACTGGCACCAGGGGATTTTTTGGATACGTTCAAATCAAATCCTAAAATTTCAGCACAAAGACTTGAAGAACTTAAGCGTCAGTTTGGTCTGGATAAATCGGTTTTTGAGCAATATTGGTTCTGGTTGTGGGGAATTGTATCTAGGTTGGATTTTGGGCTGAGTTTTGCTTATCAGCGTCCGGTGGCGTCTTTGTTGTGGGAACGGGTACCCGCGACGCTGCTGCTGGCAATTTCATCTTTGATTGTGACTTGGGCGATCGCTATCCCTTTAGGTATTCTCGCCGCCGTGAAGCAAAATCGCCTAGCCGATCGGATTCTACAGGTACTCAGTTACGCCGGACAAGGTTTTCCCAGCTTTATCACCGCGCTTTTACTCCTATTCTTCGCACAGTCTACTTCCCCTCTATTTCCCGTGGGCGGGATGATTAGCATCGACCATGCCGATCTATCGCCTTTAGGTAAAATTTTAGACATAGGCTGGCACATGATTTTACCTACCTTGGCTTTGAGCATTACCAGCTTTGCCGGATTGCAGCGGATTATGCGCGGGGAATTGCTCGATGTCCTGCGTCAAGATTACATCCAAACCGCTCGCGCTAAAGGTCTGCCAGAAAATCGGGTAATTTACGTCCACGCCCTCCGCAATGCGATTAATCCTTTAATTACCCTACTGGGATTTGAATTTTCCAGCTTGCTCAGCGGTGCTTTTATTACGGAAAATTTCTTTAATTGGCCTGGACTAGGGCGTTTGACTTGGCAAGCTGTAATCAACCAAGACCTCTATCTAGTGATGGCTAGCCTGATGATAGGGGCGGTAATGCTAATTTTAGGTAACCTGTTGGCAGATTTGCTACTCAAGGCGGCAGATCCCCGAATTCGCCTGGAAGACTTGAATTAGATCGTGGGTGTTGGGGAATTGCAGATTTCAGAGCAGAATTCAATCTAAAATCTAAAATCTAAAATCTAAAATTCCCTACTATGTTCTCCCAAATCTATTACGTTATTCGTTCTCGATCTGATGGTAGCTATCTAGTTGCCCGCACAGAAAGTGGTTCAAACCCATCTGCTGGAGGTTACCTGCTGATGTTTCGCGAAGATTTCGAGGCACTCAGCTATCTCAACAAATGGGGTGCAGATGTGGCAAACCGCTTTGCTGTAGAGTCTCTCCCTGGAAGTCAGGTAAAGAACCTGCTCAAACGTTGGGGTTTTCTCGGTGTGGGGGTTGTGGTTGACCCCCTAGAACCCAGAATAGAGTTTCTCACCCAAGAGTGAGCGATCCCTCGGATACAATATTTCCCCAAACCCCTGTTTATAGCGGTTTGCGACTTGGTGGAATACAGCCCTTGTGGCTCTCGTTTGTGTAGCGGCACCCTTAAGGGTGCCGCTACACAAACGATAACTTATGCAAAATCAAGTTTATTCTATCAAGTCGCAAACCGCTATATTTGTTTCTTTTGAAGTTTAGACGTTTGTTCTTCCAAAACCCGAACAAACGCTCCCTTTTCTACTTAACCGATCCGTATTAACGCCAGTTGCTAGTTATAAACTTTGGCGTTGCAAGCTTGCTAATTGCTAATTGCTAATAAAGGATTTTTACCAATCTCGCCATTAGCCATTAGCCGCTCCCAGAGAGATAACTAGCAACTTGAGTTATTAGTTAACCAATAATATCATGTCCTGAAGCAACGGTTGTGTAACTGCTAATAGCTAATCGCTGGCTCAATCAGGAAAAATAATATATTAGCAATTAGCAAGCTTGCAATTAGCCATCCATACACTACCGATCTCTCGCGGACATGATATAATTTGAGACTTAACACCAACCAATTCTGAAATTCGGCTCTTTTGTACTTAGCGTGCAAAACCCGGTTTTTTGGGCAGGGGGCATAGGTAATGCTTTATACGCCAACCAGGCGAGCGCACCTTTCGTAGTAGGCGCTGTCTTCGCCCCCAAGTATGAGAGAGCCTGGGGGACAAGGGAAGACTCTTTGCAACTTGGTATTAGTTTACACAATAGCTACCCATTACCTATTACCTATTACCTATTTATTATACGTCTAGAGGCTGATTTATTCTGGTCGTAGTGAGTTAAACAGATCTATCTGCTTACAGATGCGTAGTTGTTAAAAATTTGAGCAAATAGGTAATGAAGTTCAGAATAAAACTGAGTTTCACCGAGCAAAAACCAAGAACGATTGATTTGGAAAAATAGGAGAAGTTTTTTATGCGCTTCATTCGCTTAAATCTGTCTGCGTTGGTGCGTCCAGTTCGCTTTTTCGTAGCTGCCTGTATCTGTGCTTTGGTGTTGATTTCCTATGCTTTGCCTGCTTACAGCGCTATGATGAGCAGCCCTGGTTCAGGTGAAGCCAATTTGACTGAAATTGAGCGCAAGTCTCAAGAAGCAGTTGCTGGTAAAAGCCCCTACGATTTTGATATGAATAAGCAGCAGTCAGAAACCCATCCGGGTTTGAATGAAATTCAAGGAACGGCTGATTATGACAAGATGAAACGCCCTGAAAATACCCAAGGTATTCAAACACCTGCTGACCAGCTGGAACATGCATTGGAAAAAATCACGGGAAGAGACTAGGGAAAAAATCGGTTTCTTAAAAGCAAGTTAATGAGTGGAAAAAGGGCAGATAGTTCTGCCCTTTGTTTTGTTTAATTGATCTGGTAGTAGGTAATGGCGTTCCCAGGCTCTGCCGTGGAAGGGTAATTGTCAAGAGCAGACTGCCAATGAAATCCAATTAGCAATTAGCAATTAGCAATTAGCAATTAGCAATTACCAATGTCGCAACTTGCGTTACGTACCAGATCGTCCTGGAATTCTCAAACCTTCTACTGCTTCGCGGAAGGGTTGGACGGTGGCAGAAAAATCGATTGGTAAAACAGCCACCACGTTTTCATCAGGCCGAGGAATAATTACCCAAGATTCTAGCGTTCCACCATAAACATTTTCTACCGCCGCTATACCGGCATCCATCGCAGTTTTGACTTCAGAAACATCCCCGCGAATAATTACTGAAAAGCGGGCGCTTCCGACTCTAAGGTAGCCGACAAGGGTGACGCGGCCTGCTTTGACCATGGCGTCGGCTGCTGCTAAAATACCCGGAAACCCTTTTGTTTCTAGGGCACCGACTGCTTGCTGTCCCATTGCTAATCTCCTGACTTGATTAATATCTGCGTCGCCGCGCATTAATTTTAGGGGTTTTCACTGCCGATGCTACCCTTTGAGGAATTTCGATCGATTACCGGAAAGGTTCGCTGGCTTTGGTATATTCGATGGGCAGAACCGCTACGATATTTTCTGGCGGATTGGGAACGATGTAGTGGGTAACCACTTCTCCACCGTAAGCTTTTTCCCCAGCTTGTATACCAGCTTCCATTGCCACCTTGACTTCCGAGACGGCGCCTCGAATGGCGACTAAAAGGCGGGCGCTTTCAGCTTGACCAAAATAAACTAGGGTAACTCTCCCCGCTTTCACCATCGCGTCAGCGGCGGCTAATACGGCAGGAAAACCGAGCGTTTCAATAACTCCAACTGCCATTGGCATGGAGGCTTCCTCAACGATTGCGATGCTTTATCACTCATTGTACGGGTCAACGGATGCCAATTTTTACACCCGGTTGCAAAATTTATCGTTCCCATAGAGAAGAGGGTGGGGGAAGGTAGTAGCACGGCGGGGGAAATGTTCTTTCCCAGCGAAGGTTTTATGCTTGCCGTGCCGAGAAACCGGGTGGGCAGGGATTGGGCACGGCGGGGGAAATGTTCTTTCCCTGGGAAGGTTTTATGCTTGCCGTG
>NZ_BLAY01000235.1 GCF_020521235.1 Microseira wollei NIES-4236 | reverse complement strand
CCATAACAGATCAGCAGCTGTTCTAGGAAGCGGACGGCTTCACCAGAATCACCTTCTTTGAGAACTGGCATGTTGATAGAAGCAGCGGCGGGTTCCATGTTAGCTTGCATGGTTAATTTCTCCAAAATTTAATGCGTGGTTGACAAGAATTGCAAATGGTTGATGACAACTTAATTAGCACCCAGATTCGGCGAGCAATTCGTTCCAAGTCTTCTGTCCAACAATTCCATCGACCTTCAACCCACGGCTTTTCTGGAATTTTTTGACAGCGGCTTCGGTTTTTGCCCCAAAGATACCGTCAACGGTTACAGTGTAGCCATGATAGTTCAGAAGTTCTTGCAGGTATTTGACATCATCGCCTTTGCTACCGAGACGCAGAGTTGGTAAAGAACGAGTTGCTTCGACTTGATCGACTGATTGCATTTTTAATGCCTCCAGGTGGTGTTTGTCTCTACATTTCAAAGGTACTTTTGTTTGTCTCTGTTCCGCAGTACCCCAGTAGGGTACTTTTGCACCCCAAGCTTTTTCAGGTTTATTTTTGGCAAAAATACCTCAAACGGGTGAAACGGTTGCCAAAAAAAATTGTTCAAATGTAAATAGGTTCCTACACTTCGCCTTGACAACGGTCTATTGATTTGTAGAAAGCGACGAAACAACAAGCGATCGCCTTCTGCCAACCAGTTCCCGTGCTGAGGGTAGGGTCTGCGATTCGGACAATCGCTCTCACTTTTCATCTCTATGCAGAAACCAGAAACCCGGTTTCTCTAAGAAACCGGGTTTCTTTTGTTGACAAACCCGGTTTCTTGAGTTTGAGATCTCACACCAACGTCTTACGACAATTCGCTCAATTCACGCCAAGTCTTCGGCCCGACAATGCCATCTTCTTTCAATTTACGGGCTTTTTGGAAAGCTTTCACCTGCGCTTCTGTCTTCGGCCCAAATTGCCCGTCTACTGTTGTAGTAAAGCCTTGAAAAGTCAACAGCCGCTGTAGAATTCGGACGGCATCGCCTGCGCTACCTTTTTGCAGCATTGGCAGACCAATGGTTGCTGTTGCTTCAGTCATAGTAAATCCTCTCAGAATGCGTTTCAAAACTTCATAGGATACTCACGGTAGAAGCCACCCCTGAACGGTAGAAACTACTCCTGACTCAACTTTAATTTAAGTCCTTAAGGGCTTGGTCTATTCCAACCTATTCTGTTTACACCCAATTTTGTTGTTATCTGAACAGCCTGTACAGTTCCGCAGCGAATGGAATAGATATCTTTTAAAACTAGGGTCGCTTACCCTTAACTCAAGTATCGCACTTTTTTCCAGGTTTGTACATAAATAAATGTTAAGTTTAGCTTGGTAAAAAAAACCGGATTTCTAGGTCAAGAAACCCGGTTTCAGTTGACTCGACTATCCTAGAAACCGGGTTGCTGCGTAGATCTTTCGTTTTTCATAGAAACCCGGTTTCAGTTGATTTTTTTCCCCGCTGGGATCCTAGCCAATCCCATCAATCACTGGATGGAAGTAGAACGCTAATCCCAAGACTGTATAAGCGGCTAACAGCAGCGTACCCTCTAGCCAATTCGAGCGCCCATCGGAACTAATCGAATTGGCAATTAACACGGATACAGTTACAGCCACCACTTCAAACGGGTTGAAGTCTAAATCCATTGGTTTTCCCAACAGCCAACCTGCCAGAACCAAAACGGGAGCGACAAACAAAGCAATTTGCAAGCTCGATCCTACCGCCACGGAAACTGACAGATCCATCTTATTTTTCATCGCCACGGTAACGGCGGTGGCGTGTTCAGCCGCATTACCCACAATTGGAACGACGATCACCCCGGTAAACAAAGCGGTCAACCCCAAACGGGCTGTAGCTTCTTCTAGGGTACTGACGAGCAGTTCCGACTCGACGGCTACCATGATGGTGGATGCCAACAGCACGCCTACCCACAACCACAAATTAACCTCGTGTTGCGGGGGTTCTTCGGGGGCAAGATTCGCTTCGGCTAATTCTTCGGGTTCCATTTCTGCTATCCCCACATCGTAAAGATAGGTGTGGGTTTTCATGGAAAACAGCAGCGTTAGCGAGTACACCAGGATTAAAACGATCGCCACCCCATCGCTAAGACGCTGAATCGTGACTTCACCAATTCCAGAGGAGGTGTAATTCATCGCTGTCGGTAGCAAAAGGGCAATAACAGCCAAGTTCATCGCCGAAGCATTGACGCGGGCGACAATTGGCTGAAATTCCTGCTCTTTGTACCGCAGTCCTCCCAAAAGCATGGCAAGTCCCATCACCAAAAGCAAGTTGCCGATAATCGAACCCGTAATGCTTGCTTTCACAACATCGATTAATCCGGCGTTGAGTGCAACTAAGCCGATAATCAATTCGGTGGCGTTGCCAAAGGTGGCGTTTAAAAGCCCGCCCAGGGAGGGGCCGAGGACGACGGCGATTTCTTCGGTAGCAGTACCCATCCAAGCCGCTAAAGGCAGGATAGCCATCGCGGAGGTAATAAAAACGACCAGCGGCCCCCAATGCAAGAACTCAGCTGCAAGGGATATGGGGATGAACAGCAAAAGCACTAAGAAGATATTTTCTTTGGTCAGCATTCAATGTCTGTTGTCGTTTGTTCAAATTCATTGTCTATTGTCAGTGGTTAGGGGTCGGTTGTCAGTAGTAAGGAGTACGCAGCGGCAAAGAGTGCCTTCGGTGAATCATCACCTGCATTCCTTACTACAAACCCCCCAGAGCTTGTCAACCGCATTTACGAAATTTTTACAAATTGTCTTTATTTGCTAAGTTTTCGGTCAAAACTATTAAATACCGTTAAAAATATCTTGGTTTCTATCAAAATCGTGATTAAATTGACAATAATGCCAAGTCATTATTTTTGCTGGTAAATGCATTCAGATCTCGGCTTGGTTATAGGGGCGCGGGTGCTTTGTCATTGCTACAGGAGTCACAAGAGCAATTGAAAGGTTTTGATTCCCAGCGATAATTGTGCGGCCTTGAAGGCTTTTGAGCCAGCGCAAGGCGGTTTTTGATTGTTTTTATTGTTTCAAATTGGACGCTAGACTATGAATGCTTACGGTAATGTGCCAGCTTCCTTAACTGAAGAATTAGGAAGTGTTGCTCCGTTAACGCCCGTTACAAATCCGAGGACTGAGTCGCTTGCAAAAACGGGCGTTTTCGTGACTGTCCACGGTCATTTTTACCAGCCGCCGCGCGAGAATCCCTACTTGGATGCGATCGAACGCCAGCCGAGTGCGACGCCTTTCCACGATTGGAACGAGCGCATTCATCACGAATGCTATCGCCCGAATGCGTTTGCCAGGATTTTGAACGAAAAAGGCCAACTCGTGGGCATCGTAAATAATTACGAGTATATGAGCTTTAATATCGGCCCGACGCTGATGTCGTGGCTGGAACGGTATGATGTGGAGGTTTATCAGCGGATTCTGGAAGCAGATCGCAAAAGCACCATGCGGTTGGACGGGCATGGGAATGCGATCGCGCAAGTATACAATCACATCATCCTGCCCCTTGCCAACGAACGCGATAAATACACCCAAATTCGCTGGGCTAAGGCAGATTTCCGCTCTCGCTTCGGGCGCGATCCGGAAGGCATGTGGCTGGCGGAAGCAGCGGTAGACTATCCCACGTTAGAAGCGTTAATTGCAGAGAACATCCGCTTTATTGTTCTGGCACCTTCCCAAGCGTTGCGCTGTCGTCCCATTGCTAGTAAAGAACAGCCAGCACCCCACTGGATTGAAGTTGGCGGATCCCAGATCGATCCGACGCGCCCCTATCGCTGTTTCTTGCCGGGAGGCGAACGCACAAAAGACTATATCGATATCTTCTTCTACGATGGGCCGATCTCCCGGGATCTCGGCTTCGGCGATGTCCTCAACAGTACCCATCACCTAGCAGGGCGAATTGGCGGCGCCATCCAAGCCAATCGTACTAGCCAACTGATTGCCGTCGCGACTGATGGGGAAACCTTCGGTCACCACAAACGGGAAAAAGAACGCTGTCTCGCCTATGCGTTTACTCAAGAATTTCCCCAGCGCGGTTGGTCTGTAACCAATTATGCCCATTACCTCAGCATGTTTCCCCCGACTTGGGAAGTCGAACTCAAGCCGGTAACCGCTTGGAGTTGCGCCCACGGCGTCGGGCGGTGGCAAGATGATTGCGGCTGCGGCGCGCAGAACGGCTGGCATCAAAAATGGCGGCGTCCCCTGCGGGATGCACTGAATTGGCTGCGCGATCGCTTAATTGAAGTGTACGAACAAGTCGGGAGCAATTTATTCCGCGATCCGTGGCAAGCGCGGGATGAATATATTAAGGTGATACGCGATCGCTCAAAAGCTAACGTCGAAAGTTTCCTCCAACGCCACTGCATCCAAAAACTCACCCACGCAGCAGAGATCGACGCGCTGCGCCTTTTGGAAATGCAGCGCCACAGCTTGCTGATGTTTACCAGTTGCGGCTGGTTTTTTGAAGAACTCTCGCGCCCGGAAGGCGTGCAAATTCTCCGCTATGCCGCCCGCGCCATCGAATTGGCTGGGGAAGTTGCAGGGGTACAGTTGGAAAAAGAGTTTATCCGCCAGTTGAGTTTTGCACCCACCAACGTTGACCAATACAAGAACGGTGCTGAAGTTTACCAGGAATTGGTCTTATCCGCGCAAGTTAGCTTAAAGCAAGTCGCCGCGCACTACGCGATTTCTTCCCTGTTCACCGCCTATCCCACAGAGCATAGGGTATATTGTTATACCGCACAGCAAATCGATTACCAACTGCAAAGCATGGGGCCGCTGAGTTTAGCGGTAGGTCAATTGCAGCTGGTATCGGAAATTACCTGGGAAAGCGAACATGTAGTTTTTGCCGTGCTGCACTTAGGGGGATGGGATTTCCACTGTTGCATTCAACCGTTTGCAGGGCGTCGCGCCTACAGCGAGTTGAAACACGAGCTATTTGAGGCGATCAAGCACGCTGGTGCGGCACACACGATTTTGGCAATGCACCGGCTGTTTAAAGATGCAGATGGTGGGGCAACGCACCCCTATAGCTTGCAAAACTTGTTTGCCGAAGAACGGCATCGGATCATGCGGCTGTTGAGTCGGGAAACCCTGAAGCGATTGGATCAACTTTATACACAGGTGTACAGAGATAACTATGCAGTTTTGATGGCGTTTTACCGGGATGAATTGCCAGTACCGCCAGAGTTGCAAGTAGCGGCAGAAATGGCATTGTGTCATCGGGCACTAGAGGCAGCGCGATCGCTGGAACGGGATATGAGCGAGATCGATGGTGGAAGTGAAAAAGGTTGGATTCAACTGACAGAATTAGAAGCGATCGCCCAAGAAGCAAAACTGTTCCGCTGTCAACTGAATATCCCCGAAGCAAAGAAAACTTTAGAGCGGATTATCTTGCGATCGCTTTGGCATCTGCTGCACGACTCGAATCCTACTACCTTGGAAGCCGACGTGCAACGCATCGAGCGCACGATCGAAGTAGGACAAAAGCTAAACCTGGGATTATCCCTTGACCGCGCTCAGGAGATCTACTACAGTTGCCTCAACCACCAAATTATGCCTCAGTATCTCCAGGCTGGGTTAAATTGGTCACCCGCTCAAGGCGACGTATCCTGCCGCGTAGATTTGCTGCAAATGCGTCCGTTACTGCGGTTGGCTCAAAAGTTAGCCGTTAATATCGATGCTTGGTTGAACCAATTGGTTTAAAGCAAAGAAACCCGGTTTATGGTAAAAATCAGACATCTACAAAGAAACCGGGTTTCTGGTAATAGGTAATTGGCAGAAAAAACAACCAATTACCTATTACCTATTACCCATTACCAATTACCAATCTCTAAAAAGAATAAACGCGTCCTTGTTCATCAATATAGACAGACTTATCCGCTCTAGCTAATCTCCCAGCGCGGCGGATGCGGACAAAGACTTGGTTATCGGTCGGGTTGGCATTGTAATCGTATACCAATTCATCGCGGGCGTAAATATTTATATTGGCAATATCAGAGATGCGGCTAATATTACTGACGCTGATATTGGCGGTGCCGCCAGGAGGCAAGACACTTTCCGGTGCGGGAGTCAGACTATAGCTGACCGGAATATCTGCCTGATTTAAAAGAATAACCGTAATCTGACGGTTGGGGTCAACTTGTGCTTGGGGTTGCCAAAACCCCGGTGTGAAGCTGTTGGGACGTTTGTTAGGTTGGGAGAAAACGATAGTAGGAGTAGCTGCACTGATGCTGGCAATAAGTGCTATAGTTGTCAGTATTTTGGGTTTCATATCTGACCGTTGTTAACCTCGACAGGGTAAAGTTGAATTTTCTTTACTACTTTAGTATGTTTTTGCCAGCGCGATACGCCTCCCTTCCGCTTCGCGAACGCTGAGTCATCAAGTAATTTTTTAGCGCGCGCGATCGCGCTGGCAGCTAATTTTAATTCAAATAAATTTTGGGTAATAATTGATAGATCGTGGCTGATGAAGATGGCAGAATGAAGAATGTTTGAATCCTTGAAGAAGCGACTTAATTAATCGGGATATCGGAGATACTTTCGTTTCGGAGTTTGGCTGAAATTAACTCGCCTTTGTAGAACGACCCAGAAGTTGTGCAGATTTTGCCGCAACCCTGGCGCCACAAAATATACCAGGAATTACGCAAATCGAGCCAATCACCTTTGTTTCTGCGTAATATCATGTCGGTTGAATTGCCCATAATAAAAAAACCTCACCGCGTCGTTGCATAGGGAACATCATAGATATCTCGGACAAACAGATAACGTTAATAATGTTCCCTACTCCTAATTATGGGTAATCGACCGGACATGATATAAATCTCTGGTTGCCAAACCAACGATTTTTCGTATAAACCCGGTTTCTTTGCGTAAGTCCTGTCTGCCAAAGTGAGTTTTATCGCTCTCCTTTGCCCCCAGATTAAGATAGAAGTATAGAAACTAGAGTCGGCAAGATTATGCGATCGCGCAAGCTCTGTGGGAAAAAACCAGTTATCGGTCACTTACTGCTACTGGTGACAGCAGGCGTCGCCTTGTTGGGTGGTTGTTCGACGCCTCCTAAATCAACTTCGGTTCCAGAGTCCACACCCGAAGCGCCTAGCAATTCAGTCAGTGCAGCTAATAATAACAGTCCTCCGGTTGCTGCTATCCCCGCGACGCCTTCTAACTTTGTGGTCGCCGTGGTGGACAAGGTGGGGCCTGCCGTGGTAAGAATCGATGCAGCAAAGACGGTAAGAAGCAGAGTCCCAGAAGGTTTTAGCGATCCGTTTTACCGCAGATTTTTTGGCACTCCAGATGCGCCACCTGCTGAGCGGACGGTGCGGGGAACCGGATCGGGCTTTATTATTAATGCTGAAGGTCAGATTTTGACCAATGCCCACGTCGTGGGTGGTGCCGATCGGGTATTGGTGACGCTCCGCGATGGTCGCGAATTTGAAGGTAAAGTTTTAGGCGATGACCCCGTGACGGATATCGCAGTTGTTAAGATTCCAGCGAGTAACTTGCCCAAGGTTGCTTTGGGAAATTCGGATCGGTTACAGGTGGGAGAATGGGCGATCGCTATCGGCAGTCCTCTGGGTTTAGATAAAACTGTAACCGTAGGCGTAATCAGCGCTACAGATAGAACGAGTTCCCAAGTCGGCGCACCCGATAAGCGCATTGGTTTTATTCAAACCGATGCGGCAATTAATCCCGGTAATTCTGGCGGCCCTTTATTAAATGGTCGCGGTGAGGTAATTGGTATTAATACGGCTATTATTGGCGGCGCCCAAGGGTTAGGTTTTGCCATACCGATTAATCGCGCCCAACAGATTGCTCAACAGCTGATTGCGACAGGCAGAGTCGAACATCCTTTTTTAGGCATTCAAATGGTGACGCTCTCGCCTGAAGTTAAAGAAAGAATCAAAAATGCTACTGATGGCAAATTAATTGTAGCGGCGGATCGGGGAGTGTTAGTTTTAAGGGTGGCTCGTGATTCTCCTGCTGATAAAGCTGGAATTAAGCCTGGAGATGTGATTCAAAAACTGGATAATCAGGATGTTACGACAGCTGACAAAATTCAGCAAGCGATCGAAAAGCGTAAAGTGGGCGATCGCTTGCCGATCGAATACCAACGCGATGGGCAAGTTCAGCAGGGGGAAGTCGAGCTTGGGGCGCTTCCTGCCCGCCAACGTCGTTAGTTTTAGGATACGGTTAAGTTAAGCGATCGCATTTCACAACCTAATCTACCTATGTCTGAAATCCTAGAAATCATTCAATTAGGCAATCCCATCCTACGCCAGCAAGCTAAACCCATTGACAATCTTGCCGATGAGTGCATTCAAACATTGATAGATGAATTAATTGCAACCGTCGCCAAAGCGAACGGCGTTGGAATTGCAGCACCTCAAGTTGCTGAATCTTATCGCTTATTTATCGTAGCATCGCGTCCAAATCCCAGGTATCCCAACGCCCCAACAATGGAACCGACGGCGATGATCGATCCTCGAATTATTGCTCATTCTACCGACATTGTAAAAGGTTGGGAAGGCTGTCTCAGCGTTCCAGGGATTCGAGGATTAGTTCCCAGATATCAAGCAATTGAAGTTGAATATACCAGCCGGGATGGCAAGCTGCATCGGCATGAATTAACTGATTTTGTCGCCAGAATCTTTCAACACGAATACGACCATTTAGATGGAATCGTATTTATAGATAGGGTGGAAAGTACGCAAGAATTGATGACTGAGCAAGAGTATCAACAGCGAATTGTACAAAGTTAGAACTGATAATATATCATATCAAGTCCGGTTGCATCTGAATCATTAGACTTTTTGCTTTCAATCCCGTTTGTTGTAGGGGCACGGCGTCAGTAAGTTTTGTCGCAAGCATAAAGTTCCTCGGATGCCGTGCCCCTACAATACTTCGTGTACTTCGCACCTTTGCGGTTCGTTAAAAAACCGCGTTAGCGTTCGCTAACGCTTGCGGATGCGCTTAGGGATTCAAGGGTAGCGAATTAGACGCGAAGAACACAAAGAAATGCTTCGATTTCTATATCCTCTCCAGTGCTTGAATTCCCAGCAAAGATAATCCTAGTTGTAGCGTTCGAGCCGTTAAATCGCACAACATCAATCGAGATGTCCGCACAGGTTCTTCTGACCAAAGGACGGGACATTGCTCAAAAAACTGGTTGAACTTTTTGCTAAGTTCATACAGATATTCACAAACGCGATTTGGAAGCAAATCTTGTTCGACGTTACTGATAACTTCACCAAGCTGTAATAAATGTTTAGCTAGTACTAATTCCTCTTTTTCCTGCAACAGAATCTTGGCATCTGCTCCCAAATCCTTAAAATCAATATCACCTTTGCGGCTAATTCCCTGAATCCGCACGTAGGCATAAAGTAGGTAAACAGCAGTATTGCCCTGAAGAGCAACCATTTTGTCGTAGCTAAAGATATAATTGCTGATGCGGTTCAGACTCAGGTCAGCATACTTGACCGCGCTAATGCCAAAAACTTGGGCAACTTGAGCTTTGTATTCTTCAGATTCCTCACGGTTTTCTTTCTTGAGGCAGTCTTCGAGAACAGCACGAGCGTGTGCGATCGCTTGAGCGAGCAAATCTTTCAGTCGCACCGTTTCCCCAGATCGGGTTTTCAGCTTTTTCCCATCTTCTCCCAATACCAAGCCAAAGGGAACGTGATCTATCTCGACGTTATCTGGAATCCACCCAGCTTTTCTTGCTACTTGCAACACTCCAGCAAAGTGGTTTGCTTGACCAGCATCGGTAACATAGATAATCCGATCTGCCCCATCTTTTTGAATCCGGTAGCGCAGTGCTGCTAGGTCGGTTGTAGCGTAATTGTATCCTCCATCAGACTTTTGCACAATCAATGGCAGAGGCTGACCATCTTTGTTAGTAAATCCTTCTAGAAAAACGCACTTAGCCCCTGCATCTTCTACCAACAAACCTGCCTTATCCAAGTCTTCTACAACTGCTGGCAACAACGGATTATAAAACGATTCACCCCGTTCTGTTAGATGTATATTGAGACGGTCATAAATAACTTGAAACTCTCGTCTAGATTGTTCGCACAGCAACTGCCACGCCCGCCGAGAATCTTCTGCCCCTGCTTGCAGCTTCACTACTTCTTGTCTGGCTGTTTCTTGGAATGCCTCATCTTCATCAAACCCCTGTTTAGCCTTTTTATAAAAAGTCACTAAATCGCCCAAATCCAAAGCATTGGCAGTTGTCAAAGCTTCCGGGCAAACTTCCCGCAGATAGGCAATTAACATGCCGAATTGAGTTCCCCAGTCACCTACATGATTCAACCGCAGGACATCTTCACCTTGAAATTCTAAAATTCGGGCAATGCAATCTCCAATAATAGTCGAACGCAGGTGTCCGACGTGCATTTCCTTAGCAATATTGGGGCTGGAAAAATCGACAACTACCCGTTTGGGATTTTTTGCCAGTGCGATTCCTAAGCGAGAATCTGTTTGAATTGCATTTAGCTGCGCTTCTAGGTATGCCGGTTTTAGGGTGAAATTGATAAAACCTGGCCCTGCTACAGAGGGTGTTTCGCAGATGTCAGAAACATCTAGATGCTGGATGATAGTTTCTGCGATCGCGCGAGGCGGTTTTCCCAGCTGCTTAGCCAGGGACAAAGCTGCATTTGACTGATAATCGCCAAACTTGGGGTTACTAGCAGACACCAACATGGCGTCTACCCCAGCATAGTCAGAGCCAAAGGCTGCGACTAGAGCTTGTGCAAATTGATTTTTGAGTTTTTCGAGAGTAGGGTTCATTGGGGTTTGGCGGCAGAATCAAGCAGGGTACTGCTCTATTCCATCGTACTAACATCTATGTTCATGCTCAAATCTAGCCAAGTTGAGCGAGTAATCGGGGCGCTGCTGGAAATGTAGTCTACGCCAGTTTCGGCTACGGCGCGAATCGTTTCCAAGGTAATGTTGCCCGATGCTTCAATTTTGATCCGGTTATTGGTGGCGCGAATCGTCTGCACGGCTTGGCGCATCAAATCGAGGGGCATGTTATCCAACATGATGATATCAGCACCGTGTTCTAGGGCTTGTTGTACTTGCTCCAGGGTTTCGGTTTCCACTTCAATCGTGAGAGGATAGGGGATTTTGCCTCGGATGCTGGCGATCGCATTCCCAATACCCCCCGCCGCCTCGATGTGGTTATCCTTAATCATCACCGCATCATCCAGTCCCATTCTGTGATTCACCGCGCCTCCCACTTGAGTCGCGTACTTTTCTAGCAGTCTTAGCCCTGGGGTTGTTTTGCGAGTATCCACCAGTTGCACGGGTAAATCTGCAATTTTCTCTACATATTGACGGGTGAGAGTGGCAATCCCACTCAGCCGCATCACCAAGTTTAAAGCAACCCGCTCCCCCATCAGTAAAGCATCTAAAGGCCCCTGAAGGCGAGCAACTACATGCCCTTTCTGACAAGGCTGCGCTTCAGGCACCTGGGAGACAAAGCTAACCTGGTGATTCAAAAGCTGAAACACTCTTGCGGCGATGGGTAACCCAGCAACGATACCAGGTTCTTTGGCTATCAACTTGGCTTCTCCCACGCCGACGCCGGTGGTGAAGAGCGATTGAGTTGTGCGATCGCCCCTGCCAATATCTTCTATCAGCCAACTCTGTAGCAGGGGGTGCAGCACTATATCCGGGGGTAGATTGGCGATCGCAGTCACAGCTAAAACTTTTTTTGCGAGTTTTTCTAGTCTTCCACGACTAATCTACCCCAAATTCCTTGTCACAAGCGACTTTCAGGCTTTAAAAAAATTTTTGGCTTTGGGGGTTGACAGACCCTTGTGGAATTGTTAGATTAGTAAAGCGGTCGAGAGAAAGCCTAGCGCAAGCAAAAGCTAAAAGCTCTCCAGCGCAACGAACCAGGAAAAAAGCATAGTTTGAAAGCAAAAACCAAACAAGCCTCGCAAAAAACAAATTAAAACAGCCGGGGCGAGAAAAACGCAACGGCAGCCAAAAAAAACTTTTCGCAAATACAACGGAGAGTTTGATCCTGGCTCAGGATGAACGCTGGCGGTCTGCTTAACACATGCAAGTCGAACGGGGTAGAAATACCAAGTGGCGGACGGGTGAGTAACACGTGAGAATCTAGCTTCAGGTTCGGGAC
>NZ_BLAY01000234.1 GCF_020521235.1 Microseira wollei NIES-4236 | reverse complement strand
GGTGAGCGGACCCGCAGGATGCCCATCCCACAAGCAAAATTGATCTCTTGTGGGGTGAGCGGACCCGCAGGATGCCCATCCCACAAGCAAAATTGATCTCTTGTGGGGTGGGCGTCCCGCCTGCCCGTCTATTGGTGCAAGATCTGATCGCACCCCGTCTACGGTTGAGCAAATTCGCTATTTTTCTATGATCTGTGTCACTAAAATCGGACAAAATCGTCACATTTTTTCGGCAATCCATATCACAATATTGCCGGACTATTCTCACGTTTTTTATATGCTGCCAATCACCTAACTTCCTCAATAATTTGACGATATTAAAATAGCTGAGTTTCGCTATTGCCTTACTGCTATGCAATCTCAACTCTATTGGCACTCCGCTACCATCGAAGCGCTCTCCGGTCAGATCATGGTTTCTGGTATAATGACGCTTGCCGATCGATATCAGATTAGATCTGCCCTGTTAAATGATTCTCTCAGCGAAGCAGATCAAGTCATCATTAACCGTCTACTTTATGGCGTCCGGCATGGCTTGGTCAAAATTGTCGATTAAATTCTCACCTACTAGCAACAGCCTTGTATTCTCTGCAACCTTTAATTCCGAAAAATTACTGGTTAGGCTCTCCAAGGGAAGCACAGCTTAGGTTTTTGCTATTTTCGCACATTTTTCATTCCCCTATTCCACAAAATGTAAACTGTGTTCGCGGGGTTTTGCCAGAAAAAATATGCCTAGGCCAGCCAACCCAAGGCGAACGCAATAGTTGCTGCTAAACTCAACAACATCATCAAACCGGCTGGCATAAATTTACGAGTGCGAACAAACCTGATAATAAAAGTAATTAAAAGAACGGCGGCGATCGCAGTTGCTATCCCCAATTTTATCCCTGTCGCTCCCGGCAACAACCAGGTTGCTAATAAAGCTGCACCGCTGAATAGCCCAGATATGAGAGACATTTTGCTTTTGGCTTTGAGGTAACCGAAAACGCCGCCAAAAATCACAATCAAAGCATAAACTGGAATGGTAAAAACTGCGATTTGAGCCATAGTTTTAAGGTCCAGGTAGGAGAGAGAAAGATTGGTAGGGTAGTACTTTGACCAACCAGTCTGTGAGGGGGGCAAGATATCTCGTTAAAGTAAGAGAAATCTAAAAATTAGATAAATTTAGGGAAGCATAAGCCTGGAGATGGATGAGAATAAAAAGTAGTTTTGGTAAGGTGAAAAAGCCTATGTAGCAGAGGTTAGTATTATGTCTTTACAAGAGCTAGGAATGTTAGCATTATTACTAAGTCCCGGTCTTTTACTTTCCATTTTGATTATGGTGACGTTCGCGGCGGGTGGTTGATCGCAAGGAGTGCGAATTAGATTCTACATGGGAATCCGGATACCAAAGATTAACGGCTTGTTAAGTTTATTTCTGCAATCGAATTGTCCCATCTGCCAGCGTCAAACGCCGGAAGTGTTATGTCTGTACTGTCAGCGACAACTGCAACGCTGTCAACTCAATAGCGCGAGGCAACTTTGGCACTCTGAGTTGCCAGTGTTTGCTTGGGGTAGCTATGGCGGTGCGGTTAAGACTTCGCTCGCTGTGCTGAAATACGATAATAAACCCCAAATCGCCCAACCCTTGGGACAATGGCTCGGTAAAGCATGGCTCAATTCTGACCTCGCTGGGACTGAGAAACTGACAGTCGTCCCGATTCCCCTGCACGGGAACAAGCTGCGCCAGCGCGGATATAATCAAGCCGAATTGCTGGCAGAAAGTTTTTGTCAGGTAACAAGATTACCCTTACAGCGACACGGCTTGGAACGAGTGCGGGAAACTGAAGCTCAGTTTACACTAGGAGCGGCCGAACGGGAGAAAAACCTGAAGAGCGCGTTTGCAGTGGGGAAAAATTGGCAAAAGTCACGTCCTACTGCCAGCGTGCTGCTATTAGATGATATTTACACAACTGGGGCTACGGCGCGGGCGGCGGCTGATGTGTTGCGCCGACAAGGGATAAGGGTATATGGTTTGGTAGCGATCGCTGCTTCAGGGCAGAATGTTTCTCGATAATTTTTAGATAAATTTAAGATGCGGCTGCTGCCAATCAAAGAAAGTCTAAACAGCGACCTCTATAATTAACACGCTTACGCTTTTTTTGCCGAAATACTGCGGTTTATCATGATTCAAGCTTTCGCTACTCGGTTTAGATCTGTCCCGATAGTTCCTGCCACTTTGCTAGCGCTCAGTCTGTGTGCTGGATCTGTTCGCGCTCAACAATGTCAGGCGTATAATCCACAGCCTTTACCCCCTGGTGGCGAGGTGAGCGGTAACCTCTCAGATAAAGATATTCCCACGGGACAGGGCGGGTTTGCGCGGGACTATACGGTAACTCTGACTGCGGGAGACAATGTAGCGATCGATCTAACGTCTGAGGGCTTTGATACGATTGTGACGCTGCTATCTAAAGACGGCGCAACGGTAGCGGAAAATGATGATGGCCCAGATGGCAGCACTAACTCGCTTTTATTCACGCGCATTAAAGATGGAGGGACTTATATTGTCCGGGTGCGAGCTTTCGGCGAAACCGCAGGGGGTGATTTTAAGCTTAAGGTAACGCGGTTGCGACCCGTTCAGTAATAACGCAAGTTGCTAGTTACATCAAGCGGTAATGGCTAATGGCTAATGGTTAATGGCTAATGGCTACTTTTCAAGAAGGCAAAAGCTATCCCTTGATGTAACTAACTCAAGTTGCTAGTTACAACCATAATGGGTTGCTCGCATCGCTAATTGCTCGTTGCTCATGCGAATATTTTTCGGTTAGACAATTAGCCATTAGCAATTAGCCATTAGCTCTCCTCGTCTTACCCACCAATTTAAAGACCAGTGAGCAGACAGAGTAATAAAGCTTCTGTCCACTCGACGACGGCACCGTAAGTATCGCCGGTATGACCGCCCAATTTATGATTGAACCAGGCACCTGTGAGAACTGCGATCGCTCCTCCACCAAAGGTCATCCCAGCGGCTAAAATCCAACTACGCCGATCCAGGAAAATTTGTAAGGCGCTTAGTGCCAACAATAGCAGCAGTCCCGGCAACAAATCGTTTGGGGAATGAATCGATTCTTTATGAATGGCACCTTTGCCCTCTGCTTTGAGGTAAGGATAAGAAATAATTGCCACCAGCTGTCCCCACCTTCCCCACCCCGCTGCTGCCATTAACACAACCGGGCGATAGGATTCTAGATCGCACAGAGCGGTGGTTTTGAGCAGTAATACCGCGATCGCTGCCATCGCCCCAAATGCCCCCGTCAGGCTATCTGACATCACCTCTAAGCGACGTTCGGGATCTTGAACTGCCAGTCCATCCGCCGTATCCATCGCTCCATCAAGATGCAGTCCTCCAGTCAAAGCGATCCACGTCACAACTACGAGGGCAGATCTGGTGAGGACAGGCATTCCCAGCTGTTGTAAGCCAAAATCAAGCAATCCCAACAGTCCCCCAATCATCAATCCGATTAGGGGGGCGAGGCGCGCCATTCCCCGGAAGGCGAGCGTCCAACTCGTGGGCACGGGGAGACAGGTGTAGAATGCGATCGCGGCGGCGAGTGCCGCCCCCTGTCTTTGCCAAAATGGGCTTTTCGATTGTTCCAAGCGTCGATGATTCACCGTCACACTCCTACCGCCTACCGTATCCCTACGCCAGTGCGTGTATCAAATAGCTAGATTTGAGGTCGTCAACTAAGTAAAATCCATTACGAAGCGGTGATAAATTCTCCAAATAATATAGTGATTATTTCGGACATACCAGCTATTCTGGAATTAAAGCCGATTCTACAAGTCTTCGCCCAACCCATACCCTGGATTTGAGGCATCCTGTTTCAGGCTGCTGGATGTTTTTAATCTTAAGGCAAGCCTGTAGGGTCTGACCCCTGTTGTTGTATCTACCAATTTCCTGCCAATATCAAGGCGCGTTGAGGCCAAAGGTCTTTATCTTTATGCGACACGATCCATCCCCTACTCAGCTGCCAGCTCCCTGTATTATCGATACGGGCATTGTTGTTAACAAGTTGGACATGCATAGACTGCTAGCAGATTTGCACCACGTCCGTTATCTCCACATCCAGGACGAACGCTTGCAAAGTCAGGGAGAAGGATACGTGCTGGAAGTCTTTGCCGATCCAAATCGCGCTACGTTAGTGGCTAACCGCGCAATTTATTTGAATCTCTATAGTTTCGATTATCTAGAATTAAAACAATCCCCAGAGTGCGAGTGCTATTTCGATCTAGTTCAAGATAGTCGCCGCTTGCGCTTGATTCCAAGCTCAAATTCCCTGCAAGAGCGATGCACCGCCAAATTTAATGCCGCCGCCCTAGATGCAGTCGTCGATCAAGTCCTCTCCGGTAAGTGGGATCTGCAAATTGACGAAGATGATGAGCCTTTTTAATCTAGTGCAGGTGTGCAGGGTAGCACAGGCGTCTCGCCTGTGTGAGCGGGTGAGCGGGTGAGAATTACTTTTGCCCGATGCCCTATTTTGCCAAATATAGCAACCGCACTGGCATAATGAACGTTCTTAGAGCCTGAAATCCAAGATTGCTAGACCCTTCAACCCCATTGCCCCTAGCCCCTAGCTATATCAGCCGGTTTGAATTAATTTTGAGCTACAAATTTTCTTTTCAATGTCAGGCTCGCTGTAGCCATACTAAAGCGCGTGTAGGTGTTTTTACTACGCCACATGGAATTGTAGAAACACCGCGCTTTATGCCCGTAGGAACCCTCGCTACTGTTAAAACCGTGACCCCCGCGCAATTACGGGACACGGGGGCACAGATGGTATTAGCGAATACCTATCACCTCCACCTCCGACCAGGAGAAAATATTGTAGCCAGTGGTGGTGGAATCCACAAGTTTATGGGATGGAACGGCCCGATGCTCACCGATTCGGGCGGATTTCAGGTTTTCAGTTTAAGTGAAATACGTAAAATTACTGAAGAGGGAGCAACATTTCGCTCACCGTATGACGGGCGCGTCATTGAATTAACCCCAGAGCGATCGATTCAGATTCAAAACGCGCTGGGGGCGGATGTAATTATGGCGTTTGACGAATGTCCGCCTTACCCCGCGAGTCGAGAAGAGGTGGAAGCGGCAACTGGGCGGACTTACCGCTGGTTAGAGCGATGTATCAAGGCACACGGGCGTGCCGAGCAGGCATTGTTTGGAATTGTGCAAGGCGGGGTTTATCCAGATTTGAGGCAAGAAGCCGCAAAAGCTTTGGTAGACTTGGATTTATCCGGTTATGCGATTGGCGGCGTCAGTGTGGGGGAACCGGCGGCACTGATAGAAAAGATTGTAAAAGTTACTACACCGATTTTGCCGTTCGAGAAGCCGCGATATTTGATGGGGGTGGGGACATATCGGGAAATGACGCAAGCGATCGCCGCTGGTGTCGATCTATTCGATTGCGTTATACCCACCAGGTGGGCGAGACACGGGACGGCGATGGTAAACGGGGAACGCTGGAACCTGAAAAACGCTCAATTTAAGGAAGATTTTACACCTTTAGATGAGAGTTGCCCTTGTTATACTTGCCAGAACTTTAGCCGCGCTTATTTGTGCCACTTGGTGAAGTCGCGGGAAATTTTGGCTTACACGTTACTATCGATACACAACATTACCGAACTGATCCGTTTTACGCAGCGGATCAGGGAGGCGATAGTGGACGATCGCTTTGCCGAAGAATTTGCCAAATGGCTTGCGCCTGCACCCGATTCATCAGATCCATAACATGTTAAGATATACGACAATTATGAAAACTGTGTTGGAGAGGAAACATAATTCATGGAAGCGGCGCTGTTGTTGGCAAAACTGCCGGAAGCTTACTCAATTTTCGACCCCCTGGTAGATGTTCTACCTGTGATTCCCGTGTTTTTCTTGCTGTTAGCCTTCGTATGGCAAGCAGCTGTTGGTTTCAGATAAACCGATAAAAGGATTATCTAAAAGAAAAATAGGCGGCTACTCTGGAAACGGGGTAGCTGCTTTTTTTGGACGCCAGAAACCCGGTTTTTTGGAAAAACCGGGTTTCTATGTATAGGTTAAAGTAGGGGCACGGCATCGAAAGTCTTGTGGTGTCGTCGGGGATAGTGAGGATCGTGGCGTCTATACCGATTGCTGGATCTAGATTTTAGCGGTTTTGAGCAGAACGAGCGATCGCGCATCCTATGTGCAGTTACAGTAAGAGCAGCCTAACATGGTGAATATCTGACCTAAGATTGTATAACCCTGTATGCTTACCAATAACCAAATCGTCAGTTCATCCCCAGAAGTTATGGGGGGTACGCCAGTTTTTACAGGAACTAGAGTCCCCGTTCAAACGCTCTTGGATTATCTGAAAGCGGGAGAATCTATTGATGAATTTTTGGATGGATTTCCGACTGTAACAAGAAAGCAGGTGATTAGTTTGCTAGAAATAATGGAAACGCAAATTACGAATATGGTTGCATAGCATGAAACTGCTACTTGATGAGTGTATCGACCGCAAACTAGCGAGGGAACTGACAACTTATGAGGTAAAGACAGTTCCGCAAATGGGATGGCCAGGAATTAAGAATGGTCAACTTCTTACCCTCGCCGAAGCCGAGTTCGATGTTTTTATTACAGTAGACCGCAATTTGTCATTCCAGCAAAACCTACCAACATTTAACATTGCTGTTCTCGTACTACAGGCATCATCAAACCGATTAGCCGATCTCAAACCCCTCGTCCCTAATATTCTGTCTATTTTGCCCACAGCAGAAAAAGGTAAAGCTACAGTTGTGAGCATTTAATTGAGAATTGGCGATCGCCTGTGGATACAATAATTGATATAAGGAGAAATTGAACTATGCAACTAGAAGATTACTTTGACTTTCTCGCACCTAATGACATTCGTCTCAAAGGTTCGCGAATCGGGATTGAAACTATTTTGTACGAGTATATCTATCGCGCCAGGACTCCAGAGGAAATCGCCAATATTTATACATCCCTGACTCTGGAACAAGTTTATGCCACAATTCTTTACTACTTGCACAAGAAAGAAGAAGTTAGAAAATATATGGCTGACTGGCTAGAGTGGGGACACAAAATGCGGGAAGAACAAAAACGCAATCCGCCGCCAGTTGTGCAAAGATTGATGAAAATTAAGGCAGCAAAAGAAGCGATGAGAAAGGCAAGCAATGCTTAAATATCTCATTGATGAAAATGTCAATCCAGTTTATACCCATCAACTGCGGCGACGCGAACCGGATTTAGTAGTGCGTGCAGTAGGAGAACCTGGGTGTCCTGCAAGAGATACGTTAGACCCGGAAATTTTGATTTGGTGTGAAGAATATAACTTTGTATTGGTGACAAATAATCGCACTTCGATGCCCGTACACTTAATTGAACATATCACACAAAATCGTCACGTACCGGGTATTTTGATTCTTAATCCTGATATGAGTATTGCAGAAACGCTTGAAGAGTTGATTTTGATTGCGGGTGGTTCTTTTGAGGAGGAATATCAAGACCAAATTGTTCACTTGCCAATTCCTTAATGAGGATGCGATCGCTTGTTGTGAAGAGAGTGCGCGTATTTCACCCTACTACAGCATTAATTGTACAAAAACTCTAGCTAGCAGTGCTGTCGTCAATATTTAGATCTTTTATTGACAAATCTGAAATTTTTGATGTTGGTATTCTCAAATTAATTAGAAATACTATTTGATCTTTATCAATATTTATATTAGTTATATTAACTACACTATTTCCAGGTAGCAAACTATTAACTGGCACTTGAGCATTTGACTGAGATTTATATCCTGCATCCTCAAGCCATTCAGTAATATTTCTCCAATTACCTATCTTTTCATGACATTTATCCAACAGACTTTTAACATACCTGTAAATAGTGGCACACAGATCGGTTTCAACTCCCTTAACATCCTTGCCAAGCTTTTCCGCTATTTCAGCTGGACTATAACCGCAAAGCAACCCCCGTAGGTGCAGCTTCTCCACAGGTGTCAAACGCTTCCCCTTAGCAGATGCCAAGTCTGCGTACAGAGTATCCAAGTCCCAGTGGTTCGCCGCCTGGGTAAACTGCTCATTAGCCGATGCCATAGCTGGAAGTAGCGTAAATTACTGATGTAATTCTAACATACTTCCTGATACTCATCAGGAGACGGCTAGTTATAGCTAGTTTAAATTAAATAAAGAATAGCTGAGAGCAGATAGTCAATGCTAAAAACTTGGCAAAGTGTTCAACATTTGGAAAATCAATGTATACCCTTTGATCAGAAGCGGGTAATTCATTTGTTAATTATGAGTTCAATTTCTTGAAACAATAAATACCCTTAACCAATATCCCATCTAAGGTTGGTTTTATTTTTCAAATTAGCCTGTTTTTGAATCAATAGTCGATTAAATAAAAATGTCCTATACCACAGGAGAAAGAGTTACAAGTTTATACCTAGATAAGAAGATAGCAAAATTTGGAGATTCTGTATATCAATTTCGGAACATTACTGGCTTTAAAGTCAGCGAAGTTAAAAAAATTAAAATAAGTAATGTATTGCCTAATAAATATTTGCTTGTCATATACGCGGTAGGATTTGTTTTAGTAAACATAGCCAATATAGGAGCAGCAAAAATATTGGGCATGGGGCTACTTTTGTTAGCTGTTTCTGGTCTTATAGCCAATAGTCTAGATTTACAAACAGAGCCAAAAGAGTATAAACTTGAAATGTCTTTTAATTCTGGAGAAAAGAAAGAATTTATTATTAATGACACAGATTTTAAAGAAGATGTAGTTTTAGCATTATACAAATTCATGGAGAGTAGTAATGAAGAAGCATATTTCACTATTAACTTTCACAATCAATCTATCGATCAATCTCTAAAATATGAAGATAGATCTACAAGCGTTATAGCACCAGGAGGTCATTTAGTCTCAGATTCAACAGTCGTAGGTAATTTAAGTTCTGTCGCTAAAGACATCTCAGTAACCATTCCAAAGAGGTAATAAAATGGAAGATAGCTCTACCAATGTTAAAGTTCATGGCGGAAGTTTCATATCGAGGAGTTCTGTTAAAGGGGATGTAACAAGTACTGTCAGAGATATATCAGTTTCAATCGAAAAATTACCTGGTTCTTCCGATCCAGAACAACCAGGAATAAAAGAGATTCTAGAAAAGCTAAAAACAGCTATTGAAACTGAGCCTGATTTGGATGAAAAGAACAAGATAAAAGCTTTGAAGCAAGTAGAAGAAATTGCCAAAGCAGCTCAAAGCTCTAATGATGGAGAAGAGAAGGAGAAAGCAGATAATGCTATTACAATGTTGAAAGGAATCTTTTCTGGATTACAAACTGGGGCAACTTTGCTAGAAGCGTGGAATAATATACTTCCCTTGTTATCCAAGCTATTCGGTATCGGATAGTTTCGAGAAAACTGTAAATGCGATCGCTCCCAAATCCCCCAATCAAATTGAGGAGCGATCGCATTATCTTCTTTATTCAAACACTCTTCTTGGCACGAAAACCCCATCAAACCCGAACAACTAGGAATAGTAAATGATTACAATGGGTTGTAGGGGCACGGCATCAATAAGCTTTGCTCTTAACGATAAGGTTTTCTCCCGCCGTGCCCCTACCAGGATCGTTGACTCCAATCTTCCAACACCAAACCTGGAACTCTTTCAAAATCCCGCCGATTTCGCGTTACCAGAATACCGTTTCTGGAAATTACAGTAGCAGCTATGCGTAAGTCTTGCGTACCAATACGGATTCTTTGTCTCAGCAAATCTGTATAACAATTGTAAGCATCTAGATCAAACTCAAGTACATTGACTTGATTGAAAAATGCTCCGCCATCTTGTAATCCTTTATATGCCCATAGCAATCGATCGGATTGACCAGATTGTCTGATAACATTATGCCATCCTCGCGTTTGTTCTTCCACTGAAATAATTGTGACAGCAATTTCTTGACGATTAACTCGATCGACACGCTGTTTTACAAGTGGATGCTCATTTTGCCAAAGTGTCAGATGATCTGTATCGAGTATCCACAAACTCACTTATTTTCCTCCACTGCATCCATCTGACGATAATATTCTTCCATTTCTGCATCGAGTTCGCGGCGATAAGCTTCAACTTCAGCTACCATATCATTAAACAGAGGATTATCCTTATACATTCCTGAAAACTTTATCCAAGGATTTTCTGATGCAAGTTGTTGGAGTTGTCTGTCATATGCTTCCATCTTTGCATCGATTTCGCGGCGGTAAGCTTGAATTTCTGCCACCATATCATCGAACAGTGGATCGCCTTTATACTTACCAGCAAATTTCATCCAAGGATGCTCTGATTTAGCAGGTAAATCGATTTTATCAGTAATAAATTCTACTTTTTCCAAACGTGCTGTTAAAAGCTGGTTGATACTTTTTAATACAGCTTCTTTCGTTTCTCCAGTTGCTTGGATTTCTGGTAACCCCCACACTGTTGCTTGATAATTTCCCTCTTTTTCTTCAACCATTACGGCGTAAGTTAATTTTGAGAGTTGGATTTCCTGGGAAACAACTTCAGCTTTTTCTAAACGCTGTGCTAAAAGATGGCGTAGATTTGCGATCGCACTCTCTTTCGTCTCTCCACTCGCCTGACAATCTGCCAATCCCCACACCGTTGCTTTATAACTTACCTCTGTTTCCTGTTCAACCAATATAGAGTAAGTTAATTGCGTCAATGGTTCGCCTAAAGTCGTTAATAAATTAGCGTTCATAATCTGCCTTATCCTCGGTTTTTATTGATTATAACTTTTTGCTTTGTTTTGGGACATGCGATCGCCGCTCGCCCAGCCACCCGGTTTTTTAGAAAAACCGGGTTTCTTTTATGGCTACAATTTACTTTTTGGCAGCTACAAATGATGGATTAGACAAAGATTCTGGCATATCCGCTAACGGATCTCCTTCTAAAATAGAACCATCGGGTGCTTCTAAAACAAACCCAGCATCGCGAATCATTTCTAAGTCCATTTTGGCAGCTTGTCCAGCTGTGGTCAGATAATCGCCAATAAAGATAGAATTGGCTGGATAAAGACCAAGGGGTTGGAGCGATCGCATATGCACTTCCCTTCCCCCCGCTATCCGGATTTCTTGAGATGGCAGTATAAACCGGAATAAACAAAGAATCCGCAAGCATTGACGCGGATTTAGTTTTTCCAACCCTTCAAAAGGCGTACCGGGAATCGGAATTAAAAAGTTAATCGGGACGCTGGTAACGTCTAATTTCCGCAAGGACAATGCTAAATCAATTACATCGTCATCGGATTCGCCCATGCCGAGAATTCCGCCAGAACAAGTGGTGATTCCGGCTGCTTTTACATTGTGGACGGTTTGAGTGCGATCGCTAAAATTATGCGTCGTACAAATTTCCCCATGATAATCTTCCGAAGTATTCAGGTTGTGATTAACCCGATCTACACCTGCTGCTGCTAATCTTTGCGTTTGTTCTTCACTCAATAAACCCAAACAAGCGCAAATTTTTAGGTCGTAATTGGCTTTAATTTCCCGTACCGCTTCTAAAACCCTGCCAAAAACCTTTTCCCCTGGAGATCGCCCAGAGATAACCATGCAGAAAGTGCCTGCTTTTAATTGTGCAGCACGTCCGGCAGCTTCCAGAATTGTTTCTTTTGCTAGCAGCGGGTATTTCTCAATCTGTGCGGTGGAAATTTTAGACTGAGAGCAGTAATGACAATCTTCCGGACACAAACCGCTCTGTGCGTTGAGTAGAAAGTGCAATCGGACTTTATTTCCCCAATAATGACGGCGCACTCGGTACGCCGCCGCTAATTGAGCCAAAATTACTTCATCCGGCGCGCGAAGGACTGCAAGTGCTTCATCGCGAGTAATTAACTCGCCAGCGAGGGAACATTTGGCTAGTTTATTCCAATTGGGAAGATGGGTCATGGTGATTGAAACTAATTTTGTTGCGGACAATTGGGTTGAATTTATATCTTGCATCTAAAGTGTGTGGGGCGGGCAAGATGCCCACCCCACAAAGCTAAAAAAATTCTTGTGGGGTACGCGTCGGTGCCCGCCAGATGCCCACCCCACAAAGCTAGAAAAATTCTTGTGGGGTGGGCGTCGGTGCCCGCCAGATGCCCACCCCACAAAGCTAGAAAAATTCTTGTGGGGTGGGCGTCGGTGCCCGCCAGATGCCCACCCCACAAAGCTAGAAAAATTCTTGTGGGGTGGGCGTCGGTGCCCG
>NZ_BLAY01000233.1 GCF_020521235.1 Microseira wollei NIES-4236 | reverse complement strand
AAATACGAGCGTAGGGTGCGTTAGCGATAGGGTAACGCACCTAAAACGACTAAAGTCGCGCCTACACAAACTTTGACCGCCTGCGCGGTCTATAAGAATTTGGTATCATCTGCCAGAATGTTACTAATAAAAGCCTACACAAACTTTGACCGCCTGCGCGGTCTATCATCTGCCATAATGTTACTAATAAAAGCCTGCACAAACTTTGACCGCCTACTCGGTCTATCATCTGCCATAATGTTACTAAATACAAGACTTGGGATGAGGGCGCTATGACTGTTCAAGAAATAATTGTAGAAAAGCTAAATACTTTGCCATTGGAAAAACAGCAAGAAGTGCTTGATTTTGTCGAGTTTTTGCAAGCACAAATGCGAAAAAGAGACTTACCAAGTGAAAACGAGGGGCAACCAGTATCAGTTTTGACCGTGGCTGAGAAGTTTATTGGCTGTGTAGAAGGGCCAGGTGACCTTTCAACTAACAAAAAATATATGGAAGGCTACGGATATTAATGAGGCAAAGGGTATTACTAGATACAGGGCCATTGGTGGCTGCGATCGATCGCCGCGATCGCAGCCACAACTGGGTAACAGCGGAGTTGGCTACAATCGCTTCCCCTTTATTGACTTGTGAAGCCGTTGTTTCAGAAGCATTGTTTCTGTTACGGAATGTTTATGGGGGTCAGGAAGCACTTATTTCCTTAGTTAATACTGGCGCGATCCATATACCCTTTCACCTGAATGAAGAATTTACTCGCATAGGGGAATTGCTTACCCGTTACCAGTCTGTACCAATGTCTTTAGCTGATGCTTGTTTAGTGCGGATGTGTGAACAGTATTCAGTAAGTTCTGTGTTAACTATGGACAGCGATTTTATAATTTACCGCAAAAATCGCAATGAGATCGTTCCTGTGATTATGCCTGAAGATATTTAGGTAGGCGATCCCACCCCTAATCGCAACCATCAAACCTTAGCATTTGTATCTATATCTTCTATTCCTGGAGGTTCTGACGGTGATGAGGGTAATATTTTGATGTTAATGTCAACTACTATTTGATTTTTATCAATAATGATATTGGCTCTCTTGATTAAAAATTCCACTGGTAAATAATCACTTAATTGAAGTTGAGCAGAGGAGCGACTTTTATATCCCGCTTCCTCAAGCCATTCAGTAATATTCCTCCAGTTTTCTACCTTTTCATCGCCTCTGCCCACAAGGTTTTTAACATATAAATACAGAGTGTTAGAAAAGTCAACCCCAATCCCCTTAACACTCTTATTCAACCTTTCCGCTATTTCAGTGGGACTGTAACCGCAGAGCAATCCCCGCAGATGCAGCTTTTCAACGGGTGTCAGACGCTTCCCCTTCGCCGATGCTAGATCTGCGTACAGAGTTTCTAAATCCCAGTTATTTGCGGCTTCGGCAAACTGCGCGTCAATGGATGCCATTGCCTAAATTCTCGATAAAAAATTTCCTATTCTAATCCTAACATAAATCCTAATACTTATTAGATTGCGATTAGACTGCGCGAGGGATAGTCTAAATGAAGACAGATAAATGATTTATGTCCGCGTGTAAATACGTAGATGGCAACAGGTTGAGGGGTGCGTGCGAGTTGCGATCGCCTGTTCTTAAGATTGCTAAAAACTACGGTTAGGAGTCTTTTAATGCCTTCATTTTACCCTGGTCAGAAAGCTAATAAACTTGCCAAGGAAGCGCAAGAGCGATACGAACGTGCTGTTGAACAGTTGAAAAGAGAGGAAGCAGCCACGAACAAGTTGGCAGAAGAATATGGTCAACTCCAACTCAACGTCATAAGAGGCACAATTAAGCGCTTTGTTGACTTCCTTGAGCGCACTGGGAGGAAAGCTTCTGAAAGCGAGAAGCGGCTTTTAGAAGGGATGGACTTTTCAGTTCAGCAAATCCAGGAGTACAAAGCTGCGGCTATAGGAGCAGAAAAGTATTTCATGGCTGGTGTTAAATCCGCTGGAGCAGCCGCAGCAGGTTACGGTGGTGCTATTGGTGTTGCTACTTCAATAGGAGCAGCAAGTACGGGAACAGCTATCTCCAGCCTCAGTGGAGCAGCAGCTTGGAATGCAACCTTAGCATGGTTTGGCGGTGGAGCGATCGCAGCGGGTGGTGGTGGTATGGCTGTGGGTGCTGCTGTGCTAGGCGGCATCACTGTTTTACCAGCTTTAGCGATCGGGGGCTTTTTTGCTGCTCGTGAAGGTGAGAAAGCCATGACAAAGGCGCGAGAGTACGAAGCCCAAGTCAACAAAGCGATCGCAGAAATTAACGTTGCAAAAGACTTTTCGCAACAAGTAAAACGGCGTATTACTGAGTTGCGGGGTGTATTTGACTCTATTAACACTCGCGCTGTTGCAAGTCTTGATGAACTTGAATCTCAACCTTTTGATTCAAACAGGGATGCCGAAAAGTTTCAACAAGTAGCAATTCTTATGAAGGGACTTGTAGAAATTTTGAAAACCCCAGTCTTGAACGGTGAAGGCAAGCTCAACCTCGGCACTTTAACCATCCTAGAGAAATACCGTAACTTACCAGGCAAATAGACATGACAGCCAAGAGAGTTCCTGTAGAAGTTATTGGTGTAGGCTCCGCTGCTGAATGCTTGCGCGATATTGTTCAAGCCTACACCGAGTACAAGATAGTTGCAGAGGAAGAACAAACTAAACGGCGTGGCATCGAAGCTTGGGAAAAAGCAACCGTTGCTCAGATTAAAGCCAATCGTGATGCTCTGATAAAGTATCTCGATCGCTCGTTCGATGAACGTGCTAAAAACTTTCGCTTTCTGTTTAGTAAAGTCGATGAGGCAATAGCAAAGGGCGATACTAGCCAGTTAACCTTAGCCCTGCATTCAATTACAGAAATAGCAAAGTCTAGTCCGTTCAAGGAACTCGCTGATTTAACCTCAGTCAGAGCTGCCCTTGACGATCCAGGCCATGAATGGGAGTTTTAATCCCAATTTGCGTCAGAGTTGCAAGGTTTGTGGTGGGCGATGCCCACCCTACATACTTAATTTCAGGAGGAATTCAAAATGGATGAAGTGATTAGAAAAGTGGCAGCCCTGGGACTGCCTGGTGTGTTACTAGCCATTGCAATAGCTACTACGGGTTTTGCCGGTGGTGCGGCTCTCACAACTGCACTTGCAGCACTTGGCGGCCCATTTGGAATGATCGGTGGTATAGCCGTTCTCGGAATTGCAGGCTTAGTTGCTGATGCTGTAGCTAAAGTTGGTATTGATAATTTCCTGGTGAAAGTTTATTGCCAGCGACGACAAAATGAGCAGCACAGCAAACTATTGACTGAAATTGGCAAACTGCCTGTATCCGATGACTTGAAGAACAGGCTACGATTGGTTGTTATGAATGGTAATGGGTGTTAGAACCTGACAATCAGATTTGCGTCTGTTCAATTGCAAGCGATCGCACCCTACTCCCGTAATAAAACTGTAGTGCGATCGCTCATACCATTAAAACTCAGGCACTTGAACTCGCCTGAGCGTCCCTTTCACGGTAAGCCAGGAACTGGAAAGACGCTGGCAGCACACGCGATCGCATCCAAAATCAAGCGCCCAATTTTAGTTGCCAGCTATGCTCAAATAGAGAGCATGTATCATGGCGAAGGACCAAAGAATGTGGAGGCAATCTTTCAAGCAGCAGAGCGAGATAATGCTTTGCTATTTATAGACGAAGCAGATTCTTTGCTTTCCAAGCGACTAACAAATGTTACGCAAGGATCGGAGCAAGCCATCAACTCGATGCGTAGCCAGTTACTTATATGTTTGGAGCGCTTTCGAGGCGTTGCGATTTTATCCACAAATCTGGTAGAAAACTACGACAAAGCATTTGAAACACGGGTTCGCAATGTGCGTTTTCCCATGCCAGATGAAACCTGCCGTCGAGAGATTTGGAGACGACATCTTCCCGCACAAATGCCACTGGCAAAAGATGTGTCCCCAGAACGACTTGCACAGGTGGAAGATGTTTGTGGTAGAGATATCAAGAATGCCGTCATCGATGCAGCAATGAGAGTTGCTCGTCAAGGCAAGGAGTATGTTGAACTCAGGGATCTGCTTGAGTCTGTTGACCGCATTAAGGCGGCAAGGATTAACGCTAGTCCTGAATCTGAAAAGTTAACACCAGAGGAAGAAGAGGAAGTACAAAAAAAGCTGAAGGAGGCTTTAGCTAAGAAGGAAAAAGAGACAAAAGATCCTGAGACTTCCGATAACAATAATCATGAGGTTCAATCAGGCTAGACGCGATCGCCTTATTGTCAGTAGTGTTTGCGCTAATATTCCCGGTTTCTAGGAAAAATCGTGGTTTAGGTAACTAGATCTCGACGAAGAAACCGGGTTTCTGGCAAGGGATGCTGAAGACAAAGATGATGAATAAATAGCTTCAGGAGCGATCGCTCCCCACTCTTGCAGGAAAATAGAGGAGCGATCGCTCATACCATTAAAAATTAGGCACTTGAACTCGCCTGAGCGTCCCCGCATAATGCGTCATAATTATTTCAGGTGAATTTCCCACCCATTTAGCAACTTGCACTGGACTTACACCCGCTTTTAAAGGGTGGACTGCTAGAACTAACCAAACAGATTACTCACCAAGTTCCATCTCGTTTAAATGAGGAACAGCAGATGGAACTTAAAAGAATGCTTTTAGAATCCACCCCAACAGACTATGGTATAAATAGATACATTTATCTGGGTAAAATAATTAGCAGAGTAATTGAACAAAGATGGGGTGTTTGATTAAAAGATAGCCGCATCTATGAAATTCTAGACTCACTAAAATTATCTCATCAAAAGGCACATCGGGACTATGCTAATGCCGACAAAGAACGTCAGCAAGAGTTTATGGCTACTCTTAAAAAAAACTGTTATGCCAGCAAGTAGGTGAAAAAATCACCTTTTTTGATGAATTTGCAGTTGATGACCGTCGAAGCTTGTTCTATGCTTGGGCCCAAAAGAATAGCAGTCCACAAATTCCCAGTAATCAACGGAAACGGAATAAATTCAATAAACTTCTCTGGGTGGATGTAATCACAGGTGAAGAATATTTGAAATTAACTGAGCGAGCTAAAACTGAAGAGATTGCTAGCTATTTTACTGAGTTATGTAGTGATATATTCCTGGCAAGTTATTCATAGTGATGTTCATAACATCGCAATTAATAACGGATTAACCGATGAAGAAGTCTAGCCAAAACTAGCCAAGAAGGATGGAAGCAAACCTACAAGGGTGTAGCCAAATTTCAACGCCAAATTATTAAAGAAGCTAACGATACCCTTCCTCGTGTTTTGGGAATATCAGAAATTTCCCAACGGACAAAGTTTGGACTAGGCTATGTGCGTAGTCTCACAGGGCGTGGTGTGTTTCTTCCTAAGTATCCTCAACTCGTTGGAGAGCGTAAGTCACTTGGGGTGACTGGGAAAGACGCGACAGCAGCCTACTGGACAATGGCGGAAGCTGATATCATTAAGATGGCTTTGGGCAATATTATCTCCATTTTTGACCAACACCCTTGTTGGCAAGCGCACATTGGGAATATGGCGCATGATGAAGTGGATGCGATCGCCTTATCTGATTATGCCCTAAGTGCTGCTGTGATTCAAAGTTCGATGCTTTGTGCAATTCATCCGCACTATTCCTGTGGATGAGGGTGAGCCAAAATCAAGTTTAATTTGTCACTATTGGGCAGAGAAGTGAGTCAAAAAATCCCTGGCATTTGTCAGTTATTTTTCTGGATTAAATAGCAGATGTATAGGTTTTTTAAGGTTAAATTTATCTGCTAATATTAAAGCGATTGCCACTGGATTTATAGTCTGGAGAAGTCTAATATAACCAGCGAAAATTTGAGAGGTTACCAATGGCTTACACCGCGCAAAAAATCCTAACTTTTGAAACATTTCTGGAGCAATATCGTGACAACCCCCGCTATGAACTCGCTGACGGAGAATTAGTTGATATGGAACCTAGCGGACCCCACGAAACCGTGGGGGGCAAACTGGCAACTCAAATCGGCATTGCCATTACTGCGGAAAAACTCCCCTGGTTCATTCCCCGCACTTGTTTAATTCGTCCTTTCGCAGAGGCAGCTACCGCCCGCCGTCCCGATATTGTTGTGTTAGATGAAACCGTTCTCAGCAGCGAACCCTTATGGGAAAGAGAACCTGTAATTACGCTGGGACGATCGATCAAATTGGTGGTAGAAGTTGTCAGCAATAACTGGGAAACAGATTACGCCCGTAAAGTTGAAGAATATGCCCTTTTAGGAATTCCTGAGTATTGGATTGTTGATTATCGCGGCTTGGGGGGAGTGGCTTTTATCGGTAAACCGAAACAACCGACTTTCACTGTTTGTCAACTGATTGACGAAGATTACACCCAGCAACAATTTCGGCTGGGTCAACTGATTATTTCTCCTCTGCTAAAGAGCTTGCAACTTCGCCTTGATGATATTCTTCCTCGTTAGGCGATCTTCTGTCGGGAATTTCGGAGTTGGCTTTGGTGAATATACTGGATGATAAGGATTTGCTGAATTTAGCTCGTGAGATGACAGTAGCGCTCGTCAAAAGCAACCCGAATTTAGAAGAGAATCGATTGATGGTTGCAGAGCTAAAAAGGCGATCGCGCTTCACGGATGAGAAAAGCGATCGCCTTTTGGCAACCAAGTTTTTAACAGTTGGTAGTTTGAGCTTTATGTGGTTATGAAATCTCTAGTTGAGAGTTGAATACTGCCATTAGATGACGAAACTCCCAATGCAACAGCCAAAACTTCATTAGGATTACTACTCAAAACAATGGCTGTATCATTGCTGGAATAGCCATATTGGCTACCGGAACGCAATTGATATTGACTGAGGCTTCCTTGGACTTTGATCTTATCACCCTGCGATTTTGAAAAATCTTGAATGACAGCCCAACTACTACCTAAGTAGCCTTTTCCGTAAGAACCACCGATGACGAAAGTATCTGTACCTGCATCGCCGCGTAAGTAGTCAACTTCCCCATTTCCGCTCAAGCCACTATAGTAAAAAGCATCTAAAACATCGTTACCTGCTCCACCAATGACAGTATCATTTCCAGTCCCGCCAAATAATAAATCATTACCGTCATTGCCATAGAGAAGGTCATTGCCACTTTCGCCTCTAAGGGTATCATTTCCTCCTGCTCCAGTTACCGTGTCATTTCCTCCTAAACTGTTAATAAAGTCGTTACCTGCACCTCCTGTAATATTGTCATTGCCAGGTGTGGGAGTGCCGATTGGAGTAGTACCTCCACGAGATTGCCAAAAGGCTTGCAGGGGACTCATGGTAGCATTCAAGATAAAGTCTCGGTTTGGACTGGAGCCACCAGTTCCTTGGAAAGGCGGAGTCCGCACTTCTAAGTGCAAGTGATTTGCCCCTGATTGATTGCCAATTTGACCGAGGAGTTGCCCTGCACTGACAGAACTTCCTTGTCGCCAATTTCCAATTCCTTGCAAGTGACCGTAAACCCATTGACGACCATCGCTGCTATTAACTCCGATAAATGCTCCATCAGTGGCAGAAGACCATGTCCAAGCAACTGTACCACCAAGAGCAGCTCGTACCGAAGTTCCTGCCCAAGCACCGATATCAATGCCAGCGTGCCATTTTCCATAATAATCGTGATAACTTTGGTCGTAGGCATAACCAGTTGTCATCCGATATGACTGCCCTAAAACTGCTGTAGATAAGTTTGTAAAGACTTGCTTGACTTCGGCTGAACTTTCCCCATTGGAGGTGTTTCCATCAAATAAAATGTTATCGCCACTAGCTCGATCCCATTCGGAATCCTTTATTGGTAAAGGCATAGGATTAACTCCTGTTGTAACGTTCGTTTCTGTGTTGGCATTGAGAAATATAATCCAAAGTTATGCGCTTCGCTTAATCCATCTTTTCCTTACTTATTGCGGACTTCATGGATTAGCGAAACCTGTGCGTTAGTTGAATTGAATTAACCAACAACTAAACAATAACAGTGACTAAAGCACTCGTCGGTCGCTTATAGTCGGCCTTTTAGTGGGGTAATTTGGTCGGAAAAAGACGGGTTTGGACGGGTCAGTCGGGAAAACTCAGCTAAAGCTGAAGTATAATAGAACAAAACTGTCTTTACCAAAGCTATGGATGTCGAAGCGGCATTAGAACTAGCTAAACGATTAATTGTGGCGCAGAGCGGGAAACAATTAAATGATTTGCAAATATATGTTCTTCAAGGCGCTTTGGAAGGTAAAACACTCAGTAAAATAGCTGATTCCCATAGTTATAACGACAGTCACGTTAAGGAAGTCAGCGCCAAATTGTGGACGCTCCTTACGGCAGCATTAGGTGAGTCAGTCACGAAAAGGAATCTCAGATCCGTGCTAGAACAGCGCCTGCGTCTCGAAGAACAGAAATCAAAATCAAAATCAAAATTAGACGAGGCGGCGACTGCCAACAATACCTCAAACGGACAAGGGGTAGTAAACATTTCATTACCAGAGCTAAGTGATAGCTGCAACAAATACCAGCGTGGGGTGTGGATTCCCAATTTACGATGCCGAAAGGTGTGGGGAAGAGACAGTTTCAGCGAAGAATTGTTACACCGCCTAAACGATCCGCAAGAAGCACCTATCCTCTCTCTATGCGGTAGTGCGGGGTACGGCAAGACAGAAGTAGCCTGTAAAGTTGCTATGGCAGCAGTGCGTAAGGATCTCTTTGCTGATGTGCTATGGGTCAAAGCAAGAGACACTGAATTTTTAGATGGTAAAATCAGCCAGTCAGAACGAGATGAGGCGCTTAGTTGGAATCAGTTACTTCAAGAGATTGCCCATCAACTAGATGGCTGTTCGGTAAAGCGAGTTCACCAGCGCATTAAAGAAGAAAAGAGGCTAATTGTATTAGACAATGCTGAAACTGCACAACTTGAGGATATTTTACCCAAACTTAATGAAATGCTTAACCCCAGTCGGGTATTACTAACCAGTCGCTTCCAAACCAATGCGTCTTATGTTGGACTGATTAATATTCCGCCCTTGGAAGAGAACTGCTCTTACCAGTTGTTGCAAGATGAAGCTAAATACAAAAATGTACCTGCAATACTGCAAGCAAACACAGAGCAACTTCAACAAATCTATCATTTATCTTGCGGCGCTCCGCTGGCATTACATTTTATCGTTGGGCGTGTCTTGGACGATGGCACATTGGAGCCAGTGTTGTCGGCACTAGAACAAGCTAGCGGAGAAGTTGAAAAAATTTACGAATTTTCCCTAAAGACAGCTTGGCAACGAATTAGCGATGTAACTAAGAACGTACTCCGTTACATGGGAAACTCTGATGCAGGTGTGACTAAGGAAGAATTGTCTGGCGCCAGACAGGTACAGGAGTCAGACTGGAGTATAACGCGGCGCGAACTGAGGCGATGGTATTTGATTGAAGACGAAACAGATGCCAAAGGTAAACTGCGATATAACTTGCATCCTTGGGTAAGACGCAGCTTGCGAGGAGGATTGGTAGATAAGTGGCAACTGTCACTTCAAGAATGGGAACAGATAGCAAAATGGAAGTACGATATTGACTAATCCAGACAATTAAATGGAAAGGTAATTATGAATATAGATTTAACATTACAAGAAGAGAGAGCAAATCTATTTAGTGATTTGAGCGGGTTCGCCAAGATGTGTTTATCACAAGATGATGAAAGTGAGGATTCATTCAAATTACTATTTAAGGTCTGGGAAAAAGTTAGTGGAAAACTATGGTTTGAATGTTACTGGAACGATTATTTTCGCTGCGGTAATATCGTTCTTAAAGCTGCTAGACATGTAAATAATGTCAAGGTTCAAGCACAGCTATTAAGTGAACTGGGCTGGGCTTACATGGAAGGAGAAGATTTTGTCCATGCCCAGCAATATTTCCAGGAATCGCTACAGAAGTATCAATTGCTTAAAGAATTTTTAAAAGAATGTAGGTTGCTACGCTATTTGGGAGTATTGGCACATCAGCAAAAGCAATGGGAAACTGCTCTGGAGTATTATCATCAAGCTAGGGAAATTTTGAATACCAAACGTAATCAAATACCTATTGATGATAAATTGGCTTTTTATGAAGCAGAATTACCAAATGTTATTGGATGCGTGTATCTTGATTTGAGAGATTTTTATGCGAGTTATCAGCAATTTCATATATCTCTAAAAACCTATCAAATTTTACTAGAAGATTATCCTAATATGAGAAGTCGGTATCGCTACTATCAAGCAAACCCACTGCTAAATTTGGGGCAATGGCACTTTCTACAAGGAGATTATGAGCAAGCTAGACGTTACTATCAAGACTGCCTCCTACTCAGCAAAGAAATTAGTCGCAATGATACAATGGCTACTGTACTACTAAGTTTAGCTGAGTTAGCAGAGGTAGAGGGCAACAAGGAAGAGGCTATAAAACTAGCAAGTGAATCTGAGCGTGTTGCTGGTACTGAAATTACCTCTGTACGGGATCGTGCCGCTCTTTTCAAGGAAAAATTGCTGTCAAAGGCAATCTTTTGACCCTGGAGCTTCCCAACACCAGACAAGCTGGTGCAAAGTTTCGCTCCTCTATCCACAAATCCAATGCCACTCTTGTCTTCTCTGAGCTTCCAGAAAAGGCTAGAACAATCTTAGAGGATATAGCCAACTTGCAGGACATGGGGGAGGCTCTAGAAAATATAGATCCTCCTATTGACCCAGAGGTAGAGCAGGTGTTTGAATCACCATTACAATTAGATGTTGATCGAGCAACTGTTGAAAAGAGGAAAAATTCTAGAGATGAACCTAGAAACATATCCTCGCCGACTCCTTTGGAAGCAGTAGAAGATGCTGAGTTAACCGGAGATAGTTCAATCGATGACTTGGTAAAAGATTCTACTTTAGTTACAGAGCAACACCTTTTAAAACTGAGTAAAACCAAGCTCAAGTAGCTAGTGAATACAACATCTCAGGCAGAAACAAGATGGAACATCACTCGCTAGCTGCTATCCTGGCTGACAAAATGCAAGTTACCTAAGAAATTCTCCCATCAATCCCCTTTGGATTGGTGGGATTTCTTTAGTTTTGGTTTGATAGGCAATTGGTGCTGTCGCACAGTAATTATTGCGACATGATTAGCGCTGTCGCGCAGGTAATGATAGCATTCAAATGGAGAGGAGCATGTCAGACAATTTAAACGTCATTAACCTGGTTGGTCCCGTGGGTCAAAAGCCGGAAACCCAATATTTTGAAAGTGGTGCTGTCCTCACAAAACTGTCTCTAGCTGTCAATCGTCGCACCAGCAAAAAAGAGGAAGAACCGGATTGGGTAGCGCTGGAAATTTGGGGTAAAATTGCCGAAGTTGCTGCTAATTACACAGATAAAGGCAGCTTAATTGGCATTCAAGGTGAACTCAAGCTAGATGAGTGGATCGACCTCACTACGGGTCAGCAACGAGTTAAACCTGTGATGCGGGTTAACCATCTGGAGTTGCTAGGCTCCAACCCCAACTCTAACTCAAATTATGACAACCAGGCAGAACAAACAGCTAACACTGCCCAAAACGATTTCTAAAATTACCAAACCCCTTAAAATATCCCTACACTTTCCTACAGTGTAGGGAGTATTTTTTAGCGCCCAAGCGCTTGAGTTTTTGAACCGATAGAGGTAAAATACAATGAATAACGCACAACTAAGAGTGATATCATGTCCTTAGGTATCGGTAGTGTATGGATGGCGAATTGCTAATTGCTAATTGCTAATTGTCTCCAGAGCAGCCATTAGCGATTAGCAATTAGCAGTTACACAACCGTTGCTACCGAACATGATATGAGGATCAATTCCCTTCAAGCTTCCCATACTACTGACGGAACTTTGATGGTTTCTGGAGAAGCTGCTTTCAAGTATTACGACCGAGGGGGATTCCCAGTGCGTCCAATTGGGTTCCAGTCTTATGGGGAAGCAGCCGTTGCCCTCAATAATTCGGGAGTGGGTGCAATTCATGTTGTATCGGGTCGCCTCAACATTTTCAAGCCTAACGATGCCAATCCCAATCATCGAATGTTGTTGACTGTGGAAAGAACAATTGTTGTGGGTGGACAAGAAGCAACGCCAACTCATCAGTGGCAAATACAATAGACTTCTCCAACAAACAAACTATCCAGGGATCGCGTGGGGTAAAATAGAGTTTTACCTTGCCAAAAATGAGTCAACTGAGAGAATACATAGAAAAGCAACCATCAGAAACCCAACGGTTAGTGGG
>NZ_BLAY01000232.1 GCF_020521235.1 Microseira wollei NIES-4236 | reverse complement strand
GGACACGGCATCGATAACCAAAGCCTTCACAGCCAAGATATTTATATTGCCGTGCCCCTACCAGGCGTTAATTTGACGAACACAGTAGGGACACGGCATCGATAACCAAAGCCTTCACAGCCAAGATATTTATATTGCCGTGCCCCTACCAGGCGTTAATTTGACGAACACAGTAGGGACACGGCATCGATAACCAAAGCCTTCACAGCCAAGATGTTTATATTGCCGTGCCCCTACAAATAAAGATCTTCAAGTCACTCCAAAGATAATCGCACCTACCAACACCGCTGCAAACACGATCAGGGCGTAGAATTGGGCGCGACCTGTTTCAAAGTATTTCAGACCTTCACCGCCCAGGAGGGTGATTAAACCCGTGATGTTGACGACACCATCAACGACCTTCAAGTCTACTTCCATCACTTGCCGTGCTAAACGGCGACTACCTTGAACAAAAAGGGTATCGTAGATTTCGTCAAAGTACCATTTGTTTTTGGACAGCTTGTAGAGCGAGGGAATTTTAGCAGCGATCGCTTTCGCATCTATCTTGCGACTGAGATACATCAGCGAAGCCAAAGTAATCCCAATTAAAGATATGCCTACCGAACTACCTGCCATGACTGCGAATTCGGGCAGATTAAATTCTGCGGCGGCTTCAGCCATGTCAAAATGTTCACCGGGAGCGTGGACAAACGCTTCAAAATAGTTGGCAAACGGGGTTCCCACAAAACCGATCAGCATCGAAGGAATCGCCAGTATCACCAAAGGCAGTACCATCGTGATGGGAGATTCATGGGGTTCGTGGGCGTGACCGTGACCGTCGTGGCTATCGTGTTCGAGAGCGATCGCCGCCTTTTCACGGGTATCCATTGCCCCAGGGCCAAAATTAACTCCCAGGACTTCTTGACGAACTTGATTATCGTTACCCCGGAATTCGCCTTCAAAGGTAGTGAAGTACATCCGGAACATGTAAAACGCCGTGATTCCGGCGGTAATCCAGCCTATTGCCCATAAAACTGGATTTGCAGCGAAGGTGCTGCCCAAGATTTCGTCTTTTGACCAGAAACCGGCAAACGGGGGAATCCCGCAGATGGCGATTGTGCCAATCAAAAAGGTAATTGCGGTAAAGGGCATATACTTACGCAGTCCGCCCATCATTCGCATATCTTGAGCCAAAACCGGATCGTGTCCCACGACGCCTTCCATACCGTGAATCACCGAACCGGAACCCAGGAACAACATGGCTTTAAAATAAGCGTGGGTCATCAGGTGGAACAAGCCAGCGGTATAAGCACCGACGCCCATAGCCATCACCATGTAACCCAGCTGGGACATGGTAGAGTAGGCCAAGCCTTTTTTGATGTCGTTTTGGGTAATCGCGGTAGTGGCGCCGACAAAGGCGGTGGCAGCCCCCGTCCAAGCGATGGTAGTCATCGCGGTGGGGATTTCTTCAAACACGGGGTACATCCGCGCGATCAGAAATACCCCAGCTGCCACCATTGTGGCGGCGTGAATTAATGCTGAAATTGGTGTAGGGCCTTCCATTGCATCGGGTAGCCACACGTGCAACGGTACTTGAGCAGATTTGGCTACTGGCCCCATAAAGACTAACACGGCAAACAGCGCTGCCAAAGCACCGCTGAGCAATCCTGATTCAACCAAAGATTGCAGCCTTTCGCCCATGACCTCAAACTCGAAGCTGCCGGTGGCCCAATAAATGCCTAACATCCCCAACAGCAAGCCAAAGTCACCGACGCGGTTGGTAACGAATGCTTTTTGACAAGCATCGGCTGCAGCCTTGCGATCGTACCAGAATCCGATCAGCAAGTAGGAACACATGCCGACCAGTTCCCAGAAGATGTAAATTTGGACTAAATTGGGACTTACCACCAGACCCAACATCGATGAGCTAAACAAGCTCAGATAGGCATAAAACCGCACGTAGCCAGGGTCGTGCGACATATAGCCATCGGTGTAGATCATGACTAAAAATGCGACCGTTGTGACGATCGCTAACATCACCGCCGTTAGATGGTCGATGGTAAAGCCCATCTTGAGGTGGAAATTCCCAGCAGCCGCCCAATCCAGGGAGTAGGTATAGGGTGCGTGGCCTTGAAATTGACTCCACAGCAGCGCAAAGGAGAGAAACATCGCTGCCCCCAGCAGGGAGACAATAAACACGGCGTTTAACTGTCGCAGCTGGTTGGTAAACTTGTTGAATGAAATCAGCCCCAGGCCGACTAGCATCGCCCCCGCTAGGGGTAGAACTGGTATCAGCCAAGCATACTGATAGATTGCTTCCATCATCAGAAAATTGGGTTTGAAACCCCGCCCTTCAAGGGCGGCTTTACCTTGTTTCCCAGAAGGGAAGCTGGTTTTTAAATCCCCCTAAGGGCAAGAACCAGCAAACTTGTTCGGTGTCCCTTCCCCCAACCCAACCCAGATGTCCTTTCTGAAAGCGCCTGAACCAATCAGCCAAGCGAGATAGTCCGAACTAGGGAAGTTAAGGGAAGTCTGTACCGGGCTGAGTTTAAGTGCGGTAGTCGCTGCTTGCGTCGTTCAAATTTATTTGAACAAGCCCCTTGCCTTGAGGCCGGGGTCAGTGACTGATGCCTACTTTAGTATTCTCGACAATCGTTTGCTAGACTTTGGCACTCCCCGGTCTGAGGACACGGAGATGAGAGCTTCCCAGTCTGTAAACAATTGTGACACACATGGCCGATGGCCATCTAATTAGATTAATAACCCACCCCGATTGGTCAGGGTGGGTTTGTTTAGGATTTAATCGGATTACCGAGTTTTTTTAGGCCGAATGGGTTTGATATTCGCGCGAGCGCACCCGTGAAGTGGCACAGGTGAGCGAAATCGCTTGAAGAGCTTGCCAGATGTCATCCCGCCCTCGGAAGTTGTCCAACCGATACAAGATCTTTCCGTCTTCAAACAAAATTAACGTTGGTAGCGATGTCAAGTGATAGGCATTCGCCAACTTGAAATTGCTATCCGCGTTAATTCCGACTAATTTGACATTTCCGCCCCATTGTGATTGAAATTTTGGCAATTGGGGGTTGATCAGATGGCAAAGACCACACCAAGGCGCCCAAAAATGAACCAGCACCGGGATGGGAGATTCTAATACTTCTTGTGTAAAAGTCCGTTCCGTCACCGACAGTACCATGATCCCTCAAGCCAAGTTTTATAGAGTTTTATTATCGACTAGGGATCATGCTACATCGATTCGGGATCATATGCTCCAGGGGAATTACAGATATGCGATCCCAAAGCGGGGATCGGGCTTGTTGTGCAGGGGAGCAGGTGGGCAGGGGAGCAGGGGAGATGGGGAGCAGGTGGGCAGGGGAGCAGGGGAGATGGGGAGAATGTACATTCAAATTCCCCTCCGCTCCTGGAGCAAGTCTGCACCTCTGCTCCTCTGCACAAGAAGACGCTCTGCTCACTTGCTCACCCGCTCACTTGCTCACTTGCTCACTTGCTCGCTTGCTCACCTGCTTACCAGTTAACCCCAGCCGTGGCTGCAATTAAAAATGGGTGCGCCCACCACAGCACACCGACGAAAACGGCTACACCTAAATAGGCAGGACGAAGAAACTCGCTCCAAACTAAGGTTTGACGCCCTTGGAGGATAGCCAGAAATGGTATTACCGTCGTTCTGGCTTTTACGGCTGCAAAAGCTTCGCCGTAGCGATCGCCCAGTCGCCGATCCCCGTGCCAAACACCAAACAAATGGTGCAATACCAACCCAATCGAGGTTAATAAGGTAAACGTAGTGCCGATCCAAAGTGTGTGGGCGATGCACCAAATCAGCTGTCCTACCATTTGGGGATGTCTGGTGATGCGGATGATGCCGGTTTCGTACAAATGTACTTGAGGCTTCTCGATGGCAGCAATTTCCAGCAGGTTAAACGTTGCTGGATAGAGAAAGAGAAACGATATCGCCGATAGCACCCACACGATCGGTTTTACTGCTGGCACCCCCTGGACTTGCCAAAGTTGCAAGCCGTCGTAGCGGTGGTTGAAAAAGTAAATTATCATTGCCACAGCCAAATTCAGGCTGACGAGGGCAAACAAGATGCGGTATAGTCTAGCGCCGATCAGTTTTTCTGCCCTGGGACGCAAAGCTGCCAAACCGCTGTGAGCGATCGCAAACCCTACCAATAAACCCAGCATTGTCAAGTGACTGGGAGTAAGCCAAGCAATTTTTAGCATAATAAATGGTTAAGTATTTTAACTCTGGTGAAATTCCCCAAACCCGATGGCGCAAAGTAATCTCAAGGATCTTGATCCCTTGTTGTGTTACTTTCGATGTCAGTGGAAGTCTCAAAACGTAATTCGCTGCGAATCGCGGATGGCAAACTTCATCGGATGATGGATAGTTGTCTCAAGGCTTCTTTCCCCTTTCAGGTTTAGCATTATGTCTGACCTTCCTTTCACTTTAGATCAGTTGCGTATTCTCAAGGCGATCGCTGCTGAGGGAAGCTTCAAGCGTGCCGCCGATAGCTTATATGTCTCCCAACCTGCCGTCAGTTTGCAAGTGCAAAACTTAGAGCGGCAGTTGGACGTGCCTTTATTCGACCGAGGTGGGCGAAGGGCACAATTGACAGAAGCTGGTCATCTACTACTCAGCTACGGTGAGAGAATTTTATCGCTTTGCGAGGAAACTTGTCGCGCCATTGAGGATTTGCAAAATCTCCAAGGAGGCACCCTGATTGTGGGAGCCAGTCAGACGACAGGAACCTATCTGTTGCCGCGCATGATCGGGTTATTTCGGCAAAAATATAACGATGTGGCAGTACAATTGCACGTTCACTCAACCCGCCGAACTGCTTGGAGCGTAGCCAACGGACAAATTGACCTGGCAATCATTGGCGGCGAAGTTCCACCCGAACTGGCAGATTCCCTGGAAATTACGCCGTATTTAGAAGACGAACTGGCGCTAATTTTACCCGTGACGCATCCGTTCGCCAAACTCGAAACGATTCAAAAAGACGACCTTTACAAGTTGCAGTTTATTGCTTTAGACTCCCAATCCACAATCCGCAAGGTAATCGACCAAGTGCTAACGCGCTGCGGCATCGATACCAGGCGTCTCAAAATCGAAATGGAATTAAATTCGATCGAAGCGATTAAAAATGCAGTTCAGTCGGGATTAGGAGCCGCGTTTGTTTCAATTTCGGCAATTGAGAAGGAATTACAAATCGGCGTCCTCCACCGCATCCGAATTGAAGATGTCATGGTCAAGCGCATCCTGTCGGTGTTGGTCAATCCTAACCGATACCGTTCAAAAGCTGCCGAAGCTTTTTCTAGGGAAATCTTGCCTGCGTTCGCCACGACTACATGGGGAAAGGAAATACTAGAAACATCGCCAGCGCTCGCAGCCAATTCCCTCAAAGCAACGGTAGGGCATTCTCAAGGAAATACCCACGTCGGAGGAAGTTAAAAGTTAAAAGCAAAAAGGACAAAGTAAAAATAAAGACTGAAAGGAAGACTGTTTTTTACCTACTTGCCTTTTAACTTTTACCTTTGTTTTGAACCCCTGGTTATGGAACTTTACTGCACCCGTCCAGCTTGCCCCCGCCCCCTGAACCTGTTTTCCGATTTGGAAGATCCGGCTACCCTCAAGCGGGTTCCTCAAAAGTACTGCACGACCTGCGGAATGCCGCTAATTTTGGCGGATCGCTACATGCCGTTAAAGCTATTGGGGCAGGGTGGATTTGGGGCAGCATTTTTAGCACGAGATCGCTATACGCCCACAATGCGTCGGTGCGTAGTGAAGCTGTTTCAACCATCGGGAACCTTAACCCCACAGCAGCTACAAACCGCGCAAAATCTGTTTGAACGCGAAGCAGAAGTTCTGGAAGAATTGGGCAACCAACACCCTCAAATTCCAGATTTATTTGCCTTTTTTCAGTTAACTGTACCCAGCCTTCAACCCGGAAAACAAGACCAATTTTTTTATTTAGTACAAGAATTTATCGACGGGGAAAACCTAGAGGAAGAATTTGCCAAAAATGGTAAATTTTCAGAAGCTCAGGTATTAGAAATATTGCAGCAAATCCTGCCAGTGCTGCAATTCGTTCACGAACACGGCTCGATCCATCGCGATATTAAGCCATCGAATATCATGCGCTCGTGCAAAGGTTCTCTTTTCCTGTTAGATTTTGGCGCGGTCAAACAGGTAACAAAAGTAGCAGGTTCAAATGCAAGTTCTACGGGAATTTACTCAATGGGATATGCCCCTCCAGAGCAAATGTCTGGAGGTCAAGTCTATCCTTCAACCGATTTATATGCCCTGGCAGTAACTTGCCTGACCTTACTGACTGGCAAGCAACCAAATGAATTATTTGATACTTACAGCAATCAGTGGAAGTGGAAAACTTATGCTCAGGTAAGCTCTCAACTGGCGAATATTTTAGACCGAATGCTGTTGAGTTCGCCCAATCAGCGATACCACTCAGCAGAGGAAGTTCTAGCCGCCTTGACTTTACCTCCACCCGCTCCCCCTGTGCAAAAGACTGCTGCGGTAACGCCTGCAAATCCACCTCCACACCCGATCCCAGTGCGACCAAGATTTTCTCTGGTGGAAGTATTGGGTGCAGCGGCATTTAGTGGGTTTGAGGGTGGGTTAATTGCGATCGCTCTCTCCAGTCTCCCCCTCACGCCGGGAATTAGCATGGGATTAACGGTTGCGATCGTAGGTGGTCTAATTTATGCTCAGTACCGCCGCATTCTGGAAGGCAAAGACCTGCCGATTCTGATCGGGATTACCCTAGCAATTGTGGTGATATTCCGTAATGCTCTCGTACCGGCGTGGATTATTACCTTGTTTGGCAATCCAATTGTCGGTGTATTATTTGTAGCCGGGTTGACAGCAGCGGGAGCAATTGCAGTAACCGCTCTATTTCGAATCATTTACAAATTACTTTCCCTCATGCTTTAAATTCTGTCAAAACTATTAGTTATGACTCAAAAAAATGAAACGACAGTTTTAGTTTTAGCCCTCTTAATTACAACTGGCTTAGTCGGTTTGGGTTTTTGGTGGTTTACGAGTAAGACTGGCTCCAAAACAGATAGTTTAATCAACCAAGAATCGAGTCAAAGCGACCAAGCTAACCTCAAAACTTTTACTCAAGTCAAAAACGTCCCCAGCGGACTATTTAGTTATGGAGGTAGCACGACTTGGGCTACAATTCGTCGCGATTTAGATCCAGCAATTCAAACAGTTTGGCCTCAATTTCGCCTGCGCTATACTCACCCCAATCAGGGTACGCCGAGTACGGGTTCGGGTATCCGGATGTTATTAGACAATCAATTGTCTTTTTCTCATGCTTCTCGTCCGATTGAAGATAAAGAATACGAACAAGCAAAACAACGAGGGTTTACTCTAGTAGAAATTCCTGTAGCAATTGATGGGAGAGCGATCGGAGTCCACCCAAGCTTGAATATTCCAGGCATAACCATGCAGCAACGCGATGATATTTATGCAGGCAAAATTACCAACTGGAATCAACTCGGTGGTCCAAATCTGAGAATCCAGCGTTATGCCGTACAAGGTGACGAGGGGGAGAATCTTGAAATAGTACCAACTCCCACCGAAGCTATTCGTAAAGTTGCAGAAGATCCAGCAGGAATGTTTGAAGCTTCTGCTCCATTATTGGTATCTCAGTGTAAAGTTAAAACCTTGTCACTAGGTCGTAGTTACAATCAACTAATTCCCCCTTATAAGCAGCCTTTTGTGCCGCTGTCTGAGTGTCCATCTAAGCGGAACGAAGCGAATACAGAAGCTTTTTTGAGTGGTGAATATCCCTTAACTCGGCGGTTATTTGTAGTTGTCAAAAAGAACAATCAAATTGACCAGCAAGCAGGAGAAGCTTATGCCCAGTTATTGCTAACAGAACAAGGTCAGGAAATGATTGAAAAGGCGGGATTTGTCAGAATTCGCTAAAGTATGTAACGCAAGTTGCTAGTTATCTTTTTAGGGCTGAAGACAGGCTAATGGCTAATAGCTAATGGCTGGTAGACCCGAGAAAAATATTCCCATCAGCAATTAGCAAGCTTGCGATTAGCTTCTGCTGTGCAACCCACGAGAGTTATAACTAGCAACTTGGGTTATGTAATTTCTCAACTACGAGCTACCTATGTCCCAAAGAAATGAAACAACGATTTTAATTTTAGCCCTTGTAATTACACTAGGATTGCTCGGTACGGGTTTTTGGTTGTTTAATCGAGTAATAAATCCACAAATAAATCAACCAATTCCACCTTTTACCGGAAGTTTAGAGGAACGTATCAGTCTAGGAAACAGAATTTTGATCAATCAAGATAGAAACCCTTATAAAGAGGCAGGAGTGAAAGCCTTTGCCAAAGGAGATTTTTCTACAGCGATTTCACAACTAGAATCTTCCTTAAAAAAGAAACGAAACGATCCAGAAGCTTGGATTTACTTTAATAATGCTAAAGCCGGTCAAAATAATCCTCTCAAAATAGGCGTTAGCGTTCCTATTGGGGGCAATCTAAATATTGCCAAAGAAATTCTGCGGGGTGTGGCTCAAGCGCAAGATGAAGCTAATAACAATGGCGGCATAAATGGGATGCCATTGCAAGTTGAAATTGCCAATGATGACAACGACCCCAGCATCGTGAAAAAAATTGCCGAAAAATGGGTGAAAGACACCACAATTTTAGCATTGGTGGGTCATAATACGAGCGATGCTTCCCTGGCAGGTGCGCCAATTTATCAGCAGGGAAATTTGGTGATGATTTCTCCTACAAGCAACGCCAAAAAGTTATCTGGAATTGGTAGTTATATATTTCGGACTGTTCCTAGTATTAGTTCTGAGGCTGAAGTTATTGCCCGTTATGCAATCAAAACAAAGCAGTTGAGCAAACTAGCGATTTGTGCGGATTCGCAAGCAAAAGCGAGTCAGTCTTTCAAACAGGAGTTGCGCTCGGCTATTGATAATGAGGGAGGCAAAATTAGCCAAATTGCTTGCGATTTTTCCCACCCAAATTTTAACCATAGTGGCGCAATATCTCAAGCCGTGAGCGATGGTGCAGAGGGGTTAGTATTAGCAGCTTCTGTAAGTAAAATTAAGCGATCGCTTGACATAATCAGAGCAAATAAAGGGCGACTGTATTTGATGGCGAATTCTACGCTGTACACGTTTGATACTCTCAAGTTGGGTCAAGCAGAAGCAAATGAAATGGTGTTAGCTGTCCCGTGGCATCCGGAGGCAATTCCAGATAATCCTTTTTCTAAAAATGCTAGAAAGTATTGGGGCGGTGATGTGAATTGGCGCACGGCATTGGCTTACGATGCTACTCAAGCGATTATCGCAGGTTTAAAGCAAGATAATACTCGCCAAGGACTGCAAAAAACTTTATCTAGTTCGGAGTTTTCTGCCAATGGTGCGACGGGGAAGATTCAGTTTTTGCCATCAGGCGATCGCAACGACTCCTCAATCCTCGTTAAAATTCAACCAGGTCAATCTTCCGGCACAGGCTACGATTTCGCACCCGTGCCACAATAGCAAGGCTTGAGGCGATCGCATTATGCCTCAAAAAAAGTGCATAAAAACGGGTAGTTCGCCCAATCAACAATTAGATCTCCCCCATAAACTAACGGACTATTCTATTATGTCTCAAAAAAACGAAACGGCAGTTCTAGTCTTAGCCCTATTAATCACCCTGGCATTAGTAGGAGTAGGATTTTGGTTTATTCAAGACCTATGGAAAAAACCATCTCTGCAAGACCGAATTAGTGTTGGAGAAAAAAATATATTTGCCGGGGTAATATCACAGAAAAAACAAGCAGGATTGCAAGCGTTCGCATCTAAAAACTTCCCTGTCGCTATTGCCAATCTAGAAGCAGCCTTGCAAGGAAAGCCAAACGATCCAGAAGGTTTAATTTTCCTCAATAATGCCCGGATTGGTGAGCAGAAAAGCTACACCATTGCCGTATCTGTCCCAATTGGTACTGACCCCAACGGTTCTTTAGAAATACTGCGGGGAGTAGCTCAAGCTCAAAATGAAATCAATCAGGCAGGAGGAGTTAACGGCGTTCCTGTAAAAGTAGCGATCGCAAACGACGATAATAATCCAGCAATTGCTCGGCAAATTGCCACCGAGTTGACGAAAAATCCGGAAATATTAGGGGTAATCGGCCCTTATGCCAGCGATGTCAGTTTGGCAGCCGCAAAAGCTTATGAATCGGGACAGATAGTTGCTATTTCCCCCATCAGCACTTCGGTGAAACTTTCAGGATTCAGCCGCTATTTTTTCCGAACAGTTCCTAGCGATTACGTTGCTGCTAGATCCCTAGCCGATTACATGCTGACCAAACTCCAAATAAAAAATGCAGCCGTTTTTTTTAATTCCCAAAGTTCCTATAGCCAATCTTTGAAATCTGAGTTTGTCACTGCCGTTTCCTTGGGAGGTGGAGAAGTATCGAGCGAATTTGATCTATCCGCTCCGGATTTTAGCGCGGCTGCAAGTTTTAAACAAGCCAAAGAGCGGGGGGCAAAATTATTAATGTTAGCTCCCAATACAGCAAGTTTAGATAAAGCTTTACAAGTAGTGCAGGTCAACAGCAAACAGTTAAGCTTGCTAGGGGGAGATGATGTTTACACACCCAAAACTTTAGAAGTTGGTGCAGCATCAGCAGTAGGGATGGTAGTAGCAGTTCCCTGGCATATTAAGGGCGTTGCAAATTCAAATTTTGTGCGCCAATCTAAACAACTTTGGAATGCGGATGTCAACTGGCGCACCGCTTTATCCTACGATGCTGCACAAGCGCTAATTGCAGCCATCAAGCGCAACCCGAATCGCGTTGGAGTTCAACAGGCACTAATTGCATCAGATTTTTCTGCCCCAGGCGCTTCCGGCATCGTGCGTTTTCTGCCATCAGGCGAACGCAACAGTACCATCCAACTCGTGAAAATCGTTCGCGGCGATCGCTCTAGAACTGGCTACGATTTTGAGCCAGTGCAATAATACCGCTAGTGGCTCCTGATTATCTTTAACTTTTTACAGTTGATTTATGTCTCAAAAAAACGAAACAGCAGTTTTATTCTTAACCCTTCTCATTACAGCAGGATTAATTGGCGCAGGAGTTTGGTGGTTTACTCGACGTTCTGGAATTAATATCCCCGATGCGGTTCAACAAGGCCAAAATACTCCAGGAAACCTTCAAGGGTTTAACACCGTACAGAACGTTCCTTCTGGACTCTTTAACTATGGTGGCAGCACTTCTTGGGCACCGATTCGCCTATCGGTAGACTCGGCGATTCAAGCAGCTAGACCTGAGTTCCGCCTGCGTTATGTCGATCCCGTCGGTATAGCTCCTAGTTCTAGCACCGGGATTAAAATGCTGTTAGATGGTCAACTTGATTTGGCTCAATCTTCTCGACCCATTCTCGACCAAGAATACAATCAAGCCCAGCAACGAGGGTTCGCTCTCAAACAAATTCCCATCGCCATCGATGGCTTAGCAGTTGCAGTTAATCCTAATTTAGATATTCCAGGTTTAACTATAGACCAGCTTAAATCTATTTACTCTGGCAAGATTACTAACTGGCAACAGCTAGGAGGGCCAAATTTAACTATTAAACCTTTTTCGCGCCCAGCTAACTCTGGTGGTACGGTTGAATTGTTCCTGGAAAATGTCATGCAGGGTCAAGCTTTTAGCGCCAATGTCGAGTTCGTTCCCACCACAACGGAAGCTTTGCGAAGACTCGCTACTAGTCCTGGGGGCATTTATTTTGCTTCGGCACCAGAAGTCGTACCCCAGTGTACAATTAAGCCCTTGCCTATAGGTCGCCAAGCAGGCGAGTTCGTGCCGCCCTATCTTGAACCCTTTGTACCCCTCTCCCAGTGTCCTGGAAAACGCAATCAGCTAAACGTACAAGCTTTTCTATCAGGAAAGTATCCTATTACGCGCAACTTGTTTGTAGTAATCAAACAAAACAATCAAACCGAACAACAAGCTGGAGAAGCTTATGCTAAATTTTTGCAAACCCAGCAGGCACAGGAATTAATCGAGCGCGCCGGGTTTGTTCGCATTAGGTGAAATAGTAGCGAACATCCGAAAATTATCTCCAAGGGAAGATTTTCTTATTGCCCTCGAGGTGAAATAGTAGCGAACATCCGAAAATTATCTCCAAGGGAAGATTTTCTGATTGCCCTCGAGGTGAAATAGTAGCGAACATCCGAAAATTATCGACAAGGGAAGATTTTCTGATTGCCCTCGAGGTGAAATAGTAGGGAACATCCGAAAATTATCGACAAGGGAAGATTTTATCATTGCCCTTGAGTTGAAATAGTAGCGAACATCCGAAAATTATCTCCAAGGGAAGATTTTCTGATTGCCCTTGAGTTGAAATAGTAGCGAACATCCGAAAATTATCTCCAAGGGAAGATTTTCTGATTGCCCTCGAGGTGAAATAGTAGCGAACATCCGAAAATTATCTCCAAGGGAAGATTTTCTGATTGCCCTCGAGGTGA
>NZ_BLAY01000231.1 GCF_020521235.1 Microseira wollei NIES-4236 | reverse complement strand
ACAAATCGGTGCATGGAAAGCAAAACCGAAAGGTTGAGGATGCTTGAGCCGTATGATGGGTAACTGTCAAGTACGGTTCTTAGGGGGGAAGGATGCGGTGACGGATACCTTCCTACCCGACAAGAAATATCTGCAAAACCTCAAAAAAGAGCCTGTTGTGTGCCCCAGAAGCCTACACCTCCCTAACGGGTAGGTGTAGGAGCGTCACGGGGAGAGCATACGATTAATAAGCCCAGAATCTTGTCAATTGGCTTTCCTACCTTATGTATAAAATGTATAAAAGTCTCCTGCCCTCTGCCTTGTCTCCACCCCGCTGTGGAAACAATAGTCCCTCAGGTGGATTATAGGCTGCTTAAATATCCGATAAGCTTGGGGCTCATGGGCAAGGTATTCCTGCCAGCCTTGGCTTTGGTAGAGGCTTTCCTTAAAGTCAGCTACCGTTCCAGCAACATATCTGCAATTGCCTACTCAGAAGTTTGACATTCACCCGAAATATTTACAAACCGTACACAAGTACCGACGACAGCTATGAATATGTTTTCTAACAACAAGGATGCCCTATTGGACAATTTATCAGTTGGCAGTGATGGCTCTGCTGGTGAGTCTGCCAATTCTAGTGCGAGTCCCCTTGCCGTACTTCAGGTAGAAAATTCCTATATAAGTACAATAGCCGCACTTGCCATACCGGCAAGTGCGGAAGTATTTCTTCAAACCCTATTTGTTTTTGTTGACTCAGTAATCGTTGCCGGACTGGGAGATTTTCAATTGGGAGGGGTCAATCTCGCCAGTAAAATATTGGCACTGGTACTAATAATATTTGAGAGTATCGGCATTGGCTCTTCCATAGTCATTTCTCAATATCATGGGCGATCAGATGAGGAAAAAATATCTAGAGCGTCCCTAAATATCATTTTATTTGGATTTATTTTTTCCTTGATACCAACTTTTCTATTCTACTTGTTTAAAAATTATTTATTTTCATCGTTTGGCGCTTCCGAGTCTTTACTAACTTATACCACGCTTTATTTTGATATCGCCGTGTTCATCATACCTTTAAACATGGTTTATGTGATATGTGCATGTATATTGAGGGCAACTGGCGATGCTAAAACACCATTAATACTAAGCTTAATAGCACTCTTTCTTAATACCGCGACCACTTATTTATTAACTTATGGTGTTGGTTCGCTAACTGGACTGGGAGTAGAAGGCGCTGCTTATGCAACACTATTTTCCAAATGTTTAGCCGTGGTAGCTATCTTGATAACTTTAGCAAAAAGAAATTACCTGAATATTAAAGAAGGCGCACATCTATTTGAGAGGGAAAATTTCAAGTTTTTATATGAATTAGTAAAAATAACTATCCCTGTGGCTCTGGGAGAAACGATCCTGTCCACCACAGAATTTGCTTACATATATCTTTTGACTAATGTCTCGGAAACTACTTTGATATCATTTCAAATGACTTCTACAATGGAAACGTCTTTGATTATGTTGACCTATGGATTGGGAGTGGCTGGACTTAATCTTTCAGGAAATGAGATAGGCAGAGGAAGTATCGACAATCTCCTGAAGCTGTGTCAGACTATCATCAAATTCTCCCTGGCAGCGTCGCTAATTCTCTTGCCTTTATACATTTTGATTTCAAATAATTATTTTCTCAGTTTAGTTTTCCCCAAGGTGGATGGTGAAATAATCAAATTAGCGGGTATTTTCTTAATATATTTTGGCTTTCTTCAACCGGCACGAGTCCTAAATATTACCTTCGGTTATGGAATATTAAAAAGTGATGGAGATACAGGATTTGTATTGTATATCGATGCATTAACCTGTCTAGTTGGAATCTTGAGTGCTTATATTTGTGTAAATTTCATGGGTGTTGGTTATATAGGAATAATCGTAGGATTATTTGTAGATCAGTATCTGAGAAGCATAATTTTTTATATAAAATATAGCTCCAGAACTTGGATAAAAACAATATTGACTTCAGAGGTTGTTTGAAAAGTTCAGACTTGAGGCAATCCTCGCTCTCGCATAGACGAGGAGTGGCGCCAGGAATTAGAGTTAACTTTTCGCTCGATCAATAGCTATCTGGTCAACCGTTCCTAGCTTTTGGGAGAACCGCTCCAGGGGAGAATGACACTGCTCACTTTCAGACTCGCTTACTTGAAGAGCGGCTTCTTGAAATTGCTTCCATGCCTCCACAAGGTAAGGCTCCGACCCTGGATACTGATTAATAGCATCCTGCAATAGAAGCGTATCGTCCTTGACATGTCTACTAGAGGAAGCAGCGAAAAGATCGCGGTGCATGATAGTTTTTTCTTGATACGTTCACCAGTCAAATGGGTTGGCGACAGTGCAGTACGTCAAGTAGAAAACCCAGATGTTTTGTCCGCCAGCACTTACAGCAAGAGCGAGCTAATTCAGACTGAACAAAACCGGGAGACTTAGCAGAAATAGCTTTACCATAGCGTTTCTGCCTGGGGGTCACCGATATATTTTCGGTTTTAATCTGCTTACCATGTCTCAAAAACCCGTTGACAATTCTGCGGTTTTGGGACTTAGCATAAGCGATCTAACGCCGATCTAATTTTCGCTTTTTGCCAGCTAACTTTTGATATGTTTTAGCTTTCTTCCATTGTGGGAATACGATTGTTTTACTCAGTGCTTAACGAACTGAGGTAGGAAAGTTATGTCTATTTTTATATTGACGTAAATAATCTGCTAAAAACTCCAGGACTTACGCACCACGAGCCTAGAAACCCGGTTTCGACCGTCGATCTCTGATTGCCTTTCCCAAGGATTTTTCAGAGAAACCGGGAACTTGCGCGTAAGTCCTAAACTCATTTTTGTCCAAAGTCCAATCTCGGTGCTGTATACTAACCCAAGTTGCTAGTTATAACTATCGTGGGTTGCACAGCAGAAGCTAATCGCTAATTGCTTATGGGAATATTTTTCGGTTCTATCATTAGCCATTAGCTATTAGCCATTAGCCTGTCTTCAGCCCTAAAAAGATAACTAGCAACTTGCGTTATTATCTATTCCCAGCGTATACCGAGAGAGCTTTTTTACAACCTGTCCGACTTTTCAAACACTCTCTAAACTCCATTAAACACCCACAATTGTCTTTACTGCTACTGATTCATCATCCAATCTATTTTCATATTTTTTTAGCTCAAAGTTTTCTGGACACACGTAGGTCCCAAATAATCGGTCATAGAAAGTAAAGATAAGGCTCAAATTTCTTCCCTTTGGATCAATATGATGCAAACTGTGAACGCGGGGCGTGACATAAATCCATTCCAATATTCCTAACCAGGAGTTCCATTTCACATTGAGGTGTATCCAATTACTATGAACCGCCTGATGCACTGCCACTACAGCCATGACTTCTGAGGGAATTTCTAACAGTGGAAACCACACAAATGTAAAATAGTTTAAAAGTCCGCCAGTCAAGCTCTCTTTGCCTCCAGTCAGCCACCATGATTGCTTTGTTGAATGATGCCATTTGTGGGTCAGCCAGAAAAACCGATTCATATGCATCGTCCTGTGTAACAGATAGTAACTAAAGTCCTGCAATAGATATGCGGCGATCAGCCTCAGCCACACAGGCACATACATTACTCCTGCAGAAACTTCTAACTCTCCAATAAATAGAGAATTCAATAGTTTCATAATTGCCGCAGTAACGCATGCAATAATGATACTAAAGACGATTGATATTCCTATCCATCCCAATTCCTTAAAGCATTTAGCTTTGTATTTAATCTGATGTAAAGGAGAGCTAATTTCCCAAAGCCAGAATACTGCGCCTGTAAGAAAAAACACAGACCACAATATTAATTGTATTGACATTATCTCTATCATTGGTAACCTTCATGTATGTTAGCTAACTGCAATATCTCACATCTTCCAACCCTCTGGATAAACCACAGGTAGTCCATTTCGACGGAACGAGTCGCACACGGAGCATATTTGCTGCTCCGGCCTGCATCTGCGTTGACATAGAAGTTACTCGCAGCTGCGTTACAGACCGCGTTTAACTCGCGAACCCTCCGACTTCCAGTTAGAGGGTTTTTCACCATATTTGGGGACTGTATCACCGTCTAGAAACGATGCCTTAGATGTATTGGCTTCTTCCGTTTCAACGAATTGTATGCCGTATTTTTCCCATAGTTGAGCCATGGGGCTAGTCAATTTTGCTGTGGGAATCTGCACAAACGATTGATATCGTTGACCGTTGCTAAGGAATTACGACCTCTAGGAGCAATTAGCAATTAGCAAGCTCGCAATTACCAATTACCAAGAAAGGCCGATCATTCCGATGCAACCGGATTTGATATGATTGTTGCGCTTGGCAATGTTTATTTCTTTTTTGATGCCCTGATTCCATCCAAACACAACGCGCCCAATCTTGTGTTCCAGGCAGTGGTTGATAACGATCCTCGCTGCTTTGTTGATGGCATCGCGCATCTGCCGGTTGCGCCTTGACCTTAGGTGAGCAAGTCGTTTAGACCAAAACCCTTGTGGTTTGCCTTGCTTAATTGTGGCAACCGATTTGTTAAATTACTGATTCATTGTTGACTTGATATGCCTCCCATCAACGATCAAAGATGTATTGATTTTGCTAACTCATGTCAACCAATTCACTAGCCCAGTATCGATGCCTAGCGCCCGGGATGAATCTAATTCAACCAATGCAGTTTTTTGCAGGTAGACCCACTCTGCATAAAAACATCGATTACGAGGCAGGATGCGGACTTCTTTGATGTCTTCAAAGCCTAAATTAGACGGCATCTTTAACCAGAAAGCATCTACTCCGAACCAGGCTTTGCAAAGCTGTCCCATCGGGAAGCCAACCTTCCCTTCTATTAGCTTCAATGCTTGTTTGGGATAGGTAGCGACTGCCATTCCGTTCGACTTGCGCTATTTGCGTGGGCGAGGTTTGTTTTCTAAGCAAGCCCTTTTTGTAGCAATTGATTAACTCCTGAAATGACTTGAATGATTCGGCGATGCCATTCAGCGCCAGCCCGTGCGACTTGAGAATCGACCCCATTGTGATGCATGTTAGTTTTCATCTCTTTGCTTGCACAATACTGCACGTCCTGGCTTGCCCGACAATATCCTTCCCGTTTTGAAATATATCTGGCGAGCGTAGTATGTGCCGCTATTTATTAAATCGTTTACTTCGCTGCACAGTTATTCCAAAATGTTTGTTACATCAAGCTTTTTGTGAATCAGTTCCTGTTGGCATCCCTCCAAATAAATCGCCTCTTTTTTTTCCACTGAATAATCATACCATTTTTTTCCCGCAACACTATCTTTTTATTAAAATTTAATATATTAATATTTACTGGCTGGATAAATCGATCCTATGGTTTTCATCCCCTCGCCTTTAGGCGAGGGGATGAAAACCTAGGCTATAGATATTTATTTTACATGAATCTAATTTTTATAGCAATAGACCTCGACAAAAAGTCCCAAACCCTATCCCTGGTTGGTTTTTGACTGCATGCCCCTGCTATGCAGGCAGTCAAAAACCAATGTTTTGCTCTGGGGAAAGAGGATTTTTTGAGAAAAACTGCCGAATTTTATTGACTAATTTTCACGCTTTTTTTCCCGGTTATACCGGGGTTTAGCCTCTCACAGCTTTCAGGAACGAGAACAATTGCTATCGTCATGAATGCCTCAACCTTCAACCAAGCGAGTGAGCTTGACTATTTTATTACCAATGTTGATTCTTCAATGGTCACAGCGGAGTGCATAGTAACGCTTGTTGCTAGTTATCTTTTTAGGGCCCAAGACAGGCTAATGGCTAATAGCTAATGGCTGGTAGAACCGAAAAATATTCCCATAAGCAATTAGCAAGCTGGCGATTAGCTTCTGCTGTGCAACCCACGATAGTTATAACTAGCAACTTGGGTTAGTAGCTACCTATGCTCAAAGGAATTGGGTAGAAGTTTTCTATCGGGAAGCCAAGGGATGGCTAGGATTATAGCAACCTACTCAGACATTTCACTCTGGTGTTTTGTGCCTATACATTTATTTTATGGCACAGCTTAACACGAGGCTTAAGAAGGCGTCAGGCTAACAAACCTTTAAACACCAATACTATCGGCATTAGAGGCATTTAGGATAGCGATGTCTTATCGTTTTGTCGAGTGGATCCATCAAAATCAGGACCTATTCTTCGCTGATAAAGCGGCTTTGGGTCGATAGCAGACATTGGTCAAGTCCAGATGCCCGACTTCTCGAAGAAGTCGGGCATCTGATTTCACTTCCCCTTGCGAAAATCGCAACTAAGTTGTGCATTTTTGGCATTATTTCCGGAAAAATGTGATAAAATTTACAAAATAACCCAAAATTAACCAGTTAATCTTCCCAAGGATAGATGACCGGCTTGAAATAAAGAGCGCGGTCGAGACAAAAATCTGAGCCGGAGAAGGATGAAGATGAATAAGTTAATTTTGGGTGTAAGTGCTACTCTGTTGGCAACTGGGTTGTTTGGTAGCGTTAGCGCGATCGCACAAACATCGAACACCCAAGCGCGATCGGGGGTAAATTCCACGTTAATTGCCCAAGCTGGCGATCAAGCACTGATTCAGCAAAACCGGGGACTGCTATTACAAAATGGTCAAACTGCCAGGAATATTGCAGCCAAATTAGGCGCACCAGTCAGCAACAGTGGAACTCCCAGCGGTAGTAATCCGCTGCAAGTGAACCAGCAATTAATCTTGCAAAATCGCGCTACTTTTATCAGTATTGCTAAAAAGGTAGGCGCTACAGTGCCTAATGTTGCTGGTCCCGGTGGCGGCGACTTAGCGACGCAAAACCACGAGCTGCTGTTGGGAAATCGGCAAATTGTGCGAGCGATCGCGCAAAAGTTGGGCGTGCAATTACCCGCACCTCCCCAACTCAGCGGTAACATGGTGCAGCAAAATAACCAATTGCTGTTGGGAAACCGGAATGCATTGCAGGCAATTGCTGGCAAAGTGGGCGCTGATGTAGCACCTGCTCAGTAATTCTGCGGTTGTGGGAAGAAAGAAGCGATCGCTTGATTGGGAAGTTATGCGAACGCCTGGGATTAGAATCTTGTCTCTAGCTTAACAGAAGAAACCCGGTGTTGAAACCGGGTTTTTAGCTATCTGACTAACTAACTCAAGTTGCTAGTTATCTCTCTTGGAGCGGCTAATGGCTAATGGCTAATGGCGAGATTGGTAAAAATCCTATATTAGCAATTAGCAATTAGCCATTAGCAACGCCCTTGTTTATAACTAGCAACTTGAGTTAACTATAATCCAGTGCCTCTTAAGTCCGTATCTCGGATAATCGCACCCGTTAAATTAGCTTGGGTTAAGTTAGCATTTTTCAAAATCGCACTACTCAAATCGCTATTGGTAAGGGTGGCATTTCTCAAATTGGCATTTTCCAAATTAGCACCCGTTAGATTCGCATTGCTCAGGTTGGCACTGTCTAAATTTGCCGTAAATAGATAGGCATTTATCAACTTTGCACCCGTTAAGTTGGCACGAGTTAAGTTAGCCATTGTCAGAACAGCTTTAGTTAAGTCGGCATTTTCTAAATTGGCACCGCTTAAGTCGGCATTATTTAAGCTAACGCCTTGCAAGTTGGTATTGTTGAGTTTAGCGTTATTTAGTTTAGCTGTAAGTAAGCTCGCATTCATCAAGTTAGCACCTACGAGGTTCGCCCCGGTTAAAATAGCGCCCCGCCAAGTCGTATCGCCTAAATAAGACTCGCTTAAATTCGCATTCGTGAGGTTGGCACTTTCTAAATTAGCGGTTTCTAAACGTGCTTTGTTGAGGTTAGCAGTTGTTAAATTTGCACCCCGCATATCCGCACCGCTGAGATTAGCTTCCATTAAAACAGCTTCGAGTAATAAGGTAGCAATCAATCTTGTTTCCCGCAAGTCTGCACCTCGGAGTCTTGCCCCCCGGAGTCTGGCACGTTTGAGGTTAGCGCCTCTGAGTTTTGCGTCTCGCATCATCGCGCCCCGCATTCTAGCATCTTCCAAATCGGCGGATTCTAGGATGGCACTTCTGAGGACAGTTTGCTGGAGATCTGCACTTTTTAGCTTTGCGCCCCTCAAGTTTGTTCCCTCTAAATTCGCTCCTGTTAAAATAGCACTGCCCAGATCTGCGCCGGTGAGGTTTTTACCGCTCAAGTCGGCATTCTTCAGGTCGCATTTTTGACATTGATTCGTTTCTAGCAATTTTTTGATGTGTTCTGGATTCGCTGCTGTTGCTGGTGTAGCTAAGTAGAGTGACGTTAACAGGAGTGTTGTTGTCAAGAGTTTTTGTTGCATTTTAGATTTTAGCTATGAAAATCATCGATCTTTGTCCTGATGACGAAAAAGCTATTCTACAGGTTGCCAAGTTGCTTGTAGAAAGCTTTAAACAAAATTGGCCTGATGCTTGGCCTTCCATAGATAGCGCGTTACAAGAGGTAAAAGAATCTTTTGGTGCAGATAGAATTAGCCGAGTTGCGGTTAATGAGACTGGTGATATTTTAGGATGGATTGGCGGCATTAGCCAATACAATGGGAATGTATGGGAACTTCATCCCATCGTCGTGCGTGAGGATTCTCGGCGCCAGGGAATTGGAAAAGCACTGGTATTTGATTTAGAAGCACAAGTGAGAGAACGCGGCGGCATCACGCTTTGGGTTGGCACTGATGATGAAAATAATATGACAACTCTGGCGGGTGTAAATCTTTATTCCAATGTTTGGGAACATGTTACTAACATCAAAAACTTGCACGGTCATCCTTACGAATTTTACCAAAAATGCGGTTTGGCAATTGTAGGCGTGATGCCCGATGCCAATGGACTGGGTAAACCGGATATTTATCTGGCAAAGTCAGTGAAATTTTAGATTCTGGAGGTTTTATGAACGTGAGGATTTTTTCCACAATAGCGACATCTGTTTTACTAGCTACTTTAGCTTTAGCTTGTAGCCCTATTTGGGAAAACCGATTAAATCGGACAGCGCAGGCACAGGAGGAAGACACCCAAATTATTTATGGTGAAATCGTTGACGCTTCACCTGAATATATCATGATTCCTGTAGAGGTTGCGGGCAAACAGGGTCTTTTGAGTAACGATTATTCTTCCGAATACCGCTCAAAGTCTTCTCCTGTCAATATGATTTTTCATAGTTTAAAAACGGGTCAGTCCCATCTTTTGTTAAACAAGAAAGCTGCCCTCGCCCAATGGGAGTTTTTAGAATTGAAAAAAGAGAAGGATAAACCAGCTATAAAGGTTTTATTATTGCGTCTGATAGAAAGCGATACCAACGGAGATAAAAAATTTGATTTGAATGATGCTTCGGTTGGCTATTTAGCCGATATTTCGGGAAAAAATCTTCGGCGAATCACTCCGGTGAATGCCCAATTGCTCGGTTGGAAATATGACAAAAACCGCGATATTATTTTTCTGCGTGTTGTCAAAGATTCTGATAATAACAAAAAATTTACCAGCCAAGATGAGGTGAATTTCATCAAGGTTAGTCCGAACAATCCGGGGCAAGGGAAGGAAATTATTAACGATAAAATTCAGCAGGAGATTAAGTCATTGATTAAGTGATATCAAATCCGGTTGCATTGGAATGATCGGCCTTTCTTGGTAATTGCTAATTGCTAATTGCTAATTGGGAAAAAGCCCCTACAGGTCGTAATTCCGATGCAACCGGAAGCGATATGATAATATGGGCAGGATTTACGCATCGATCCCCCCCAACCCCCAATGCCTTGGGGGGCTTAAGAGGGAATAGACAGTACTATGAGAGAAGTGGAGGTATTAATGGATGCTTTAGTGGAGAAACTAGACACAAAGTTGCGCCAGTGGAATCCCGATATTGCCGAACAAGTGCGGCAATACATAGCATACATTATCGAAATGGCAGACCAGGATGCGCTGGATATTCTGCGTTCAAGAGTTGTCGAGCAAGAAGTGTTGAGATTATTAGATGAACCCGAAACCTGCTAAGGTTCTTTTTTCATATCCCGTGACTTTTACCAATCACCCAATGACGGCGGAAGAAACGCGATAGGGCAGATTCTTCTAAGGATAAATAAATCGGGCGTCCGTGGGGACAGGTGCGGGGATGGCGGGTGCGTTGCCATTGGTCGATTAATGTTTGCATTTCACTCAAGGTAAGGGGTGTGCCGTTGCGGATGGCACTGCGACAAGCTGTTGCAACTTGTGCGGCTTGCAAGTCGCCGCCTAAACTAAGTTCTAAGAGTGCAGCTGCACAGTCATTTCGTTGGGCGAGGAGTGCTGGGGCGGTGCGGGAAGCCCACAATCCTTCACCAAAAGATTCTACCTCTAGGCCGATGCGTTGTAGTTGTTCTAGTTGCGCGGGTGAGAGGTTTTGCAGCACGATCGCCGGTTCTAAACCCACGAGTTGCCAGCGATCGCATAACTCTTCATACAATACCCGTTCGTGGGCTATATGTTGCTCGATTAACAATACCCCATTGTTATGTTCTGCCACAATATAAGTATTATTCACTTGCCCCACTGCCCGCAGTTTCAGCGGTGCGATTTCGTTACGTGTTGTATTTGGTTGAATCTCGCGACTAACGTTATAACCGCTGCTTGCTTCTGATACTTTAATCAGCTGTCCTATGCGCCCTTGATGCGCGGTTTCTGAAAGGGTTTCTGAATTGATACGCAATGCAACTTGCACTGCTTTAGTAATTTCTTCTTGCCAATAACTCAGTTGGTGCAAGTAAATTTCTGCTTTGGCAGGATGGCGATTCCAGTCTATTTGGTCGGGAGAAATTTGCAGGTGCAGGAAACAAACCGGGAAGCGATCGCGCGGCAATGTCCGCTGAAATGATGCCAAAATTGTTTGTTCTAATTCCGGCGCTTTTACCATTCTGCCATTGGTTGCGACTCGCACCCAATCCGGACGGCGGCGATGACATCGATCTGGCAATCCTAAAACTATTTCTATATGCTGGGGATTGGTAATTGGTGATTGGTGATTGGTAATTGGTAATGGGAGAGATAGTTCTACCTTTAAATGCTGTAAGTCGCCTAATTTAATATCGCGTACCAATTGCGGCAGAATTTGTTGGGCTGTTGTTGCGGGACTAATCGTAAACCAGGGGCGGTCATTTTGTTGCACTTGCCAGGTAATTTGAGGATGGCACAGGGCAATTTGTTGGATGATATTTTGTACCGCTCTTAATTGTTGGGCGGGGGAAGGTAACCCTTGTCGCCGCACTGTCCAAGTGCCGAATAAATTGGAGGCGGTGACTACTGTACCGGGTGCGATCGCAACGGTTTCTTCTACTACTGGTTCCCCCAAACCATCGTAAACAATTCGCCACCCCGATCCCCCCCCTAACCCCCCCTTGCTAAGGGGGGGAGCAAGGCGACTGGCTATTTCTAATTCTGCTAATTGAGCTAAACTGTGCAATGCTTCGCCGCGAAACCCCAAACTGGTAATTTTCCACAAATCTTCGCAGCGACGAATTTTACTGGTGCTGTGGGCAGTTGCTGCGATTCGCAAGTCTTCTAACTCCATGCCATTGCCATTATCTGCTACCCGCACGCGCCATTGTTCGGGCCATAGGGAAACAACTATTCGCGTTGCTTTTGCATCTATGGCATTTTCTACTAATTCTCTGACAACGGCAGCTAAAGAATCAATTACTTCACCGGCGGCGATCAGATGCACCACTTCTGCGGGTAGGGTTTGGATGCGGTCGAACATAATATGTTTTGAAAAGGGCGATTTAAATTGGTAACTCAACTCTGTCTGAGGACGTATAAGAACTCTATCAAAAGATGCATCTTTTAAACGTTCTTTCCCAAGAAAGATAAGTAGGACACAAAAGCCTTGTTAGATTTACTGGTGGTGTAAGACGGTATAAACTCATGGACATGGAAGATAAAGTTCAACAAGCAAAAGAAAGTGTTTCCGAAGGCATGGAAAATGTCAAGGATAAGCTAAAAGAGGACTATCACCAATCTGGCGATAAGGTGTCAGAGGCCATTTTAACGATTAAAGACAAGCTACCGAACATTACTCCTACCCCTCCAGGATTCAAACCTCAATCTTCCGCAAACGACCTGAAAGCGCGTTTGGAATGGGGCGAACCTGGTTTGACAATCCTGGATGTACGCGATCGCGAAACCTTCAACAACGGTCACATCATGGGTGCGATGCCCATGCCTATCGACGAACTCGTAGACCGCGCTAAACCCGCGCTTCCCCTCAACCGCGATATCTACGTCTACGCCGACAGCGACGACGAGACCGCTCAAGCTGCCAACCAGCTGCGCGATGCTGGGTTCTATAACGTGGCAGAACTCAAAGGCGGTTTGCCTGCTTGGAAAGCTATTGGCGGCCCCACCGAAGGCGTTATGGAAGCGCTGACGCCTCCCGATGCCGGTGAATATAATATCTTATCCCGCCTCGCTACTGAGAAAAAGCTCAGGGAGCAAGCGAAGTAGATTCATATCAAATCCTGTTGCATCGGAATGATCGGCCTTTCTTGGTAATTGGTAATTGCTAATTGCTAATTGCTAATTGCCCCTGCAGGTCGTAATTCTGATGCCTAAGGAAACGATATCAGTAGGGGCACGGCATCATACAACCTTTGGGTACAAGCTCAAAGTTAGTGTCAGCCGTGCCCCTACAAAACCTGCGGCATCATACAACCTTTGGGTACAAGCTCAAAGTTAGTGTCAGCCGTGCCCCTACAAAACCT
>NZ_BLAY01000230.1 GCF_020521235.1 Microseira wollei NIES-4236 | reverse complement strand
AGAAGAGTCACGCTAATAATAAGCGTTTAAAAAACTTAATTCTCCTGATTGCTCTGGCTTACACTTGTGCTGTACTCCAAGGTGAGAAAATCAAGCGTATGGGAATTCAAAAATATGTTGGTCGGCTAACTGAATCCAAGCGTTGGCAGCGACGACACAGTAGTTTTTGGATTGGATTATACGGTCAATCTTGGGTAGTTGGAATGGAATTCTGTCAAGAGATTATAGGTGAGTTAATAAGAATAAGACGCAACAAACTGCCATTCTTTCAGAGAGGTTTGAGGGCTATGTCCTTGATTTTACGCATGTTTTGACGGGGTTGTCACCCCGTCAGAAACAGGCGCTTAGTTTGAGGTTGGCTAGCAACAAAAAAGGGCAGCGATGACACTGCCCCACAAGTTGTTGCTGCGAGCGCATGAATCAATGCACAAACTGGGCTGCGTTCGCGCCAGCTAGGGTATGCATATCGCTGCCAAAACAGTCGGCAACCAGCGAATCACGGGAAACGCGCACAGTGCCAAAAGGCTAAAGACATCGGTCCCAAGTGCTATAGCATCAAGATGGCAGTCAAATCTTGCACCACAACGAAATTTGATGTAAAATATTTCCAATTTGTAGCGTTCTTTATGCCTCAAAAAGTTTCAAAGACTAAAAGCAAAACCCCGACATTTGTAGTAGAGATCCCCAGACTGGTATCAACAACAGATGCCGGGGTTTTATCGTCTAAATTTGCAGCTGGCAGACAACTTTATAACGCTTGCTTAGGTGAAGCGATGCGTCGCCTAAGTTTGGTCAAGCAGTCCCAGAAATATCAAGCAGCTAGAAAACTGAAGGAGAATAGAAGTCAAGCTTTTAAAGAAGCCAATCAAGCATACAGTTATAGCGAGTATGACCTACATGTTTTTGCTACCACTATCCGCAATTCTTGGATTAACAAGCATATTGACTCCAATCGTGCCCAAAAACTAGCTACTCGCCCATTCGGGGCATCTCAACGAGTTGCCTTTGGTCGCGCCAAAAAGGTCAGATTTAAGGGCAAGAATCAGCTAGATTCCTGGGAAGGTAAGTCAAATAAAACTGGGATTAGATGGCAGCAAGAAACATTGGTTTGGGGCAGTCTTAAACTCAAGCCGTATTTAGAATCTTACGCTCCGGTAATCCTTCACGGCTTAAACAGTCCAATTAAGTACGTCCGGCTATTGCGTCGTCGATTAAACGGTAAAACTTTCTACTATGCACAGTTAGTTTGTTAAGGTAGACCATTTCAGAAGCCGAAAACTCGCATCTGGTCTGGCGTTGTTGGGTTAGACATAGCGCCGTCTACTATCGCCATTGTTGGTGATGACTCAGCCAAGTTAACTTTATTTGCATCCGCACTGAAGTTTACGGATAAGAAGATTCGCTTGCCTTCACAGAAAAATGGAGCGGTCTAGGAGGGCGAATAATCCCAACAACTACAACTGGGATTTCATTCGGAAAGGTCGTAAAAAGAAGGGGACAGTCAAGAAAGGTAAGAAAACCACCGAAGAATTCCAAAGCTTATCAGTCTACCAGAACAAGTAAAGCTAATTTAGAAAGAAAGTTGGCAAAGCACAGAAAATCACTGCACGGGAGATTGGTTAATGAAATTATAAGCCTTGGCAATACTGTTAAACTAGAAAAGTTATCCGACAAAGCGTTTAAAAAATTATTCGTAAAATTAGTAGTCAAACGCGCACCAGGGGAATTTGTATCGCATTTAAGACGTAAGGCTGAAAGTGCTGACGTTACTGTGATAGAATTCTTAACCGCTACAACTAAGCTGTCGCAAACCTGTCAATATGGAATTCTCAAAAAGAAAAGAAAGTTCTTTGTCAGAGAGACTTATATTCAGCATTTTTATCCAGGTTTGTAGACGAAAACCTGCTCCAAGTAGAGCGGGCTAAATTAGCTTGGTCAAGTATGGAACCATTCCTGTTGGCGGGTGCGATTCGTTCTGGAGAAACCCAATAATGGGAGGATTCCAGGCTTCTGTAGGGTAACCTTTAGGGTTGAGTTCGCACTTAAATCCCTTACAGATGACAACTTAATAACCATGTGGGTGAGAGTAAGTATCCTAGAACCCTCAAATCCCACCCCCTAAGCGCAAGGGTGAAAGCACTTCCCCTACGGTAGCGACTAGCCATCAATCCGTAAAGCGGGGATGAAAGACAAAGCTCTGTTGGGAGCCTTACCCGACAACTGTTGAGCAAGTACCCATGAATAACGAAAGTGAAGATGCGATTACCCATCACAACAGGAAACCAGCGAAATAAGGATTGATACGCTGCGAGTCCCAAAAGGGCAAGGTCAGGGAATCAATAGTGCCGCCACTAATTGATTAGCGCTACCCGTAAACCTGGTGGAGAGCATCATTCTGAAAGGTACAACCAATGGTTATTAGGAACGAAGTAACCACCCGTATGCTCTTTGAGAAGGTCGATTCTCAAAGTAGGTGCACGCCCGGACGCTACGGAGTGGAAAGATTGAGTCAGAAGCGAATGCCTCACCTAACAGTGAGGATATGCCGACAGACTCACGGTAATACGGAAGGTAACGCTGTAAGTAGACAGTAAATAAGTCATGAACACGGCAACAAAACCGATGTATGAATGGAACCAACTACCCTGGCGCAAGCTAGAAAAGTCGGTTTATAAGCTGCAAAAACGGATTTACCAAGCCTCTAATCGTGGAGATGTCAAGTTAGTTCGCAGACTCCAAAAGTTGTTGATGAAATCCTGGGCAGCAAAATGTCTCGCGGTGCGTAGAGTTACCCAGGATAATCAAGGGAAAAAGACGGCGGGTGTGGATGGCATCAAATCGCTAACCCCAAAGCAACGTCTGACCCTTATAAATAACTTAAAACTGGGTTCTAAGGTCAAACCAACCAGGCGAGTACGGATTCCGAAACCTGGAACGGAGGAGAAAAGACCTTTAGGTATACCTACCATGAACGACCGCGCATTGCAGGCGCTTGTCAAACTAGCCCTAGAGCCAGAATGGGAAGCGCAGTTTGAACCCAATAGCTATGGGTTTCGCCCCGGTAAGTCATGTCAAGATGCAATAGAAGCAATATTCACCGCAATAAATAAGAAATCCAAATACGTTTTGGATGCAGACATTGCCAAATGCTTCGACCGCATCAACCATGAAGCACTGTTAAGGAAACTAAATACATTCCCCACCATTCGCCGTCAAATACGTGCTTGGTTAAAAGCGGGGGTGATGGACAATATGCAGTACTTCGACACATCCGAGGGTACGCCACAAGGTGGAGTCATTTCTCCATTATTGGCAAATATTGCCCTACACGGGATGGAATGGCGGATAAAAGACTACGTGGAAACCTGCGACCTAAAAAGGTCAGATGGAAAATATCAACTTCCAAAAAGGGACAAGCGTGATTCAGTCTCAATAATACGCTATGCCGATGACTTTGTAATCCTCCACAAAGACCTAACCGTCGTCCAAGGATGCAGGGAAATAATCTCTGAATGGTTAAAAGACATAGGCTTGGAATTGAAACCAAGTCAAACCAAATTATTGCATACTCTCCAGGAACATGAAAACCAAAAACCAGGATTTGAATTCCTGGGGTTCCATGTTCAACAATTTTGCGTAGGCAAATACAAAACGGGGAAAGACTCTAAAGGGATACCACTTGGATTCAAAACCATCATCACCCCAAGCAAGGAAAAGTGTACAAGACACTACGAAGATATAAAAGAGGCAGTAATAGCCCACAAGGGAGCCTCACAAAAGAGGCTGATAGAAAAACTAAACCCTATCATCAGAGGATGGGCAAATTACTACTCAACGGTCAGTAGTTCAAAGGCATTCTCTTTAATGGATGCCCAAACTTACAACTTACTTGAATCTTGGGCAAAACACCGCCATAGAAATAAAGGCAAAAAGTGGCTAGCCGAAAGATACTGGAAAACAATCGGCGGTGATAACTGGGTCTTCGCAACCAGGGATGGGAAAAATCCTATCCGGTTACTCAAACATAGTGCCACCAAAATCAACAAAGACTATGTGAAAGTTAAGGGCGATGCGTCACCATACGACGGAAACTTGGTTTACTGGAGTACAAGAATGGGAAAAAATCCCCAGATGCCAAAGCGAACAGCATCATTGCTCAAACAGCAAAAAGGGAAGTGCGCCCACTGCGGATTGTACTTTAAAGATGGAGACATAATTGAGCTTGACCATATCATCCCCAAATCGCAAGGTGGAAAGGATGAATACAAAAACTGGCAACTACTCCATCGACACTGCCACGACACAAAAACTACCAATGATAGTAGTTACGGCACAAAATCTGGTTGCAATAGTACCAAGCCTAAGTCCGCCTCAAAACAGTCAAAACCTCTTTCAAAAAACCAACCAGAGGCAAACGAGGTATGGAGGAAAGGGGTAAACGGAGAGCCAATGACACCAGAGGAAAAGAAACTTTGGTACTTACTCACCTACTAAGAGGAATGGACGAAGAGGTGTGTATGACAAACACCGTATCACTGAGGAGCCGTGTGAAGGGAAACTTTCAAGCACGGTTTTGGAGAGCAGCGGCTCTCGCGAGGGAGTCGCTGACTTTAATCGTGCTTCCAGGCGACTAAAACAGAAACGCGCCTCGCGAGTAGATCGACGAGTTTCTGCTGACTTTGGCATCTTTCCAGAGTCAGAGCGAGTCGCCACAAAAGTTTTAAATACTGATGTTAATGTCTTGGATGTTGTACCTTCGGGGAGAGCCAAGAAGAGGCATCATTCTATTTAGAACCCCCCTCCCTTTAGGGCTGGGGTGGCTTCAGCTCACGAATTTCCCCTACCTGTTGGGTATACGTTGCATCATCCAACACCGGCACGCTTCCTTCTAAAGAAATATCTTCAGCTAAATCGATCCAAGACTTGCAGCCGCCGTATTCCGGCAGGTACTGAATTTCCCGGACTTGAGGCAGTTTGTACGTCCTCAGTAATAATACGTACAGTGGCTGGCGCGGCTTCCATTTCAGGCGCGTGCTGGCAAACTCCTCGTTCCAAATATGATACGGTAGCAACGCCGCTACAGTTTCCGCTTCGCTTACCTGAAAAATATCCGTAATTTCAGCCCAACTACCGATGCGAATCGTTTCCGGATGCCAACCCGATTCTACTGGTTGCACTCGTATTGCATAATCGGCTTTAAGCAGTTCAGGGCGTTGATGTTCAAAAGTCGGATAGAGCAAAACTCGGTTATAGGCAACTTTAAAACGGTTCCCTTCTTCCTTAATGCCGCCTTTACGCAGCAGCATAATAGTTTTGCCCGCTGCTAAAGCATCGACAGCAGTTGCCCATTCTTTCAGCGCGTGGGTAATCATTGATTCCTTGACACTGCTAATGTTAGCGAAGGATATTGTAGCAATAAATATGGACACCCGATGAGCGCATTCACTCACCGGACAACCCCAAAGCTGCATCTAGCTATACTTGCCACGGTGATAAACTGACTGTTAGGTCCCTAGCACCGCATACTAGCTTTTCTAGCAATTACAGGACTTACGCAGCGGCACTAAATGTGGTGGTTTGGTGCCCTACTCTGCTGGAAGAGATCACCCTACAGATAGAGGCTTTGCGTAAGTTTGGAATTAGCAATTAGCAATTAGCAATTACCAATTACCAATTACCAATTACCAAGTATAGTTTCACTTGTACAAAACAGCATCTCTCAAAGTCTCCACCTTACTAATTGCTGTGTTAATATCCTCTGGCGATACTCCACGTGCAGCCATTGCTTCGCTCAAGTGCTTGGCTATCGCATCAAAATGTTCCGGCTGCAAATTCATACCCGCGTGCGCCTTTTCCATTGAACGCCCTGAGTATTGGTTTGCACCTCCAAGCGCATAGGAAATGAAAAGTTTGGTGACGCCGCTGCTTTTCCATATCGGTATGAGCGAAAAAGTGATTAACTGTATCCTCAGCCAAAACGCGCTTGTAAAAATCATCTACAATCTGCTCAATCGCCGACTGAACGCCCAGTTTTTCAGATAAATTCGGTGGTGTCTGCATTTGCTGGTTCTTCAATATATACGCCTAAATTATATCCTATATACTTTTTTGATTCAAACCTCTCTCTAAAAGCAGTAAATCGCTGATATTTTATCTGGTTATAAACCTATCTATAGCCAGAGGCAACAGACACTCTGGCTTGATTGGTCGTTTGATATTCCGGAAATATTTATCTTGTGGTACATTATTTTAACCGGCAGTTAGTTCGGTGTATTCCTCAAGCAGGTGAATGACTTGAGTCAAAAACTTTTCATCTACCGCCAGACTGGATTAATCCTCAGCCTGATAGTACTGGGCATGGGACTGGTTCTGTCTTTTGTCTGCTACCCCACTGACATCAAATCCCAGCCATTAGTCATCAGTTTAAATCAAAATCGGCAGCTAGTTGGCAAGCTGTATACGCCTAACAATATCAAACCCCCATATCCAGTGATGTTGCTGATTCACGGTGTCAGTTCTACAAAAGAAATGATGGCACCTTTAGCCATTGAACTGGCGAGGCATGGAATAGCTGCATTAGCATTTGACTTTGGCGGTTTTGGCGAATCCTATTCCCGACCTGAAAACGAAGAAGATAACCTCACAGATGCCAAAGCAATTATTGCTTTTGTACGAAATCTCCCCCAGCAGTTCGAACTAAAGCGAATTGGCATTGCAGGTCACTCTCTAGGGGGCGCCACCGCACTGACTCTGGCAGGGGAAGATACCCGTTTCCCAGCAACGATCGTTTGGAGTATGAGTGGGGTAGCAACCAGAATTACGCCACCGAATTTATTCCTATTAATTGGTCTTTACGAGCAGTTTCATCTTCCATCGATAATGCGAGAAATGTTGCGACAAGCTACAGGTAGAAATATTAACGAGTTCCAACAAGTGGGCGATTTTACCAAAGGAACTGCTCGCATGTTAGTTATCTCTCCCACGACCGACCACCCCACCGCACCCTATGACCCCCTGGTAATTCGGTCATCTGTTGCTTGGGTAGAACAAGCTTTTGATATTCCTGTAAAGAATATACCCCTCGTGGCGCCTTGGTATATTTTGGGTTTGTTTGCCACATTTATAGGTAGCCTATTGACGAGTAGTTATTTGGTGCGAGAGGTTGCTTGCCAAAAGAGATGGCGTCGTTGGATACCCGGTTTTATTGTAGCGATCGCTCTCACCTGTTTCAGTTTAGGTATCGCCGGATTAATAGACAGCCTCTGGGCTAGTAATTTTATCCTGTTCTGCCTTGCTCTGTTATTAGCGAGCAATTATATCCTCCCCTATCCGGAAAAATTCACCCCCGCTCTGCGCGTCTTTGGACTATACTATGCTTTGTTCGCATTGTCTTATACTGCAATTACCTTGATCTTCAGATGCGGCGAACTCCTCACCCATCCCCAATATTGGCTCGGCATTCCCCAATTCTTACTCCAAACGCCGATTTTTTTGACATACAACTTTTACCTGGGATTAAGAGCCATCCTCTTTCCCCTTTACACCCAAGGATTGCAACCGGGCTATTTACTATTCATTCCGGTACTGCTAGAGTTAATTAAACCAGGCATTATCTTAACCAGTTTAGAGCGAGTTGCTGTTCGGGTTGTTGCCTGGGTTCGACAACCTTTAACATTCAATTCGACCAAAATTTCCCCAGGTTCAATTGCTTTGTTGTCGGGACTCATGTTAGTTTTGATAGCGGTTATCGTTTGGCGGGTGCGAACGGGTTTGCTGACTCAATCAACGACTGTTGTAGCAGTCCGACTTGTAGCACAACTCATAATGCTACCTGCTTTGCTGTTGCGTTCATCCGGTTTTCGCTGGTTAGAAAATCAATGTTTGGGCAAAAATCAACCTTAATATTGAACCGCAAAGGCGCGATAGACGCGATAGCGGCTTCCCGAAGGGTAGGACGCAAAAATAGATAGGAAGAACAGTACAGTTCGGGAGTTAGAGATGGAAAAGAGACGTTTGGGCAATTCCGATATTGAAATTACCCCCATCATCATGGGTACTTGGCAAGCTGGTAAACGCCTTTGGGTGGGAATTGAAGACGCGGAAACAGTAAAAGCTATCCGTGCAGCGTATGATGCGGGTATCACTACGGTTGACACTGCCGAAGTTTACGGGGACGGTCACTCGGAACAGATTGTAGCCCAAGCGTTACACGATGTGCGGGACAAGGTTGTCTACGCCACCAAAGTTTTTGTCAACCATCTCAAGTATGACCAGGTAATTGAGGCTTGCGATCGATCGCTGCAAAACCTCCAAACCGACTATATCGATTTATACCAAATTCACTGGCCCAGCGGTTCGTTCAAAAGCGAAAAAGTCCCGATTGAAGAAACCATGCAAGCCTTGAACGATCTGAAGCAGACCGGGAAAATACGGGCAATTGGTGTATCTAATTTTTCTCGTGCCCAATTAGAAGCAGCAGCTCAATACGGACGCATCGATAGCTTGCAACCGCCTTATTCCCTGTTCTGGCGATATGTGGAAACAGATGCCATGCCCTACTGCATCGAGAATAATATCTCGATATGGGCTTATTCACCCCTCGCACAAGGACTGTTAACGGGTAAATTTGGACCCGGACATCAATTCGAGCCAGGCGATAACCGCGCCGATAATAAGCTGTTTAAGGGGGAAAATTACGAACGGGCGCTTCTAGCCTTGGAAAAACTGCGTCCGATTGCTCAAAGGCATCAAACAACATTGGCTAACTTAGCCCTTGCTTGGTTGATGGCACAACCACAGACTTGTGCCATCGCCGGATTCCGCCACGCCGAACAAGCCGCCGATAACGCAATAGCCGCCCAAGTTCATCTATCCGCCGACGATTTAGCAGAAATTGACGCCATCGGACGCATCGTCACCGACCATTTGGACGACAACCCAGTCATGTGGGAGTGGAGTTAGCTAAATGTAAAGTTTAATTAACAGGGGGTTGCACTAAAAAGGCTTTGTGATAACTTAAATACAGGACACGATAAGTTGAAACAAAACCAATTCAGCCTAGACCAGTGTCCCCTGTCTAAGGCAGTTGAAGCAATTTCGCAGCATAGTTCAACAAGTGGTCAAAAACCCTAGTTTAGAGGGCTAAGCCAAACCCATATCCGGAAAGATGAAGCTATGCTGGAGTTGCAAGTCTAGTCCACCCTAGTTGATTTTTTGATTGTCCAAACCAACTCTTGAACTCTGACGGGTCTAGTCACCTTTGGCTAGACCCAAAAATGTTTTTTGGGTAGCACAGGTAACGATCGCAGGACTTACCCAAAGAAACCGGGTTTCTAGGAAAGGTGAGCAGGTGGGAGGGAAAAAAAACAGCTTTTCGCACAATCGACTATATACAACCGATACAACCGGATATGATATTAACCCAAGTTGCTAGTTATAACTTGTGACAGCGGTAATTGCTAATTGCTAATTGCAAGCTTGCTAATTGCTAATTGGGTTAACAGGCTTTTGCCTTCTTGACAACTACCCATTAGCCATTAGCGATTAGCCATTACCAGTACCGCTTGATGTAACTAGCAACTTGCGTTATTACCAATTACCCATTACCAATGACCAAATCTGCAATCAAAGGCAAATGATCTGAACCAACATACCGCCCCGCCCTCAGTTGCAAAACCTTAATCGTTGGACTGACTAAACAATGGTCTATCGGAATGGATAATAGCGGCATATTAGTGGGCCATGTTGGTAAGATACCAAAGCCAGAACGCGCATTCCGCAGTCCTGTCCGGTCTATAAAGCGCTGATAAAACGGCGACCACATCGTTATATTAAAATCTCCAACCACCAAAACGGGGTTTTTGATTTTAGCTACAGAATTGCCGATTTCTGTTAGGTGTTTATTTCGCCGATCAAAACTAGATCGTGTAATAGGAATAGTCAGATGAGTGACGATAACTGAAACAACTCGATCTTGAATCTTTACGTCAGCAAATATGCTTCTTCTGACGCCTTCAAAATCTTGAATAGATGAGTTTTCCAGCGGCAGTTTACTGTAGATGACAATGCCAAATTTATTGGTATCTTGGGGAACAATAGAATAAGGCAAAATATCGTTTAAAGCTTCTAACTCTTTGGCCCAAGAATCGGTAACCTCTTGGAAAAAAGCGATATCGGGGTTTTCCGCCCTCACCATAGATATTACTTCAGAATACTGCTTGTTTTTGAAGAAAACATTCGATTGAAGAACTCGCAAGGGTTGTGGGTTTGGATTGGTAGCGTACGCTCTTGCAGGCAGATACCAAGGCACCACTTCAATCAGGTTGAGCAAAATGCAGAATATACTAACAATACACCAAACTTTTCGCTTGGTGAGCAAAAAGAAAAAGAACAGACAAAAGCCAGCTAAGAGATATTGCAGTTTGAAATGGGAAGTGAGGTCTAAACGATAGTCGAATTCTCCCAGATAGCCAGTTAAAGAAAATACAACCAGTAAAACAGTCGCGACGATAAAATCCCAGCGAATCAAGTAAGACGGCAGGAACATATAGTTATGAAGAACTGCCCATTTCAGCTTAATCTTCAAATCTTGGGAGATAGGCAATCTGTCGATTTCCCCTAGCAGCTGTTCTGAGGGTTCTGACTGTCGTCGTTTCTGATAGAAACTAACCAGTAAGCCATCAACAGCGACTTTACTCACAGCGTTGGTCACTAACCCGACCATTAACAAAACGAGCAAGCCTCCTCTTAGTCCATAGATTACACCTATGTTGGCTAAACCAGTCCAAATCCCTGCATCGCCTGTTTTCCCACTCGCCATCATCGCCAGCCATAAAAGTAAACCAGGCACGCCTAGAGTCATCAATTTTTTGATCAGTTCATCCATACTGTTCTAAAGTTCCCCTTCGATTAACTCAACTCCAAACACTTCTGAAAACGCAGACGCCACTTGGTGACGCACCTGCTCAAATTCAATTCCCGGTATAAACTCAGCCAAACTGCCGACAGGTTTATCTGAAATGCCGCAAGGTACGATGCTTTTAAACCCTTCCAAGTCGGGACAGACATTTAAAGCAAAGCCGTGCATGGTAATCCAGCGGCTGACTTTAATCCCAATAGCCGCCACCTTGCGTCCCTCCAACCAAACTCCGGTATAACCTACAACTCGTTCCCCTTTTAATCCGTAAACGGCTAGCACCTGGATTAGCACTTCCTCTAACTGGCGCAGGTACCAGTGCAGGTCTTGCCGATAATGCAAAAGATTCAGAATTGGGTAACCTACCAGCTGACCGGGACAATGATACGTCACCTCCCCACCCCGTTCTATCCGGTGAACTTCCCATTCGGTTTGGCTGGGGTCGAACTTGAGAAAATCCAAACTCGAGCCCGTTCCCAACGTGTAAACAGGCGGATGCTCTAGCAAAATCAGAACGTCATTGAGACCGCAATCGCTCCGGCGCTGCGTCACCAGACTCCGCTGCAACTCCCACGCCACCGAATAAGGCACTAGCTTTAGGTTGTGTAGCCAACACAAACGTCTTGAATTGCCAGCGTCGGAGCCAAAATCACCATACATACTCGAAACCATAACAAAAATCAATAGGGCTTTCAATTAAATTTGGGTAAAAGTCGCAATACTCTAATCAAGAATTGTCAAGGGATGCAAAAGATTCTAAAGAGAAGTCAACAGTCGATGTTCACTCTTATACAAAATGCTAGTGTTTTAGATATAAGCTCAAACTGGATCGGGAGGAAGCCTCTTCAAAGAGAATAAAGACGCCCACCCCGTTGAGATAGCGATCCCCGCTCAGATAAAGGCAAGCTGGCGTTGGTTGATTACACAACCAGGTTCCAGTCCGAGGGTGGGTGTAAGCTCAAGGTCGTGCGTGTAAAAATATGAGTGCTTTGGTTGCCTAAAAACAATGCAAACCAAAGAAAGCGCTCGTATAAGTTTCGGCTCCGTTTTTCGCCGACAAGAATTGTGGAAAAAATGACCGAAGTTTTGGTAAATAAAACGGGCAAGCATATGGGTGAGATGGGAAAGCAGCAATCGTGGCGAACGCGAGTGCGTGCGGTCGGCATATCGCTTTTCTATCCAACCAAAGGTAGAAGCAGGCAGAAAACTTGCCTGTAAATATGGAGTATCCAAGCGGGAGCATTTGATATGAAGCTCGTAATTCATGGCAGAAATATTGAAATCACTGATGCAATTCGCGAGTACGTACATCAAAAAATTGAAAAGGCGGCGAACCACTTTCTGAATACAACGAATGAAATTGACGTGCATCTTTCCGTGGCTCGCAATCCCCGGATAGACTCCAAGCAAACCGCTGAAGTGACAGTCTATGCTAACGGCGCGGTGATTCGTGCGGAAGAAAGCAGCGAAAACCTCTACGCCAGCATTGACTTAGTCGCCGATAAAATAGCCCGACAACTGCGTAAATACAAAGAACGGCGTTTAGATAAAAAGACCCAAACACAGGTTAAAACCAGCGACGTGGTGGAGCAAGCACCTGTGGAAACCGATTTAATTGGTTCGCGCACACCCGAACTCCCCTCAGAAGTCGTGCGTACCAAGTATTTCGCTATGCCCCCAATGACAATTGAAGAAGCTTTAGAACAACTCGAACTGGTGGGGCACGACTTCTACATGTTCCGCAATGCCGAAACCGGCGAAATTAACGTGATTTACGAACGCAACCACGGCGGCTATGGTGTGATTCAACCCCGTCCAAATGGCAATGGTAACCAAAAAAATGGCAAAACAGCCCACGCTAGCAGTAGCGCTTCGGAAGCTAAACGCTAAATAACTATAGCTTTTGGGTTGAGCGTAAAATATTAAAGCTTTACCCAAGAGAAACAGGTTTGGGATCAAGACCATGCAGCGGTCAGTCTAAACACCTTCATTGGGTTGAGACTGACTTTTTTTTGGGTTTAGATCAATTGTCGATTGTGGCACGCATCTGTGGTCAAATCCATACCGTAACGACTGGCGATGGTTTACCCGCAACCTGGTAGGGACACGGCACGATCAATATTTCGGGTTTGACAACCAATGTTTCACATGCCGTGTCCCTACTGTTGCAACAGGTTATTGGATCAATGGTCGATTATGGCACCCATTGTTGGTCAAATCCATACCGTAACGACTGACGATGGTTTTACCCGCAACCTGGTAGGGACACGGCACGATCAATATTTCGGGTTTGACAACCAATGTTTCACATGCCTTGTCCCTAC
>NZ_BLAY01000229.1 GCF_020521235.1 Microseira wollei NIES-4236 | reverse complement strand
GACAACGGTTTTACTGCCACAATACAGTAGCTCGACTAAACGATAGCCAGGTAGAGCAACGGTTGTATTGAAGGTGCTGTTCATCGGGAGTGACCTCATTTGATACAATATCTTGACTATTATGCCCGTTAGGCCAGTCGCGCTAACAAATCGGCAAAGTCAACACCAACAGGACTTAAGCAAAGAAACCGGGTTTCTCTGAAAAATCGTCGATTTAGAACCAGAGATTGACGCAGAAACAAAGGTGATAGGTCGCCCAAGGGTAAGTCCTGACCAACTCAGTTCCTTTGCCGATTTCAGAATTGACTGCGATCGCTCATATTTAATTCCTTCTAATTGCAGGTAAATCTTTGAATTCACGACTAAAGCCAACTGGCACATTTAATTGGGTTTGTAGTAGCGCTGTCTTCGCTTGATTTGGCGAAGACAGCGCTACTACAAGCCTCAAAATTGACCGAGTAGTGTGACAGTTGGCTTTAGTCCTATGAATTGTTCCTATATGCTAGAGCAATTTTTGCCAAGTTGTGCTAAGAAATTGATAGCTCTATAGGACTGGTAATTGTTACATTACTGTCATGGGATATGCCTACGGCACGCTCAGCGATCGCACCACAGATTTTTGAGTCTTTGCCAGTCGATCGATCGGTGGGCAGTTCACCCAATTGTTGCTTCAAATCCCAGATATCAGCAATCTTGCTGATATCAAGGCATAGGGAAGGCAATAGGACATTGCCTTCCCTATTTACCTAATATTCAGATGGCGGTTTCTAGACATTACACCTGTACCAGGAATGCACTGGTGTTGAGTTGGGGTGCATTGCTCAACTGGGCAAACTGACCACCCACTCCAAAGCCAGAAGCATTACCATTGGGGTTATAGAACAGGTTGCCATTGCTGCTGTTGTAAACAATCCTGGCGCTGCTACTGGCTGCTGCTAGATCGCTGGTAACCGTGTTAAAATCGCTTGCGACCAAGCCACTGCCAGGAGGGCTGGTGAGTGCTCTGAACGTGTCCTTGCTCAACACAATCTTGTCACCTTCTAGCAGGTTTAAGTCGGTAATCGTATCTACACCCAGCGCTTTGAATGGCTGCACATCTCCTTCGACCCCAAAGGAGAAGTAGTCGGCTCCCTGACCACCCACCAGGGTATCGTTGTCGCGTCCGCCAATCAGGGTATCGCTGCCTGCACCCCCCCGCAGCCAATCATCGCCACTCAAACCGTTGAGGATGTCGTTGCCACCCTGACCGTTGATCCCATCGTCGGAGTTATTGAAACCATTGACGCTGTTATCCAGTTCATTCAGGAAAGTGACAGAGTTGCGATGGGAAAGGCTGTTCGCAGTAAAGTTGGCATTAACGACATCAAAACTTTCTTGAGGGGTAGTTTGCCCGTTGAATAGAATATTTGCCAGATCCACGTTTGCACCCGTTGCTCGAGTCAAGTTGTCGAGATTTTCTAGGGCAAAGTTTTGCAAGACAACTTTGGTATTGGCAACCCCTTCAAAAGTAATTTCCAGGTTGGCTCCTACCTGGTTCAGCAGCATTTTATCGGCTGTCAGATCTGCACCTGTGAATTGAATCGTGTCTGCTTCAGCTCGGATAGCCGTGGAGGGATTATTATCTTTGCCAACACCTGTGAAGTCAGTGATTGTAAAGGTGCCACTTCCTTGGTTGATTGGGAAGGTTTTGTTGCCTCCTTTACCAGACTGAGCCAGGGATTCAACAGCCCCGATATCTACTGTGCCGCCAAGGATGCGATCGAACCCTGTGCCACGCTGATCGGTCGTCGTGCCAATGGGAATGAGGGCATTGTTCCCAGCATTCATAGCAGGGCTACCTGCCACCAAAGCATGAGTCTGAGTCGGACCACCATTGTTCGCCAGGGGTTGGATGGCAGTACCAATGGCTCCTGGCAAGACAATATCGGTGGCAACGGTGGAAAAACCACCCCCATTGCCGTTCTGCCCAACTAGGTTGTAGCCACTAGAGGTAAAGGTGCCGCCAGTGCTGGTGTAAAGAAAAACCTCAGAACCTGTTGGCGCAGAGTTCCCAGCCCAAATACTGTTGCTCACGGTCACACGTCCACTACTCCAGATGCCACCCCCATTGGTACTAGAAGAGTTGCTCGTCAGGGTGCTATTGGTCACGGTCACACGCCCACCCGTAGAGAAGTCAGAGCTATTGAAGATACCTCCACCATCATTGACCGACGAGTTACCACTCAGGGTACTGTTACTCAGGGTCAACACTCCCGTGATGCCGTTGTAGATACCGCCCCCTTTAATCCGAGCGAAGTTGTTGTTCACAGTGCTGTTGGAAAGGGTCAGGGTGCCACTGTTGACAATGCCGCCGCCTCGATCTGCCTGGTTGCCTGTGAGAGCGCTGCGGTTGAGAGTCAAAACTCCCCCATTGCTGATGCCGCCAGCGGCGGCTCCCCCGTTACCATTGGTAACAGTCAGATCGTTGAGCGTTGCAGTCACGCCAGAGTTGATCTCAAACACCCTGGAGGCATTGTTGCCACTGATGGTGAGATTGTTTGCCCCAGTGCCCAAGATCGTGGTGTTGTCGGAGAGCGTGAGTTGTCCGGTTGTGAGGGTGATGACATCGGGGGTGGCATCGGTGAAGACAGATCCGCCAAAGGTGATGGTGTTAGCTCCAGCAGAGGCATTGGCATTCACAATTGCTTGCCGCAAGGAGCCTTCCCTACTGTCGTTGGTGTTGGTGACTACGAAATCGTTAGCCGCAATGGTCACTGTACCCGTCGTCACATTCCCTAAATTGTAAGCAGCATCAGCAACCAGGCTGAGGGTTAGACTTTCGGCGGCTTCAGCTGGTAGGTCGTCGCTGGCAGTCAGGGTGAGATCGACAAAGCTTTGCCCTGCTGGAATTACTACGGTGGCGGTGGTACCGTTGATGGTAATGCTGCCACCACTGAGGGTGTAGTCGCTGGGGTTGAGGTCGGTGCTGCCACTCAAGTTGAGGTTAACCGTGAGGTTACCACCAGTGTCGTTACCGCGACTGATGCGGTAAGTTCCGGGGTTGTTTCCCGATTCGGTGGCGCTATCATCTATTGCGGTCAGGGTGAGTGTGGATTTGAAACTGGATTCAACCGCACCAATATCTATATTGCCGCCCACAATACGACTGGAGCCTCGTTGGTCAGTGGCTGGAGCACCAACATTATTCCCGGCATTGACAGCAGGGCTACCTGCCACCAGGGCATGAGTCTGAGTCGGACCACCATTGTTCGCCAGGGGTTGGATGGCAGTACCAATGGCTCCCGGCAAGACAATATCGGTAGCAACGGTGGAAAAACCACCCCCATTGCCGTTCTGCCCTACTAGGTTATAGCCTAAAGAGGTAAAGCTTCCACCTGCGTTGTTTACCTCAGCCCCAAGGCTCGCACTGTTACCAGCGACGATGCTGTTGCTCACGTTCACCACAGCGTTGCTCCAAATACCGCCGCCGTAGTAGCCAGCACTGTTACCCGTCACGGTACTGTTGCCCACCGTGAGGTTGCCACCTTCATTCCAAATGCCACCACCACCAACACCTGAAGAGTTGCCACTGACGGTGCTATTACTCAGGGTCATCGTAGAACCAGGAGCATTCCACAACCCTGCGCCCCAGCCATAAGCCCGGTTGCCGCTGATGGTGCTGTTGTTGATGGTTGCGGTTCCCAGAGCATTAAAGATGCCGCCGCCACCATTGGATTGGGAATTGCTGAAGGTGCTGCTGTTGACGGTGAGGTTGCCCCCATTGTGGTTAAAGATGCCGCCACCATCCCGGACTGCTGCTTCTGTGAAGGTGCTGTTGTTTACCGTTACAGTACCTCCGCTGTTAAAGATGCCGCCTCCTGCACCGCCGCCGCCGGGACCGTTGTAGGTATCGGTTGAGTTACCTTGAAACTTGCTGTTGTTGACGGTAAGGATGCTGTTGTTCCAAATCGCAGCCCCTTGAGTGTGGGCGTAGTTGCTGTTGAGGCTGCTGTTGTTGAGGGTGAGATTGCCCTGGTTGTTAATGCCGCCGCCTTCGGCTAAACCGGCATTGCCATTAGCAATGGTGAGATCTTGCAGCGTTGCAGTCACGCCAGAGTTGATCTCCAACACCCTGGAGGCATTGTTGCCACTGATGGTGAGATTGTTTGCCCCAGTGCCCAAGATCGTGGTGTTGTCGGAGAGCGTGAGTTGTCCGGTTGTGAGGGTGATGACATCGGGGGTGGCATCGGTGAAGACAGATCCGCCAAAGGTGATGGTGTTAGCTCCAGCAGAGGCATTGGCATTCACAATTGCTTGCCGCAAGGAGCCTTCCCTACTGTCGTTGGTGTTGGTGACTACGAAATCGTTAGCCGCAATGGTCACTGTACCCGTCGTCACATTCCCTAAATTGTAAGCAGCATCAGCAACCAGGCTGAGGGTTAGACTTTCGGCGGCTTCAGCTGGTAGGTCGTCGCTGGCAGTCAGGGTGAGATCGACAAAGCTTTGCCCTGCTGGAATTACTACGGTGGCGGTGGTACCGTTGATGGTGATGTTGCCACCGCTGAGGGTGTAGTCGCTGGGGTTGAGATCCGTGCTGCTGCTGAGGTTGAGCTTAACAAGTAGATCGCCACTGATATTGTTGTCCCGGCTGATGCGGTAGGTGCCCGTATCATTACCAGACTCGGTAGCGGTGCTATCAACCGCAGTGAGGGTGACTGTGGCTAGTCCGCCTAATTTGGCAACAAAAATATCGAAACTTGCTTGGCTGGTGATGGGATCTATACCAGCACCAAAACTAGCAGTATTTTGGAATTGACCTGTAGTGTAAATTGCTCCGGCTTGAGTTGCATCAATGTCAATGGCAGCATCATTTCCCGCACCACCTGCCCCAGTTGCCCACAGGAAGTTGCCGTTGCTATCTAGCTCTAAGGTAAAGATGTCGTAGCCACCATTACTGGTGAGGTTGAAGACTCCAGAGCCAGGATCGAAGTCAACAGTTCCTTGAAACTGACCCGTGGTATGAATGTTACCAGCGCTATCTAAGCTGATGCCCAAACCACTGCTGTTCGGAAAATCTTTCGTCCAGAGGGCATTTCCGGCACTGTCGAATTTAGAGATAAATGAGTTGGTATCGATAGCCCCATTGATATAAACGTTGCCAGCGCCATCAACGGCTACCCCGTAAGCATAGTCACCAGCTCCCCGAGAGATTTGCTGGCTCCAGACGTGATTGCCGCTGCTGTCGAGTTTGACCAAGAAAGAATCGACTCCAGAGGCGGTGAAGTCAGGAGCATTAGAGCCAGGACTAACATCCAAGGTGCCAAAGAAGGCTCCGGTGAGATAAGTATTGCCAGCACTATCCACGGTCATCCGTTGAGGATGTTCATTACCGTAGCCTTGAATCCCTTGTGCCCAGAGGAAGTTGCCACTGCTATCTAGCTTGGAAACCCAGATATCTCCCCAATAGGAACCCAGTGCTGTGATGTTAGCGGTGCCTGCCCCTGGGTCGAGATCGATGCTGCCATTGAATTGTCCAGTGGTGTAGATGTTGCCAGCGGCATCTAGTTTAATTTCGTAGGGATTTGAGTTACCGCTACCCTGATATTGCTTGACCCAAATCAGGTTGCCGCTGCTGTCCAGTTTAGAAATGAATGCATCAGTCCCACCTGTCCTAGTTAAGTTCTGCACGCTGGAACTGGGGTCAAAATCGACGGTGCCTTGGAAGTGCCCGGTGGCATAAACATTCCCAGCGCTATCTACGGTGATGCCAAAGCCGCGATCGCCACCTGTGTCGCCATAGCTCTGTGCCCAGACAAATTTGCCATTGCGATCGAGCTTGGAGATGAAGATATCGGTATCTCCAGCACTGGTCAGGTTATAGGTGCCGATACCCGGATCAAAGTCTACCGTTCCTTGAAACACCCCTGTGGTGTAAACATTGCCTTCTCGATCCACCGCGATGCGATAGCCATCATCGTCCCCTGAGCCGCCAAAACCACGCGCCCAACTATATTCCAAGGGTTCGCTCAGAATGTGAGGATAACTTGCCAAGGTTTCGGCTGGTAACGGTTGCAGAAATACCTTTTCACCTAAGGTGGCATCGAGTTCCCAGTTGCCACCCAGAGCTGGATTGCCTACTGCTGTTGTAGATGCGGCAATATTGGCTCCAGTTAGCTGGTGCAGTTTGGCAATGAATTCGGCTCCCGCATCCCCAGCGGCAACATGGCAGCCATAGAGGTGAAGGGAGTGGCGAGTGCCAAGTGGTTTTTTGAACCATTGCTGGAGCTGATGTGCATAGTCCTCTAAGGTGTCGAGGCACAGTTGGGTGTTGCCCAGAAACAAGCAGCCGGGGATGCCGTGGGCAATCAGGTGCAGGCTGGTAATTTCTGGGTGATTGGCAAGAATTTGGGTAATTTGGGCGATCGCATCCTGGGATGGATCCAGCACATACCGCTCGACTCCCGATCGCACCCCAGAAAGCAAATCCTGATAATCGCTTACCTTTGGATCGATAAAAACGACAGAACGAGCATCATCGGTAGGAGAGTGCGCGAATGCAGAAGTTGTATTAAAGTTCATGGTTGTGATTCCTGGATGTGATTGCAAAGAATCAAGTATTTGTAGGCAACTGTATCCGGACTCCCAGTGCCAGCAGTGGGTAATTTCTTTAGTCCCGATCCCAGTTCTTCCGCACCCGTTAGATAAAAATTACGCCAAGGCTCCGATTCTGATTGATGCACCGTTCTTGCTAACAAAACCTGTTAACGGACTAGCCGTATTTTTAGTTCTTAGATCGCAGTATTCGCCTTGGATAAATTGCTGGTTATATTGAGCAATCCTGTTGCCCAATCACCAATTGTAATGACTGCGTAACATGCTTACCCAATGCCCCATTCTTTGGCACTGGGTGTTGTTTGGCCTCAGTTTTTAAACGTAATTTGTTAGCAATTTACGTTGGCCTTTTTTTTTTGAAATAAAACTACTGTTGTGTTAATTTAGCTTTTCTTGTGAAAAGAGACAAGAAAAAGTAATTTAACTTAACTTTTGGATTTGATCCACGTGTAAAATTCGCGAGACTAAAGTCTCGCGCGGTCACCCTGGTCGCGCATACACGGGGTTTTCGCACAGTATTCTATAATAATCCCGGTATGCCCTTCTACGATAGTTAAATTTGATAAATCTGCGTTACGAAATTGATACATTCGGTCAGTAACTTGATACAGTTCTCCCAGTAGGGTGAGTTGCGACTGTCGCCATAGGCTAGGATTAACCGTATCGGGAGCCGGTGCGCCTTGTTGGATAAAGTCGGTAAAACGACTAATATCCCAAACCGCTAACCCGCGATCGTTTTTGATCGTTCCATTGTCAAGGAGAGGCGCAATAAAACCCCGCTGAGAATCTTCAAAGTCTTGGGTATTCTGGAAGGGAAGTTTATTTAATACTCAGCATTAACCGTCTTGGTGAAAGTAGTTGCGTCTTTTCTGCGATCGCTCATATTTGATTCCTTTTAAGTGCAGGTAAATCTTTGAATTTTTCCTATATGCTAGAGCAATTTTTGCCAAGTTGTGCTAAGAAATTGATGTCATGGGATATGCCTACGGCACGCTCAGCGATCGCACCACAGGTTTTTGTGTCTTTGCTAGTCGCTCAATCAGTGCAGAAGCTGTTGCCGAACCGTTAGTCAAATCCAACGCTGCTTTCAATTCAGTTGCTCGCTCTTGCAATGCAGGATTGCTTTGAATTGTTTGCACTTTTGCCAACAATTCCTGTTCGTCAAACCGCTCGATGTTCAAGCGCAAACCAACTCCCAAATATTCAACTCGACTGGCATTATCCCCCTGTTCTCCAGCGATTGGCATCACAATTGCAGGTTTACCCGCCGCCAGGGTTTCGTTTGTTGTGTTGTTACCGCCGTGTATTATTGCCAAGTCAATTTGAGGCAGAAGATCCACTTGAGGCACGCTGGAACATAGCAGAACATTTTCAGGAATCCTCTCGCGAACCAATTTAGAATAGGCAGTCCCGGCACTGATAATAACTTGATATTCAGGTCGAGCGAGCGCCTTCATTATTTTTCTCAAAACATCAGGTCTGTCGTTGGACATGGTGCCAAAAGACACGTAGATTTTGTAGCGATCGCCTCGCAATTGCTCAAATGGAAAATCCCTCGTTTTCCCGCTCCTGTTGCTAAAGCAAGGCCCCACAAAAAAAGTGTTATCGGTCAAGTTATCGCGCGGTGCTTCAATCGCTTCCACACTCGTCACCAAATTCAACCATTGGGAATAGGGTTGTCGCCAAAATTCGGCTGAAAAATCGGGCAATCCAAACTGCCGTCTTACCCGGTTTACTTGTCGATCTAATCTAGCCAAAACAGCCTTCTCTTTACGCACAAACTCCCCTCCAAAAGTGGCATAGTCCTCTCGAATCGGTAAACCGCTGCCAAAAGGGGGAATGCTTTTACCTCGGAATGGTAAACCCGTTTGATAAATAACAGCACAAGGAATTTGGGTAATTTCTGCGGCTAAATAAGAGGCGAGGAAAGTGAAATCTGTAGCGATCGCATCTGGTTGCGATCGCTCAATATATCCCACAACCTGTTGAGTAATATACTTGAGTCCCGTAGGCAGGAAACCCATCAGAAACTCAAGTTCATTATATCCTGATAACTTTGGTGCCAAACTGGTTGCCACCAAAAAAGTTGCAGCCAGAGGAATTGGCATCGAAATCAGTTCGACAGGAATGCCATTTTTTTTCAGAATTGTAGGAATAGCAGCCGCATTCTTCAGCGTGCCAATATTTGAATTTACCCCGGCGCGACCGGGAACCATAAATTCCACTTCATGTCCATCCGCTTGCATTTGCAAAGCAATACTGAATAGGGGATTAAAGTGACCAAACATCGGTTGAGTTAGAAATAGAATTTTGCTCATATTCATTCTCGCCTCTCACGAAAGAACTACTGATATCAAATCCGCCTAAATCGCACTTATTCAATTACCTATCTCTTCTTTTCTCTTCCCTTCCCGGTTCTGCGCCTCTGTGGTTAGTTTAATTAGGTATTCTTCTAGCGCAAAGGGAGTAAAAGATTGTAGGGGCGGGTTTTACCAATAATCTTTGCTAACAACAGATAACTTAAATAAACCCGCCCCCACCGCGAGCGCTCTCCACAAATAACAGGATTTACGCAGCAACACTATATGTGGTGGTTAAGGTGCCGTACTCTGCTGGAAGAGAGCACCCTACATTTAGAGCCTTTGCTTAAGTCCTGAACAAGACATCAGAGACAATTACAATCTCGCAAATATATCTGAAAAAATCATTACCGAATTCGGCGAAATTCGATTTCCGGATCTGGCAATCGAGATTTCCGACTTTGGCAACTTGATGTTTTGTTGCACTTCCCTGTCCTGATTGCCGAAAAGTGCAATCCCCAACGGTCAAAAGCAGCAATCGGGATTGTCTGAAAGTATCAATGCCTTCCCTGGGCAATTTTTTCCATACTGAAATTATCAAACCACAAAAACATTGATTTGAGGAAGCTAAACCAATGGCAATTTTCAGCGACACTGAAGGCACCCATGCAGGACACACCACCTTGAAAAAAGGCGCCACAGGCGAAGAGGTCAAACATCTACAACAACTGCTCAATCATTTCTACGGTTCCGTACTCACCGTTGATGGCAACTTTGGCTCTAAAACTGAAGACTTCGTTAAGCAATTCCAAGCAGCTTGCAGCCTAACTGTTAATGGAATCGTTGGGTCAGAGACTTGGCTTGACTTAGAACAAATTAAATCTCACACCGGAAAACCCCACCCTACCTTACGCAATGGCGACAAAGGCGATGAGGTCAAATATCTACAAGTGCGGCTCAATGGTCACTATGGCGCCAAACTCGTTGTTGATGGCAACTTTGCCTCCAAAACTGAAGTCCTGGTGAAGCAATTCCAAGCAGATCGCAAGCTAACAGTTGATGGTATCGTCGGGTCAAAGACTTGGAGTTTCCTAGAGCAACCTAACTATGACGTTTAGGGTTTCATCTTGGATTCTTTAGCGACATTAACAGGTCTTAGGCTCATATTCCGGGTTTCTATTGAAAATCGTTGGGAAAGGAAACTAGAGATCTAAGCAGAAACCCGGTTTCTAGGTTCGTCGTGGGTAAGCCATGATCCAGACGAAATTTGTTTCCCTATCCATTCAATCAGGTAAAACTAAATGAGAAGTTTTATTGGCTTATTGATCGGCACATTATTTACCCTCGCGATCCTATTTGGTTCGCCTACAATGGCTCAGAATCAGCAATTCGGAGACCAGTCATTTACCGAGTACGAAGCCTATTTAAATCCTGCACAAGAACTAGGACCTGCATCCGGGTCAAAAGCAAAAGGCTATGGTCGGCTGCGTTTCCCTAAAAATCTGACAAAAAGTGATATTAATGTCCAACTTGCTGACATCGATCCGGCAAACGTGACTGCGTTTCACATTCATTGTGGCACGCCAGATGTCCTCGGCCCCATCATCGTTAACTTTGGTCAGTTTGGTGACTTTAAGAACACCATTGTCAATGGTCGCTTTTCTGCTTCCGTTACCAACGAAAAGCTAACCTTTGTCAAACAACCACCTCCACCCCCTAATCTCTCTAGCGGATTTAAACTGCCTCTTCCTGAAGGTTGCCCCAGCGATATCATTATTCCGGCTCAGATCAATACGATTGCTGGCATGGAGGCTTTAGCTAGAAAGGGAGTCCTTTATTTCAACCTTCACACCAAAGGACACGAATTCTACGGCGAAATGAGAGGTCAGATATATCCGGTTCAAAAGGCGTAATCTAAGTTGCTAATAGCTAATGGCTAATGGCTAATGGTAGAGCCGGAAAGTATTTACACGGACAATTAGCAATTAGCTATTCTCTTTTAACTTGAACAAAATCAACTCAGTCCCAATTGTTTCTTAACATCCGCCATTGAAACTCGTTTTCCATTACTCCTACGTTTTGCTAAAAATGCCATTAATTCCTGATTTTCCGAAGTGACGCTGACTTCCTGCTCAAAATCATCGCTATCTCCAACATCAAACCCTTGCCAATCTTCAAGCGATAACAATATAAATTGTTGTCCGTCTGTCGTTTGCAAAATCAAGCCTTCCTCTTTAACCATCGCGAGTAGTTCAAGAAGAAATTTTTGTTCTGGTGTCACTTTCACTACTCTCATAAATCCCTCCGTTTACCACGTACAAATAACTGATTACCTATTTTAAAGCCGACAACCTCAATGCTGACAATCTGGACATTATTCTCAACATTGTAAAACAACCGATATTTACCAGTCCGCAATTCCCACTCAGCAACATCATTAGGACGCATCCGAAAACGGTTACGAGTTTCTACAGTTGGTTCATACTTGAGTTGAGTATCAATCTCGGCAATGATTGTTTGTTGCTCAAACTTTCTGAACGATTTCAGGTCTTCAATTGCTTCTAGTGTAAATTCAATGTCATACATTCTGGTGTTAGTTTTTTGATGAGCGGGAAACTTTTTTGCCGATTGCAATATCAATGAATTTCTTTGTTGCTGATGCGTTCGCGCAAGCGTTGGGAGGAGGCAGGAGGCAGAAGGCAGAAAGCAGAAGGTGAATGGTCGTACAGAAAGCTTTAACTTTGATCCACTCAACCAACCTCTTCCCTCCTGCCTCCTTTAACAAAACCTGCGGAATTCCCCATCCGCCTATGGGGTGGGGATGAATAGCAGGGGAAAAATTAGGGGTTCGATGCCCCTAATTTTTCCAATCTCCCGCCAGATTGATGCGTGAATATATTTTTTGACTGTCTCCAGAGGCGCTCCACCACAAGAAACAATGCACTTGGAGTCATGCCACAACTTGGCTTTTCCCCAATAATACTTATCAATTTCCGGTTTATACTTCTCCCTGAGAACCCTGCTACTAGCAGACTTAAGCGAAGCAATTAAATCGGAAATATTATTATCTGGATGCAGATCGATGAGCAGATGAACGTGGTCAGCTTCGCCATTGCAGTCGGACAGCTTTGACTTGTTCGCACTTAACACTCGCTCCAACACGTGCTTCATATCCTGAAGCATTTGCTGCGTAAGCACTTTCCGCCTATATTTGGTCACAAAGACGATATGCAGGCAAATAGAGAAAACGACATGAGAGCCGCTGTGTAGTTTAGTCATGCAACCTTCTTGTCATATCTAAAAAACATGATATAGTAATTTTATTGTAAAACGCCGACCGAAACGATCAAAAATAATAAACAACACATGACAACAAGAAGGCAAACATTTCAACTGTACCCCAACAAGCTGCAAGAGAATAAGCTGTTTGAGGCACGGAGAAATCATGCCTACCTGTACAATGCCTGCATAGCTCATCGTCGCTATGAGTGGAGATCCTCTCAAAAAACCGTTACTTATTTTGAGCAGCAAAATTGCTTGCCTGCATTCAAAAAAGAATGGATTGAGTTTGCTTATTTGCACTCACAAGCACTGCAAGCTACGGTCAAGCGTGTCGATTTGGCTTATGGTGCATTTTTTCAAGGATTAAGGAAGAAGCCCAAATTTAAGTCAATTCGCGACTACTCCGGCTGGACTTATCCAGCTACATCTGGCTGGAAGGTCAATAGTAACGGTAAGCACGGAAGCATTGCTCTGAATGATTTGGGCATCACGATTAGGATGCGCGGTCAATCAAAACAGTGGGGCGTTCCTACCACCTTAACTATTGTTTACAAGCCTGGTACAAACCAATGGTTTGCATCATTTACTGTTGAAGTTCCGACGCCAGAAACCAGATTTGGTTCTGGTTCAGACTTGAATTACAAATCAATAGTATGCTTTGATTTAGGTACAGAAACGGCACTAACTCTTTATGAGGGGAAAACTTTTACCGAACTGGAAAATCCACGCTTTACCCAGCGTTGCGCTCAGCTAATTAAGCGAAAATGTTCAGCTTTGAGGCGTAAGCGCGCGCCTAACCGGAAAAAGAAAGTTAAAGCCTCAAGGCGTTGGAGGAAAGCGAGAAAACAGGTATCTAGGCTTCAAAGAAAAGTAGCTAATCAGCGCAAGGATTGGCAGCACAAGGTTACATCAGAAATCGCCAGTCGTTATGACATCGGTGTAACCGAACAGTTGAATACCAAGTCCATGACGCGCCAATCAAAAAAAGGCAGCAAACGTAAAAAACAGAAAGCCGGACTCAATAAGTCAATTCTTTCTGTTGGGTTTAGTACGCTCAATAAAATGATGGCGTACAAAATCGAACAAAAAGGTGGTTTGATGCTGATACTGCCTACAAAACAAATAAAACCATCACAGCGCT
>NZ_BLAY01000228.1 GCF_020521235.1 Microseira wollei NIES-4236 | reverse complement strand
CCCAATGTGGCTGAGAGTCGTCGCTTCCCCCGCTTTGTTGCCAATTTCCCTGTGAATGGCTAAGGCTTGCTGATAAAACTCTAAGGCTTTGGGATACTGTCCTCGATTGTTATAAACTAACCCAATGTTGTTGAGGGTCGTCCCTTCTAGTGCCTTGTCGCCTATTTCTCGACAGATCGCCAGCACTTGTTGAAGCGTTTCCAGGGCTTCTAGAAACTGACTTTGGCGATACTGCTGTATGCCCTGTTGGTAAAGCCTTTCTGCTTCTGCTTGTCGGTCTTGCCTAGTTGCAGTTTGTGCTAGGGCTTCGTTTATTCCCAAACGGTTTGATGCCAGTTGTACCGGACAAATCAGCGAAAACAGCAGGGTTGCAGTCACAAAGCTGAGGTGGTAAATGCCGCGATGCATGGGGCTAGTCCTCCAATAATGGGTTAGCAGATACCTTGTTCAAATATATATATCTCTAGGCGCGCAGAAGGTATGCACAGATCTTGGACTTGCCGTTTTACCCCGCCCGGAAATAAATTTCCGTTGCTCATAGCGAAAGTCATCTTAAGAGGACTGAAAGCTTTTGATCGTAAGTATTTAGTCCTCTTGGGAGGACTTTCGCTACTCGCTGTGGGAATTTATTCCCTGGCGGATATTGGGGCTGGTGCAACATGTGTCTATGCAACAACCTGGCGGACTGGGTAGGAATGAAGCTGCCTTGGGGTTATGGTACTACAGCGAGAGTTTTGGGAATGCGATCGCGCACAACACTTTTACCATTTATTTGAGTATTTGAGTCTAATATTTAGACAAATAATATCGTGTCCGCTAGTATCGGACTTCTACGGTTAATGGTGCTGTAGGGGCGGGTTTTACAAGTTTCCTTTGATGCCAAGCGAATGATGTTGATAAACCCGCCCCCCGCGCGATGCCGATACAAGCGAACATGATATCAAGACAATCATCATCAGCCGGGACACGGCATTATTAACGTTATCCGTTCGTCCGAAACATCTCTGATGCGTCCCTACGCAACGACGGTAAATCAAGACAATCATCATCAGCCGGGACACGGCATTATTAACGTTATCTGTTTGTCCGAAACATCTCTGATGCCGTGTCCCTACGCAACGACGGGGTCAGGTTTTTTTATTAACTCTTCTCTCGTAGGTTGGGTTGAGGTACGAAACCCAACCTACTCTCGCTGACATGCTCCCGTGCGATCGCCTCCCCAGACAGTTATCATTTATTTAAGCCTAATATTTAAGTCAAGTTGCTAGTTATCCCAAACAGGCTGCTAATGGCTAATGGCTAATGGCTAATTCGAGTAAAAATCCTTGATGAGCAATGAGCAATTAGCAATTAGCAACACCGCAGTTTATAACTAGCAACTTGGGTTATTTACACAAATCGGGAATAAATATTTATGTTCGATCGCATTACTTTCGATCCGCAAATCATGGGAGGACGCGCCTGCATTCGAGGAATGCGAATCACTGTTTCCCTGGTGGTGAGTTTGGTCGCCAATCGCATGAGTGTTGAGGAAATTTTGCAGGAGTATCCAGATTTAGAAGCAGAAGATATCCGCCAATCGCTCTTGTATGCAGCGTTTCTAGCAAGTGAATAAATCCGTCCTTTCACTGGGAGTGTAGCATGAAGTTTCTGGCAGATATGGGTGTTTCTATGACTGTTATACGAACCCTCCGCCAGAATGGATATGATGCAGTTCACCTGCGCGAACAAGGTTTACAACGTCTCGCCGATGCTGAAATTGTTCTCAAAGCAAGACTTGAGGAACGTATCGTTTTAACATTTGATTTGGACTTTGGAGATATATTAGCTGCTAGTGCTGATGTGTTGCCAAGCGTTATAATTTTTCGATTGCAGAATACAATGCCGTCTTTTGTAGCGTCGAGGCTGCTTGAGGTTTTATCAGAATGCGGTCAAGATTTAACAACAGGTGCAATTTTAACCGTCCAGGATAATCGTTACCGATTGCGCCGACTTCCCATTTAACCCGTCGAGAATTGAGCGATTGATACCTTGTGGTACAAAGTCTGGTTGTTTAGTGCCGATTGCAGGCGCATGAGGTACACCTTCGTTTGTGTAGGGGCAGCATTAATGCTGCCCCTACACAAACGAAGCGATAACGCTTTTCCTCACAAGGGCGGCAAGTGGCTGTAGTGCGATCGCACTGACAAATTAAATAGGGTTTGTAGTAGCGCTGTCTTCGCGATCGCGCTGACAAATTAAATAGGGTTTGTAGTAGCGCTGTCTTCGCCACTTTTAGCGAAGACAGCGCTACTACAAACATCAAAAACAACACACGTGGTGTGACACTTGGCTTTAGTCCTAGTTTCGTCAGCGAGTCTGGCAAACTCATCGGCGAGTCTTTTTACCTCGTGGGCGAGTCTGGCAGACTCATCGGCGAGTCTTTTTATCTCGTGGGCGAGTCTGGCAGACTCATCGGCGAGTCTTTTTATCTCGTGGGCGAGTCTGGCAAACTCATCGGCGAGTCTTTTTATCTCGTGGGCGAGTCTGGCAGACTCATCGGCGAGTCTTTTTATCTCGTGGGCGAGTCTAATCGCGACGAAGCAGACTGATTTTGCTCAATCGTTGCGGATAACTTGCACAAATTCGTTTACCGCATCGTACTGATCCGAATATTCCACGTATTTGACCAATAAATTTAAATCCAAATCGGGGAAAAATTGGCTCTGGGAGACTTCCTCATATTCTCCCGACTCTTGCAAATGGAAAACCCGCAGTTGGTCGATTTTCCAGAACCAAACTTCCGGCACTTTTGTGGGTTCGTATAACTCTCGCCGGTCAATCGTGCCGCTGGTAACGATAATTTCAATCGCGATATCTGGTATTTCTTTATCGTTGCCAATACAGTAGGATTCATCGGGTGTACCATAAGCATAGCCAAATTCTTCTAGAGTAAAGCCGCCGCGCTTATAAAACCTGATGTTTTTTACTCGCATATAAGCTTCTAGCAGCAATCCAAGGGTGCTTTTGATATACTCGTGGGTCTTGCCGATTGGCGACATAATCTCCATTACTCCAGCTAAGTAGGAAAGTTTGATTTCCCGTTTATTTTCTAACTGTGATTCTATAACTTTAAACTGCTCCCAGTTGATGCCTCGCAGCGTGACTAATTTACATTCTAATGGCTGGTTTGATGGTTCTTCTTTTCGTTGTATGTTCATTGGCTTTTTTCCAAAAATCTGGCGATCGCATCTTTTTTCCCTTCAATAAATTCTCGCCCAATTCTCGCTAATCTATAGATATTTTCCTGACTGGCGTCGTCGATGCGTTCGCGTAGCGTGGCGTCAGCCGTATCGCTGGGAATTTCAGGTTGCAGGCGCAGGTAAGGCGGACTCCCTCTCCCCTCTAGTTCTGGTGGATTCATAACTTGGGTGGTTATATAGTCGTTCACGTCAGCAGAGGCGTCTAATAATACTCTAATTAAACGTCCTTCCCATATCCATTGAAACACACCCCAGCCACTCGCCCTCGCCCATTTTGTTTGTTCTTTAGGTTTTAGCTTGGGCATTCCCGATCCAATAGAAAGAACGCTGATATCTTTGATAAAATGTCCTAAATAAAGCGCTTCTGCCACCGCACAAGCCGTAGGATTATTTGCGGCAATTCCCCCATCAATAACAACGTAGGTTTTTGACCCTTTTTCTAATTCAACAGTTAGTTTGTGCGCTGGAAAAAAAGTCGGGGCTGAAGCTGAACAAACGCAGGCTTCCCATACAGGAATGTTCGCCCAAGAGTCGAATTTTCTCCAGCTTTTGAACGCGATGAATTGGCGTTCAATTGTATCGTAAGCTGTAATTAAAAGTCGGGGCGATTTATCAATTTCCGAGAGTTTTGTCTCACCAAACTCCTCTTGGAGAACTGCAATCAACCCTCGAGCTGAAAATTTCGGGCCTGAAACTCCATATTGCATTATCACTTTCAGTCGTTCTAATGAAAAAATGCTGGTATAGGGGAAGATTCTTTTGCCTTTATTTCTGTAGAGTTGAAGAATATTTTCGCTGTTTAATCCTTTGGCGATCGCGGCGGCTAAAATAGACCCGGTGGAAGTTCCGGCAATTAAGTCGAAGTATTGATTTAAAGGAGAACCGACCATTTTTTCTACTTCCGACAAAATCGCTGCCGAAATTACGCCCCGAATACCGCCGCCGTCTAAACTCAAAATCCGAAAAGGCATTGTTTATCTCTTCCCTTACGATTGCGGCTGTTTGATTCTGGTGATCTCCACGGCGATTTTACCGCTAAAGTCGGGGATGGGGGGTGCGAGTTTACTGACTTTAACTTTAACTTGCTCGACTCGCTGAAGTTCCAGCAAGCTGGTAGCGATCGTTTCTGCTAATCTCTCTACTAAAGCATATTTAGTCACCTGCACCAATTGTTGCACGGTAGCGATCGCATTGCGATAATCCAAGGTATGTTCTAGGGCGTCGGTTTTTCCCGCCTCGGACAAATCTAGCCATAAAGTCACATCGACTTCAAACCACTGTCCCAGAATTTGCTCTTCTGGTAAAAAACCCGTATAGCCGTAGCAGCGAATGTTCGACAGGTAAATACAATCCATAGTTGGTAATTGGTAATTGGTAATTGATAATTGGTAATTGCAAGAAAAGCTAATTGCTAATTGCTAATTGCTAATTGGGAGAGGGACGACTTGGGTAGAGGGAAGTTAATTTCTGTGTTCCCGTTTTCTTCTTTTCTCTTTTCCTATTAGCCATTAGCTATTAGCTATTAGCCATTAGCCATTACCCATTACCAATTACCCAAATCTTTGTGCGTAAAAGGTTTAGCGTTGGCGCCGGTGTAAGTGGCGACGATATGACCGTTACCAATTACCTGATATTTGTAGGTTACCAGTCCTTCGAGGCCAACGGGACCGCGTGGGGGCATTTTTTGGGTGCTAATTCCGACTTCGGCGCCAAAACCGTAGCGGAAACCATCGGCAAAGCGGGTGGAACAGTTATGATAAACTCCGGCAGAATCGACATTGGCAAAAAAGCTAGCCGCAGCATCCGCATCTTCGGTGATAATGGCATCAGTGTGACGCGAACCGTAGGTGTTGATGTGAGCGATTGCTTCTGCTGTGGAATCGACTATTTTAATCGCTAACACCAAATCGCAATATTCGGTTGACCAGTCTGTTTCCGTTGCGGGTTGGATATGATGTAAAATTTCCCTACTGCGGTCATCTCCCCGCAATTCTACGTGACGATTTTCTAACGCAGCGGCAACCAAAGGCAAGAAATCTGGTGCAATGGCACGATGGACTAATAAAGTTTCAATTGCATTGCAAGCGGCGGGGTATTGGGTTTTAGAATCAACTGCAATATCGACTGCTTTGGGAATATCTGCTGCTGCATCTATATATAAATGACAAATCCCATCCGCATGTCCTAAAACCGGAATGCGGGTATTTTCTTGTACGTAGCGGACGAAAGAATTGGAACCTCTGGGAATAATCAAATCCACATAGCGCTCCAGTTTTAACAGTTCGAGAGTTTCTTCTCTAGTCGTTAACAATTGCACCGCGGCGCTTGGTACTTCTGTAGATGCTAATCCTTGATGAATTGCCTTTACTAAAGCAACGCAAGTTTGTACCGCTTCTTGTCCGCATTTGAGGATAACGCCGTTGCCCGATTTTATTGCCAAACTGGTTATTTGCATCACCGCATCAGGACGCGCTTCAAAAATCACGCCCAAAACCCCCAAGGGACAGGTGATGCGCTTCAATTCAAGTCCTTCATCGAGTTGGCGGTGAATTTCCACTTCACCCACCGGGTCGCTTAAGCGTCCCACATCGCGCACACCCGCGATCGCAGATGCTAGTTTATTTTCGTCTAATTTCAGCCGCGCGATTAGGGGTTTGGGGATGTGATTGGCGATCGCCATCTCGCAGTCTGCCGCGTTCGCTGCCAGTATATCAGGTGCGGCAGATTCTAGGGAGAGAGCGATCGCCACAAGAGCAGCATTTTTCGACTCAGTTGACAAAATTGCCAAACGCTGTGCTGAAGCGCGAGTTTCTTGCGCGAGCGAAGTTAAACAACGGGAAGTTATCTGCGAAGCAGTCATGGCTTGAGGTTTGCCAGATTGTACTACTTTCCAGCTTATCCTTAATTGTCCTACTCCTATTCAATCGGTCGCGTCTAACTCGTTGAGTCAAGCACGTGGGATTGTTAGTATCCTGGGTAACTTTACGTATTTTTCAGACCAACTTAAATTATTAATCGTGCCATAAACCGCTTTAAAGCTTTCAATACAAGGGATTTTTCACATGCTGTTCAGTTTGCTCAATTACCCCACTGCCAGGTAGGGATAACACCGACGCCCCCGCCTTCCTCTCCCCAAAGGTAGATGACAATTTCGCTAATCTTCCGCAGCATGAGAAGCAAACACCAGCCATCCTGGGTACTGTAGCCTCGAGAGGCAGCGGTCCCATAGGACTACCGAAAGCAGAAACCCGGTTTCCCATGAGTTATATCATGTCCGCGAGAGATCGGTAGTGTATGGATGGCTAATTGCTAATAGCTAATTGCTAGCTTGTCAATTGCCTCCAAAACAACCATTAGCAATTAGCTATTAGCAGTTACACAACCGTTGCCTCAGGACATGATATTACCGGGTTTATCAATCGACGAATATTCGCTTGGCCAACAAAAGCCGCCAGCCAAGGGAAAGATTGTTAAATTGCTTAAAGCAAATAAAAAAAAAATCTAAAGACCCTCGCGATTAAGTGTCTGTAGGCGTCAAGCTAATGATCGGTTTAAAAAAAAGTTAATTTACTGGACGGAGTAAAGTTATGGTCACTGCCACCAGACCCGACCAACAGGTTAAGATCGGCCAGACTCAGCTATTAATTAATAACGAATGGGTAAACAGCGTATCTGGCAAGAGATTTCCGACGCTCAACCCCGCGACGGGGGAAGCAATCTGCGAAGTTGCCGAAGCGGATGCGGCGGATGTGGATAAAGCTGTTAAAGCGGCAAGGGCAGCCTTTACCAGCGGAGAATGGCCTAAAATGTCGGCAACGCAGCGGGGAGAATTACTTTATAAGCTGGCTGACTTAATCGAACAAAATATCGCAGAATTAGCGCGTTTGGAAACCCTAGATAACGGCAAACCGCTAAACGATTCCCTCAATTCAGATTTGGCATTAGTTATCGCTTGTTACCGCTATTATGCCGGTTGGGCAGATAAAATCCAAGGGAAAACTATCCCAATAAATGGCCCTTATTTTTGCTACACGCGCCACGAACCTGTAGGCGTTGTCGGGCAAATTATTCCGTGGAATTTCCCCTTGTTAATGCAAGCGTGGAAATTAGCCCCCGCCTTAGCAACGGGGAACACCATAGTGCTAAAAACTGCCGAACAAACACCGCTGTCTGCATTGCGAGTTGGGGAATTAATTATCGAAGCCGGGTTCCCTCCCGGTGTCGTTAATATTTTATCCGGTTACGGCCCGACGGCAGGAGCGGCGATTTCCCACCACATGGATATCGATAAGGTAGCATTTACCGGATCGACAGAAGTGGGACATTTAATTATGGAAGCTGCTGCTAAAAGTAACCTAAAACGGGTGACTTTGGAATTGGGTGGGAAGAGTCCAAATATTGTATTTGCCGATGCGGATATGAACGCCGCGATCGCAGGCTCCCACAATGCGTTATTCTTCAACCAAGGCCAGTGTTGCTGCGCCGGTTCCCGCTTATTTGTGGAAGAATCTTGCTACGATGAATTTGTCGAAAAAAGCGTCCAACGTGCCAAAGAGCGCATCGTCGGCGACCCCTTTGACGATAAAACCGAACAAGGGCCACAAGTAGACCAAGAACAATTTAATAAAGTCATGAGTTATATCGAGTCCGGAATGCGAGAAGGCGCGCAAATGTTGTGCGGTGGTTCTCAAGTTGGGGACAAAGGATACTTCATCGAACCTACCGTTTTCGCCGATGTGCGGGATGATATGAAGATAGCTAATGAAGAAATCTTTGGCCCGGTGATGAGCATTATCAAGTTTAAAGATATCAACGAAGTCATCGAACGGGCGAATAAAACGATGTACGGACTCGCCGCCGCAGTCTGGACGAAAGATATTAGCAAAGCACACACGATCGCCAACAGCGTCCGCGCTGGTACAGTCTGGGTAAACTGCTACGATGTCTTCGATGCAGCAGCACCCTTCGGCGGCTTCAAACAATCTGGTATCGGTCGCGAATTAGGCGAATATGGATTGCAACAATACACCGAAGTTAAGACCGTAACTATCAAATTGTAGGTAATGGCTAATGGCTAATGGCTAATTGCTAATGGCTGGCTAATATACTTCTCCAATAACTCTTATAGGTGGGCATTATGCCTGCCTTTGAGGGTAATTTTTGGAGAGGTAATAATCAAGAGCATAGTGCCTTTTATTCCAATTAGCAATTAGCAATTAGCAATTAGCAATTAACGCTCAATCTTGACCGAAAGAATCTTATCGCCTTGGCGGATAGCGTTGACTACATCCATATCCTCAGTTTTGCCAAAAGTGGTATGCTGTCCATCTAAATGGGGTTGGGGAGAGTGACAAATAAAAAATTGACTACCACCAGTATTGCGACCAGCATGAGCCATTGATAAAGTTCCCGCTAGATGTTTGTTGGGGTTAATTTCACATTTGATTTTGTACCCAGGACCACCCGTTCCAGTCCCCAAAGGACAGCCACCTTGGATCATAAAATTAGGGATGACGCGGTGAAAATTAAGTCCGTCGTAAAAACCCTTTTCAGCCAGTTCTACAAAATTTTTCACAGTATTAGGAGCATCCTTATCGAACAATTCCAAGTTGATCGTGCCTTTTTCGGTTTCCATTATAGCGCGGGTCATGATTTCTCCTGTCCTTAAGCAAAATTGAATGATTGACAGTTTTTGTGGCTGGCAATAGCCAAGATCTTAACTATAAACCATATTATGTCTCATGCATAGCGGCTGGCTAATGGCTAATGGCTGAATCGGGAAAAATGTTATATCACGAGCAGATCGCAATTAGCAATTAGCAATTAGCATTTCACCATTACTATCAATCGTCAAGGGAGTATTGGGAAAATCGCTCTAGGTTAGCTGACAAAGCAGCCGATCTAAAATATTCCTAAAATTTACATATATTAAAATTTAATCTTAATTTAAACCAATTTTAAACAGATTAACGCTACAGTTTTTTACTTGTATAAATCTCTTCTTTAAACCTCGGCTATTGGGGCAGGCACGGGGACACTGTCCCTACGCATTTGAATTAGCAAAAATGAAATAGGATTGCTATAGTATCCAAGGAAACCTGCGCCGCCTCAAAACCATCAGAAATTGTTTTGATAATTACAAAAACAAAATCTAACCGATGGTAGAGGCGAAATAAGACAAATTCGTACAACGATTAAGCAACCCTATAAACGGAGATGACAAAAAATGGTAGCAACGCCACCAAAACCAACTTTTGACATCAGTGCATTCGGAAAGGCCAAAGCCACCGTTGACGGGTCGCCCCTGAGTCCTGAAGAACTCCGCAAGATAGATGCCTACTGGCGTGCGTGTAATTACTTAGCGGTCGGCATGATTTATCTGCGGGGAAATCCCCTATTAAAAGAACCCCTCAAACCAGAACATGTCAAAAATCGGCTTTTGGGACACTGGGGTTCCGATCCGGGCATGAGTTTAGCCTACATCCACCTCAACCGGCTGATCAAAAAATATGACCTGAACATGATATTTGTTACAGGTCCCGGTCACGGCGCGCCGGCGATACTAGCACCTGCGTACCTAGAAGGAACTTACTCGGAAATCTATCCCGACAAGAGCGAAGATGAGGAAGGGCTGCAAAAGTTCTTCTTGCAATTCTCCTACCCTGGCGGGATTGGTAGCCACTGCACTCCCGAAACCCCCGGTTCGATCCACGAAGGCGGCGAGTTGGGTTATAGCCTCTCCCACGCTTACGGCGCGGCATTTGACAACCCAGATTTGATTGTGACAGCGATCGTGGGAGATGGGGAAGCCGAAACCGGACCACTCGCGACTGCTTGGCACTCGAACAAGTTTATCAACCCGATTCGGGATGGTGCGGTGTTGCCGATTTTACACCTCAACGGGTATAAAATCGCTAACCCGACGATCTTGGCGCGGATCAGCCACGAGGAATTGCAAAAACTGTTTGAAGGGTATGGTTACACGCCCTACTTTGTCGCCGGGGATGACCCGGAAACGATGCACCAGGCAATGACTGCAACTCTGGAACACTGTATAAAAGAGATCCGCGAGATTCAGCAAGAAGCCCGCGCCAGTGGGGTGGCGACTCGTCCGCGTTGGCCTATGATCGTGTTGCGATCGCCCAAAGGTTGGACAGGACCAAAAGAAGTAGACGGACACAAAACCGAGGGATTTTGGCGATCTCACCAAGTGCCAATGTCAGACGTGCATAAAAATCCCGCCCACTTGAAGATACTGGAAGATTGGCTCAAAAGTTACAAACCCGAAGAACTCTTTGATGACCAAGGTAAACTAATTCCAGAACTCAAAGAATTAGCCCCAACGGGACACCGCCGCATGAGTGCCAACCCAATTACCAACGGCGGACAAGTGCGGAAACAATTGCGGATGCCCGATTTCAAAAAATACGCGGTTGATGTTCCCAAACCCGCCTCGGTTGAAACTGAAACTACCAAGCATTTGGGCTATCTTTTACGCGACGTGATGCGGCAAAACATGACCAGCTTCCGCGTATTTGGACCAGATGAAACCGCATCCAATCGCCTCACCGCGATCTACGAAGTCAGCAAAAAAATGTGGCTGGCAGAATTCCTCCCCGAAGACTTAGACGGTAGCGAACTATCGCCAGAAGGTCGGGTGATGGAAATGTTGAGCGAACATACTTTAGAAGGCTGGTTAGAAGGATATTTACTAACCGGACGCCACGGCTTTTTCCACACCTACGAAGCCTTTTCCCACGTAATCGACTCGATGTTCAACCAACACGCCAAATGGTTGCACATCAGCAAGCGGCACGTACCCTGGCGCGCGCCTATTTCCTCGTTGAATATCCTGCTGTCTTCCACAGTTTGGCGTCAAGACCACAACGGGTTTTCCCACCAAGACCCCGGTTTCCTGGATTTGGTGACGAATAAAAGTCCCCTAGTTACTCGGATGTATTTACCCCCGGATGCTAATTGCTTGCTGGCGATCGCAGATCGATGTTTGCGGAGTACAGACTGCGTCAATGTCATCGTCGCCGACAAGCAAAAGCACCTGCAATACCTCAACATGAAAGAAGCGATCAAACACTGCGCTAAAGGTATTGGAATTTGGGAATGGGCGAGTAACGACGACTGCGGAAAAGAACCCGATGTCCCCGATGTAGTCATTGCTTGCTGTGGCGACGTTCCTACTAAAGAAGCCCTAGCTGCAACTGCTATTTTGCGCGAAGAATTCCCCGAACTCAAGATTCGGTTTATTAATGTGGTTGACCTGTTCAAACTAATGCCAGATACCGAACACCCGCAAGGTTTGTCAGACACAGATTTTGATACCTTATTTACCCCCGATAAGCCGATTATCTTTAACTTCCACGGCTATCCCTGGTTAATTCACAAACTCACCTATCGTCGCACTAACCAGCACCGCATCCACGTGCGGGGGTATAAAGAAAGGGGAAATATCAACACGCCCCTGGAGTTAGCGATCGATAATCAAATCGATCGGTTTAATCTGGTAATTGATGCGATCGACCGCGTTCCTAAATTGCGTTCCGCTGCTGCTTATGTCAAAGAACGAATGAAGAACGAAATTCTCGATAACCTCAATTATGCCTACGAACACGGCATCGATAAGGAAGAAATGCGCGACTGGAAGTGGCCTTATTAACGATCCCCCCCAACCCCCAATGCCTTGGGGGGCTTTCAGAGGTATAGGTAGGTTGGGTTGAACGATAGTGAAACCCAGCCTACTAATTAACTTTTCCAGAGGGAACCCGGTTTTTGATCGCAATTAACAATTAGCAATTAGCAATTAGCAATTCCCATAATGAAAGTTGCAGTTTTTAGTACCAAATCTTACGATCGCCAGTTTCTAGAACCGGCAAATGCCAACTTTGGTCACGAGTTGGTGTTTTTTGAACCGCAACTGAATCGGGATACAGCCGTTCTCGCTGCTGGATTTCCAGCAATTTGTGCGTTCATCAACGACCAACTCGATGCGCCTACTTTAGAAATTCTCGCCGCACATGGCACTCGCTTGCTAGCTTTGCGGTCTGCGGGTTTTAATCATGTAGATTTACCCGTCGCTGCTGAATTGGGCTTGACAACCGTGCGGGTTCCTGCTTATTCGCCTTATGCAGTAGCGGAACATACGGTAGGACTAATGCTAACTCTAAATCGCAAGTTTCATCGCGCTTACTACCGAGTGCGGGAAGGGGATTTTTCCATCAATGGATTGATGGGATTCGATCTCCACGATCGCACGGTTGGTATCGTCGGTACGGGTAAAATTGGTCAAGTGGTGGGGCAGATTTTGAAGGGATTCGGCTGTCATATTCTGGGCTATGATGTGTATCCCAACGAGGACTTTAAAGCGTTGGGAGGGAAGTACGTGCAATTGCCGGAACTGTTTGCCGAATCGGATATTATTACCCTGCATTGTCCGCTGACTCACGAAACGCATTATTTGATCGATGAGAGTGCGATCGCGCAAATGAAACCAGGTGTGATGCTAATTAATACCAGTCGCGGTGCGCTAGTCGATACGAATGCAGCGATCGAGGGTCTAAAATCGCGTAAAATCGGCTACCTCGGTTTGGATGTGTACGAAAGAGAATCGGATCTGTTTTTTGAAGATATGTCCGATGAAATCATCCAAGACGACGAATTCGAGAGATTGCTGACCTTTCCCAATGTGATAGTTACCGCACATCAGGCATTTTTTACCTCAAACGCCTTGCAGAACATCGCCGAAACGACTTTATCAAATATTAGCGACTTCGAGCAAGGTCGTCATTGTCCGAATGAGATTAGCGCCAAACAAAAAACGAAGACACCCGCTTAAGGAATTGTGGCTGTAGGGGCACGGCAAGAGAAAACCTTCTCGTTAAATGCAAAGTTTATTAATGCCGTGCCCCTACAATGTTGGAACCTTTGATATTGTTTTCGGTTACGCGATCGTTACAATTGATTGTCCGGGCACGGCAAGAGAAAATCTTCTCGTTAAATGCAAAGTTTATTAATGCCGTGCCCCTACAATTACGCGAGCGTTAAAATTGGTTGTAGGGGCACGGCAAGAGCAAATCTTCTCGTTAAATGCAAAGTTTATTAATGCCGTGCCCCTACAATGTTGGAACCTTTGATATTGTTTTCGGTTACGCGAGCGTTAAAATTGGTTGTAGGGGCACGGCAAGAGCAAATCTT
>NZ_BLAY01000227.1 GCF_020521235.1 Microseira wollei NIES-4236 | reverse complement strand
TCTGCCATAAATCTTGTGGGTTAGGCATCCTGCCTGCCAAAGAGATTCTTTTTTGCACCAGTCTAATAGACCTCTGCCATAAATCTTGTGGGTTAGGCATCCTGCAGGCCAAAGAGATTCTTTTTTGGAGAGATGTATTCCTCTTCTTGGCATTCTACCCTTGGGGAAGTCGCTACCCTTGTCTATGGCGTCTTGGCGGTTCATTTTCCAATTTAACCATTAGCCATTAGCCATTAGCAACTTCTCAACCGAACCATTAGGTTCGAGAAACGAAAACAAATGCTTATAGCGCAATCTCCCATCTTTATCTAACACAAACTGACCAGGTAAAGGCGCACCCAATGCCTGACCCACCTGATAATCGCGAAAAACTTTACAACTAGGGTCGCTCAACAAAGGCATTTTCAACCCCAAATCTTGGACAACTTTTTCGCTTTGTTGTTTATCCGTACTGGTAATCATCAAAACTTCTACCCCCCGACTCGTAAACTCCTCGTACTTTCGATTCAAATCTATAATGTGGGGGTAGCACAAAGGGCAATATTGTTTTTCTGTAAAAATGCGAGTAAAAGCCAGCACAACGGGTTGCTTACCTCGATAATCCGATAATTTAACCGACTGTCCGCGAGTAATATCTGGCAATTCAAAATCGGGCGTTCTTTCTCCCAACTTCAAACTATTCGTAGCCGGAATCGGCCAAAAATTGCGGAAAACCCGCTGATTTATTAAACCGCTAAAATCTGTCGAATTCAGCATAAGTAGGTAATCGGTGATGGGTAATAGGTAATGGGTAATTTTAGATTTTAGATTTTAGATTTTAGATTTTAGTTCAATCTGCAATCTGCCATCTTAAATTTGCAATTACCCTATTACCAATGAGCAATTACCTGTATTTATACAGCAGAGAAGTAAACTTTGGACTTGACTGGGTCGGGAGTCATAGTCTTGTCACCGGGTTGCCAACCAGCGGGACAAACTTCATCGGGGTGAGACTGAACGTATTGAATTGCCTTCAGGGTCCGCAGGGTTTCATCAACGCTGCGACCAAAGGACAAGTTATTGATCGTAGCATGTTGAATCATCCCTTCTTTGTCGATCAGAAACAGACCGCGCAAAGACACGCCTGCATCGGGGTCGAGGACGTTGTAAGCGGCGCTGATTTCTTTTTTGATATCGGAAACTAGGGGATAAACTACATCGCCCACACCGCCTTCTTTGCGGTCGGTTTGAATCCAGGCGAGGTGAGAAAATTCGCTGTCCACGGAGACGCCTAGGATTTCGGTGTTGATCGACTTGAATTCTTCGTAGCGATCGCTAAACGCTGTAATCTCGGTCGGGCAAACAAAGGTAAAATCAAGCGGATAGAAGAACAGCACTACGTACTTGCCGCGATAGTCCGACAGTTTAATTGTCTTGAATTCTTGATCGAGTACAGCCGTTGCAGTAAAGTCAGGTGCGGGTTGACCCACTCGCAGGCATCCTTCCGAACTGTAACTTAGGGGCATGAACTATTTCTCCTTGATGATTTTCCTTCTACTCGTGCGCTCCTTCCAGGTAAGGTAGTAAGGGCAGGTCTTCTAGCGGATTTCTGCGCTGCCAGCTTCTCCTGACCAAACTTACCCTTGGGCGCCAAGACCGATCATTTACGATCTGTTCCGACTATATCATACTCATAACGATTTTGAGTAATTCCGAGACTCTGGGATAGCAGCACAAGATAAAGATATGGATAATTTAGATACGCGGGAATGGTTACTCACAAACGGATTGGGCAGTTTTGCCAGCGGGACGGTATGCGATGCCCGTACTCGTACTTATCACGGGTGGTTAATTGCGGCACTTGAACCACCGAGTCAGCGGACGCTGTTGCTGTCGCATTTAGAAGCAAGTTTGGAAGTGGCGGGGCGAGTTTGGGGACTGGGAACGAATTTTTGGCAGAGTAATACGATTTCCCCGTTGGGTTATCAACAGCTGCGTTCTTTTACGATTGACCCAGTGCCAACTTGGGTTTGGAGTTGGGAAAATTGGCAACTGAAGCGGGAGTTGGTGATGCCTGATGGTTTGGGTAATCGGTCATGGGTAATGGGTAATGGGGGAGGCTGTGGAGACGCGGGGAGTGAAGAGGACGGGGACAAGGAACTGGAAGTAATTTCTTCCCCACCTTCGATCGCCAATCACCAATTACCAATTACCAATTCCATTTTGATCCGGTATCGTTACGATGGGGCTGACGCGGCTATATTAAGGCTGCGACCGTTAATCGGCGATCGCAATTTTCACCACCAGCAATCTGCGACACCAGAATGGCAATTTTCCCAATTAGTCAGGCAAGGGCAAGTTTGTCTGCAAGCAATTCGTCCGGGATGGGTGGGGACGCCTTGGCAATTGCGTTGGAGTCGGGGAGATTATCAACCGGAGGGGGTGTGGTATTGGGGATATCGCTATCCGGAAGAAACCCTGCGAGGGTTGGGCGATCGCGAAGACCTTTACAGTCCTGGTTATATAACCGTCACCCTACAACCGGGAGATACTGTCATCTTTGAAGCTAAAGTGGGATGGCCCGCACCCGAAGCTGTTTTGAGCGCAGAAGATTTTGAGCAGGCATTGCTGGCACAGCAGTCACCGGAAAACCAACCAACAACTGACGATGATATTTGGCGGCAATTGTTACGTGCTGGGGAGCAATTCATCGCCTACCGCGCTTCGATTAGCGGGCCGACAATCATAGCAGGCTATCCTTGGTTCAACGACTGGGGAAGGGATACTTTAATTGCCCTGCCTGGATTGGCAATCGTACCACAGCGCTTTTCCCTCGCCAAAGGCTTGCTGCAAACCTTCGGTCATTATTGCGATCGCGGATTGATTCCCAATGCATTTCCAGATGCGGGAGGCGAACCTTTCTATAACAGCATCGATGCTTCCCTATGGTGGATCGAAGTCTTGGGAATTTACTTGGAAGCAACCGGGGATTGGGATTTTTTAGTCGAGCAATATCCCACCGTGCGGCAAATTTATAAAGCTTTCTGCGGCGGGACGCTTTACAATATCCGCGTCGATGCCACCGACGGACTGCTGACTTGGGATGCTGCGGGTGTGGCGCTGACTTGGATGGATGTAGTGGTTGACGGTCATCCCATCACCCCCCGTTGCGGTAAAGCCGTGGAAATTAACGCGCTGTGGTATTCAGCCTTGTGTTGGGCAACCCAGTGGGCAGAAAGATTGTCAGCGCAGATGCCAGAAAAAGCCGAGAAGTTACAAGCTCAGCGCGAGCGCTACCTGATGCAAGCCCAGCAGGTACAGCAATCGCTGCAAAAATTCTGGAATCCCACCAGGCAATATTTCTACGATACGATTTCCCCAGATGACCAACCCGACCCCAGCATTCGCCCGAATGCAGTTTTGGCGCTGTCGCTTTCCCATTGCGGGTTCGATCCGGATCAAGCACGACGGGTTTTGCAGCTGGCAAGAGATCGCTTGCTCACTCCCTACGGTTTGCGATCCCTAGACCCCGCCGACCCTAAATACATCGGTCACTACGGTGGCAACCCCAAGCAGCGGGACAGCGCCTACCATCAAGGCACTGTTTGGAGTTGGTTGATCGGCGCGTTTATCGCTAGTTGGAAACGCTTCTACCAAGGCGAACCCGTTCCCTTTGATTGGCAACCTTTACTCGATCACTTCCAGCACCAAGCTTGTCTGGGTTCTGTTTCCGAAATCTTTGATGCCGATCCGCCCCACCTGCCCAAAGGCGCTTTTGCTCAAGCTTGGTCTGTCGCCGAACTGATTCGTCACTGGCGCAATTGATTTTACCATTGACCCAGTTGAAACCCACATTCCCCACCCTCAACTGTCACATTGAAGAGAATGAGAATCAAACTCTCTGGAGCAAGGGGGAAAGGTGAGCAGCGCTCCCTTTTCCTGCTTTAGATTTATGATCGCTATCATAAAGTTTTCAGAGAAATTCAGGGGGTTTAGGTGGATGACGTGGGTGGAATCTCAGCATCATCTGATGCTTCAGCTTGCCCCAACCCGAATGAAGCAACCTGGATGTGAGCGATCGCCCCTGCATAATGTTCCTCAATCACCTGAACCGATGTGCCACACCAGTCCGCAACCCTACGAGACGAAATTCCATCCTCCAAGCAAAGCGTAATGAAGGTATGCCGACAGTTATATTGAGGCAAGTATTCCTTCACCTTCCCCTGCTTCACCAACTGCTGAACAGTTGGTTTCCAAACCCGATTGAGAAAATTGTGGGTATCTAATTCCTTGCCGTTCTTAGCGGGAAAGACGAGGGAATCGGCTTTCCAGTTCTCCGGCTTGATGGCTTCAAGAATCGTTTGGAGTTCAGCGTTGATGGGAAAATACCGAGGTTTATTTGTTTTAGTCGTTTTCCTAATCCGAACATCCGTTGCCACAGCTTCACAAAAATGAATGCGGTTTTGCTCGATGTGCCTCCACCGGAGAGCGATCGCCTCCTCTGGTCTACAGCCCGTGTGAAACAGGAATTTGACATAGGGAGCATAGTAGGAGTGGGCAACCAAAGCGTATTTAGAGCAATAAGTGTTATCCTCAAACGCAGAAATAATTGATGCCACACAAGATCGGGAGAAGGGTTTGCGGGACACTCGGCTCGTTTTTTTGGTTTTAATTTCCTTGGCTAGCTGATTGAAAGCGTTCTCTGGGATCAACCGCTTCCTCATTGCCCAATTGCAGCAAGCACTCAGATGTTTGAGGGTTCGTTTTGCGACTTCCGCAGAATAATTTTTCAGTAGGTAGGTCTGAACATCGACGGCATCTTCCAGGAACTGCTTGGGGAATTTGCCAATCCGCTTCTCGATCTTTCCGTAGTCCCGGAGGATAGTTGTCTCCTCCAAATGCTGACGCTGAAACTCGGTGTACTGGTTCCATAATTCCAGCAGCGAGGTTTTGGGTGGCTCGTTAGTTGGGGTAGAAATTGGGGTAATGGTGCTTAATGCCGACTGTGGCTTGTACTTTTGCAGCGTCGGATCAAATTTTTCCTTGAAGATATCATCCTCAATCGCAGCAGCTTTCCGCTCTGCTACCTTACGGTTTGCGGGAGTGTCTGCTAGTCCCGTGGAGAGGTAGTGGCGTTTGCCTGCAACGGTAAAGACAAGCTGGATCCGATCGTGGGAAATCTTGAGACGAACAGAGCCTTTGGAGGCTTTACCGAAAAATTGGGTTTAAAGCCCCGTCCTTCTAGGACGGCTTGATAATTTTGGTAAACTTTATACACACTCCTCTTCAAACCTGAAATAATAATTTTGTGGTCAGGTTAATCAACCACATTAAAAACCCAGTACTCCCAGGAGTAACGCACCTGGAAAACTGAACATATAGGGTTCTGTTGGGAAAAGCACCAACAGGTAAAATGTTCATGCGCCAAGTACCAGAAAACCAAAGTTTAAGGGGTGAAACTGTACGGTAGGGCATACCGAAACAGGTCTCTGAAATGGGATGAAAGCTTGGGGAGAGAACCATCTCTGGCATAATTTAGGCAACTAGATTGTGGTAAGTGGACTCGTTGAACCAAGAATCCCCAAGGCTGTACGCCGGGGAGTGTCAACAGAGGAATTTTCAGAGTACATGGGGACTGTTTATAGTTCAATTGTACTAATTTTTACCTTAATTTTACCCCAATTTTTGCCCCAAACTGACCTAAAAACCCCCAAACCAAAAAGCTAGGATCTGGTCAAATCCTTGCTGAATGGGTGGTTTCTTCGATGGCTCAGGTCGGATTTGAACCAACGACCTTGGGCTTATGAGTCCCCTGCTCTGACCTACTGAGCTACTGAGCCAAGCTTTATTAGATTAGCACAAAACAAATAAAAACTGGAATAGCTGCACCTGGTTAAATCAAAAATTGGCAAGGGGTGAAATGGGTTTGGGGTGAGCTGAAGACTTTTGGTGTCTCCAGTCCCCAGTTCCCAGTCACCTTAAGGTTTTAGCGACGGCGGGGCAGGAAAGCCATTGGGTTGACTGCTCCGCGTCCGGGGGGATGGATCTCGAAGTGGAGGTGCGGCCCGGTGCTGAAGCCGGTGCTGCCCATGGCAGAAATATGCTGTCCTTGCTCGACGACTTGGCCTTCTTGCACGAAAATGCGGCTGTTGTGGCCGTAGCGAGTCAAGCTGCCATCGGCATGTCTGATATCGACCAGATTGCCGTAACCGCCAGAATTCCAGCGGGCGTAAACCACGACGCCGGGAGCGGCGGCGAAAATCGGCGTGCCAGTTGGAGCGGCAATATCGATTCCTCGGTGCATCCGTCCCCAACGACGACCATAACCAGAGGTGAGGACTCCCCGCGTCGGCCACATCAACCCATTCAAGTTTTGGGAGCCACCGGGCAGGTATTGATTCGGGTCGCCCAGGGGCGGTAGATCGGGAGACACCATTTGTCCCCTGGAAGGCTGGAAGGGTTGATAGGGTTCGGCTCCCAAGGGTGCGGTAGCAACCGTTGGTGGTTGGGTTCTGGGTAAAGTTGGAGTTTGAGGCAGGTTGGCTCGCTCGCTGGCGGCTCTTCTTTCAATTTCGGCTTGTAATGCCTGGTTATAACGGCGGGAATCGAACTCGGGATTGACGGGGGCAGCAGGTATGGGTGAGGGAGCGGGAGCGTTTGCTGTTTGGTGGCGGAAGCTTGCTTGCCCGTTGCGATACTGGTCGCGCAGTTGAGAAAGTTCTGCCCGCAGTCGTTCGATGTAGGGATTGTTTTGCTGTTTTGGTTTGGCGGCGATCGCGCTTCTATCTTCCGCGTCAGAGTACTTGGCTTCAGGTTCCCCTACTGCCAGTTGCTTAACTCCAGTACCGTTGAACTTTGGTGGGGCAAAATCTGTACCCAAGTTAGCGTCACCAGATGCTGCCAGAGGCACTGAAGCTTCATCTGACAATGGCACCGTCGGCCCTAAATTGCGATCGCGATCTGGGTCGATGACTAAACCTGGAACAACTGCCAGCGCCAGGGTTGAAGACGTTCTTTGCTTGGTTGGCACCGCCACGTTGGTGAGCCAAGATGCACTTGCAGGCAACTGCTGCCCCGGACGAATGTAGGCTGTTTCTCTGAGGTGGGCTCCCAAGTTTTGGGCGTTTGCTACTAGGGTAGTGCCGCCTTTCTCGGTTTGAGGAATTGCCAGTAATTGAGCAATTTGAAGCCGGTGCGGGTTGTCGATGTGATTTGCCTGAGCCAGCACCGTTGCTGTTACACCGTAATGCTGGGCGATGCCGCTGAGGGTGTCTCCCGGTTGTACTTGATAAACCGCGGTCATCGCTTCGGTTCCCGTTGGTTCGGGTACGACAACCTGGGGTAATGCTTCTACGCGAGCGTTTTGCTGTTCCCACTGTGGCTGTATGCCAGATATAACTGGTTCTGTTGCCGGTTCGGTAACGCTAGCACTTCCTAACGCCTCAACTTGCCCATCCACCACCTCTGCCGACTCTTGTTGTGAGGGGACAACGGGGTTGACATAGCTAGGAACGTAGGGTTGATATGGCTCGGTACTTTGAGCTGGTAAATTGGTAGACTCCTCAGACTTCCACTCCGCCAGACTGCTTCTTAAACGGTTCGATGAATCCCTCAAGCGGTCGATTGCAACTGTTTGCTTGGCTTTTAACAGGTCGTTAACCGGATTGGGAATTGTGGCTGCAACGCTTGCCGATGATTCTTGTGCCACTGACGGCTTGTAAGGAGAGGTAACTCTGCCGAGGCGCGCAGCGAAGCTATCCCTGCTAGCCGCATCGCTGCTGTAGCCGTTTGCTCTTTGCAAGATAGCCGGTGCGATGCCCAAGAGTGGATTCTCTGGAGCAGAAATCCCCTGACTCTTTTCCATCAACGCCGGTATTCTGGGAGCGGCTGCACTCGTTGCGCTCAAAGCTGGCAACTTCGTCTCGGCGGCGAAGGTTGGCTCAACCTGGTTCGTTTGAGTGTTTGACCCAATGGTTTGCCCTTCCCGATCCTGGTGTCCAATTGCCGGCTGTTTGGGCATGATCTCTGCTGCTGCCATGATGGGCTGCCCTTGTGTCTCGCCCACTGCTGGCGAGGTTGCAGGTGCGGGAACTGTTGATACCGGACTACCGTCTGTTGCTTCGGTAGCCATCGCACCTTCTCCCTGCTGTGGTAGCAACAGGCTAGACGCACCCACTGAAATGGCCAAGCCAATCATGGCAGCGCTTCTGCCCACCCGAAGATTGCCCTCGCTTGGCAATGACTTCAGGTTTTCCTCCGCTGCACGATCAAGGAAGGCACAGGCTGGAATTGGCTTAACCTTTTGCGTCAATACTCGTTTCAAAGAACGACCTCCTGTGATGACTAGCGCTTAACTTTCCCCGATTTATGCTGTCTAACTTACCAGTCTATGACTTGGATCCTTAGGAAAATTGATCCTGATCACTGACAGTAAATATTACTTAGGTCAGAGTACCCTGGTTTCTGAATTTAGACAAGATTACACAACTAGGCAATCTTTAAATAGCCTCTAGATCCAGCCAGAGCCTATTGTTTGGCTGCATTCGAGCCAACAACAGCCGCGCTCTTGCTAACGGGTCAGAAACAGTTCCCCAATCCTTTTGTAGCATTTTACACATATCCTTTCTTCCCAACCCCTTGGTTGCCGAAGAACGACTTGGGAAAAGAATATCTTTTTGCTGCGTGGGTGTAGGAACATCTTGCGTATCTAACAACCAGTGACTCGTGAGAGAACAGAAGCGACTTTAGGCCAATTTATCGGAAAACAACATCCGTAGAATTACGTATGCCCCAGATTGCAGTTGCTAATTGCCGTTGGCAGTAAAAAGCTAAAAAGCTTGATATTGCAACCTACTACATCCCGGCCTCGTTTTACTCAGGGTGGTTCAAAATGAATAATATCTATCAATCGAGGTGGGGCTGGCAACCGGGATCGCCATATAAATTTCTTATCATAGCGACAGCAGTCCCGGAGTAGATAACTGGATGCTGTTGAGGTAATTTTAGTAGAAAAATAGCCATTTCTCCCTCGTCTCTACAATCAAAGCGTCGCCTGTTTGATCTGGGGCTGGAAAAAAATTAGCCGGATACAATACAGGGAACTAACTTATTCTAAATAGCCGAGTTGCCGTCTCGCTTCAAATAAACCTGCTGCTACACTTACCGAGAGGTTCAAGCTGCGGACACCAGGCTGACTCATGGGAATATACACAGTTTCAGCGCAAGCTTTCAATACATCTGACGGGAGTCCCTCTGTTTCGCTACCAAATAGCAGCCAGTCATCGGGAAGAAATTGCAATTTTACATAACTGCATCGTCCAGAAGTGCTGAAACCGATCCAACGTCCGCCGCGTTGCTGATGAAATGCCTGAAAGTCTTGTAGGGAGGGGTGATAGCGCCAGTTAACATAAGGCCAATAGTCTAAACCAGCACGTTTGAGATAGCGATCGCTAATTTCAAAGCCCAGGGGCCCTACTAAATGTAACTCCGTGCGGGTGGCAGCGCAAGTACGGGCGATATTGCCAGTGTTTGGCGGAATTTGCGGGTTAATTAACACAATCTGCCCCATAAAATCTCGAAATTTCCTCAATTACACACAAAAGCGCCGGTGGCTAATCGCCTTCAGCATCCAAAAATCTACCTAAAGATAGAGGAAAAGTATATAATTTTCTAATATAACAATTAGGGATCGGATTGATTAAATATTTTGATGCGCCAAGGGGGATGGGGCTCAAGAGCAGGTGAGCAGGTGAGCAGGTGAGATGGGGAGATGGAGAGATGGGGAGATGGGGAGATGGGGAGATGGGGAGCTTCAGGAGAATGTACATTCAAATTCCCCTGGGCGCGTGGGTCCCTTTTTCCCACCTGCCCACCTGCCCGAATTAGGCCGCCAGCTGGCACAATTTATCTTCGAGTTCCATTTCCTGGACGAGCGCTCCTTTAATCGCTTGAATAATAATACTATGACAGTCTTCGCCGCTGGCGTGCAGTTTTAACCACTGTTGAGCGGTGTTGCCTTCCCGGAGTATTTTTTTCAGGGGTGACAGGAAGCAGCTAAAACCTTGTGCTTTGGCAATGGGCCAGACTTGGTGGTAAACTTCTTCAATCCAGTCGCGGGCGAGGAGGGTTCTGCCGTCTTGCCAGTGTTTGAGTTGGGCGTCGAGACTATTTCTGGCCGCAGCATCTTCGTTAGCATCGGTAATGGCGAGCAAATCTTCTGCGGAAAACTGGCTTTGTTTTAGGGGGTCTAAACTGCGATCGCTGATTAACTGTACCAGACGCGCTTCTAAAAATGCGGTGACGGCTAACAAGGCAATCGGGTCTACAATCAAATCGCAGATTCTCAATTCTAAACGATTGAGGTCATAAGGACGGCGGTTGCCATTCGGTCGCACCGATGACCAAAGGTGACGCACGTTTTGCATAGTCCCGGCGTCTAGTTGTTGCTCAGTCCACCGGATAAAATGGGCGTGGCTTTCAAATAAGGGGACGTGAGCAGGTGTTTTGGGGAAAACGCCCCAGCGATTCGAATGATATCCAGTAGCGCGACCATCGAGAAAGGGAGAAGAAGCACTGAGGGCGAGGAACAAGGGTGCTTCGACGCGGATGAGACGAATCGCGCGCATCAGTAATTCTGGGTCGTTGATGCCGATATTGATGTGGACGCTGGCGGTAACCACATTCGTGCCGTAGGTATTTTCGATGTAAGTGTGGTACGGATTGTTCGGGTCGGAACGGTAAAAGACATCGCTTCTACCCAAAGACAAAGAACTGCCTGGAATTAGGGTATAGTCTCCCAATCGCTTTAAGTAGGCGCGCAGTCGCTGTCTAGGACGCACCAAAGCACAGAGCAAACGATCGTAACAACACAGGGGTGCGGTGGTATATTCGACGTTGCGGCTATCTGGCTCGTATACAAATCCGTCCAAATCTGCCACAATCCGATCGGAGAGTCCGACTATTTCCCCTTGGGGGGTGCCGGTGTACATCTCAATTTCAAAGCCTTTCGATAGCAGCACGGTTTTGTCCTTTAATGGGTAATTGGTAATGGCGTTCCCAGGCGTAAGCCTGGGGAACGAGGGTAATGGGTAATTGGTAATGGGAATCCCACTACCTTCTGCCAAACTGTATCGAGAAAAACAATATCAATCCTCTGCCCATAGTTTGGCACTAAAGTCGGTATTGGCGATAGACCTCGCTGGCGGCACGATGAAGTAAAGAGTGGCGATAAACTAAGGAGTTCATATCGTCAGCATAGCCGCCGCCGATGACGCAGGCGACGGGATAACCTGCGGCGATGCAGGTAATCAAAACTTGCATCTCGCGGCGGAACAGTCCTCTGTCTGTGAGGGATAATTTACCCAAGCGATCGCCCACATGGGGGTCAACTCCTGCATCGTACAACACTAAATCTGGCTTGACTTTTGACAGCAAATCTGGTAGGTAATTTGCCAAAGTTTGCAGGTATTCATCGTCTTCCATTCCTTCTGTTAAAGGTACATCTAAATCGCTGTTTTGTTTGGTACCGGGAAAGTTGACTTGGCAGTGCATTGAGAAAGTGAAGACGCTTTCGTCGTTTTGGAAGATAAAGGCAGTACCGTCGCCTTGGTGTACGTCTAAATCGACGATGAGGATTTTTTGGACGAGGTTGAGATGTTGGAGCAGACGGGATGCGATCGCTAAATCGTTGAAAATACAAAAACCAGAACCATAACTGGGAAAAGCGTGATGGGTTCCACCGGCGGTATTGCAGGCTAAACCGCACTTTAGTGCCAGTTGCGCTGTCAATATTGTACCGCCAACGGCGACGCAGGTACGATTCGCCAGAGCGGGAGTCCAGGGTAAACCGATGCGTCGTTGCGCTTTAGGAGCGAGGGTTCCTTCGCAGTAAGCTTGGACGTATTCGGGAGTATGGACTAATTCTATCCATTCTTGCGGGGGACGTTTGGGGGTGTGGAATTGTTCGGGGTGGGCGACGCCATCTGATAGAAGTAATTCATAAAGTAGCCGAAATTTGGGCATGGGGAAGCGATGACCTTCCGGGAGGGGTGCGACGTAGTCGGGGTGGTAGATAATTGGCAAGTCCATCGGGTAATTTTGGATTGAATATGCGATCGCTGATTCCTTCAAGACTTACATTGAATAGGGTTAGCTCAGTCATAACAGCCAGCTACTACTGAATCTTTTTAATCAGGTCTAGCGCTTTTTGGTATTTTTCCATATCGCTTTGGTCAAGATATAAATTGGCAGCTTTTTGTAAATCATTAGTTGCTCCCAGCTTATCGCCCAAGAAGGAGCGGACAAGACCCCGATTGCCGTAAGCTTCGGCATACTTAGGATTAATCTTAATAGCTTGGTTAAAATCCTCCATTGCTCCCATCTGGTCGCCTATTGCGTAGCGGGACTTACCTCGCTCAAAGTAGGCTCTGACATAGTTAGGATCAATTCGCAGTGCTTGATTGTAATCCGCTATCGCTGCCTCATGGTTAGGGTGGCACAAAGCCCGGTTGAAGTAAGCATCAGCAAGGTTAGGATTAATCCGCAGCGCTTGGTTATAATCCTCTATGGCTCCTTCATCGTCGCCCAACATAGAGCGTGCATTACCCCGGTTACAGTAGGCTGCGTCAGATTTGGGATTAATCCTCAGTGCCCGGTCATAATCCTCAATTGCTCCCTGATAGTCTTTCAAGCCGTCCCGGGCAAGACCCCGATTATTGTAAGCTTTGTCAAGGTTAGGATTAATCTGCAAGGCTTGGTTATAATCCTCAATTGCTCCCTGATAGTCTTTCAAGGCGCCGCGAGCAAGACCCCGGTTGTTGTAGGCTTCATCAGAGTTAGGATTAATCCGCAGTACTTGGTTGCTATCTTCTATTGCTCCTTGATTGTTTCCTTGAAGGCGGTGACTCTCACCCCGGTTGAGGTAGGCTTTCTCAAGGTTGGGATTAATCGCTAGAGCTTGATTGTAATCTTCTATCGCTCCCCGATCGTCTTTCAAGGCCCAGCGGGCAAGTCCCCGGTTGTTGTAGGCTGCATCAGAGTTAGGATTAATCCGCAGTGCTTGGTTGCAATCTTCTATTGCTCCTGGCTGATCTCCTAAGTCATAGCGTACAATACCCCGATTGAGGTAAGCTACAGCAGAGTTGGGATTAATCCGCAGAGCCTGATTAAAATCTTCAATCGCTTCCTGCTGGTTTTTCAAGTTAAAGCGGGCAAGTCCCCGATGGATATAAGCTTCTGCAAAGTTGGGATTAATCTCCAAAGCTTGGTTGTAATCTTCTATGGCTCCCTGATAGTCTTGCAAGGCAGCACGGGCTTGCCCTCGATTTGTGTATACTTTTGCCAACTTGGGGTGAGTAACTGAAACATAATTTCTAGGTAAATCTGGGCAAATATCGGCATCATGCATAGATGTAGCCATCCTTGCGGTGAACAGGGTTGACAATGTAGCTAAGTTTGATTCCGATCCGTTTC
>NZ_BLAY01000226.1 GCF_020521235.1 Microseira wollei NIES-4236 | reverse complement strand
GAGATTGAGCCATGCCTTGCCCCTACTCTACAAAAACGGGGCACGGCATCAACTACACTTTGACTTATGACAGAGATTGAGCCATGCCTTGCCCCTACTCTACAAAAACGGGGCACGGCATCAACTACACTTTGACTTATGACAGAGATTGAGCCATGCCTTGCCCCTACTCTACAAAAACGGGGCACGGCATCAACTAGACTTTGACTTATGACAGAGATTGAGCCATGCCTTGCCCCTACTCTACAAAAACGGGGCACGGCATCAATTAAGTAGGTGAATATAAATAAACTCACCACAATGGCGGGCGAGACGCCCACCCCACAAGAGATTGAAGGTTTTGTGGGGTGGGATAATCGCCCGCCATAGGTAGGGATAGCTATTTTCACTTTATTTACCTGCACCTACTTAGACTTTGACTTGTGAAAGAGATTGAGCCATGCCTTGCCCCTACTCTACAAAAACGGGGCACGGCATCAACTAGACTTTGACTTGTCAAACACATTGTTCGATGCGGTGCCCCTACTCTACAAAAACGGGGCACGGCATCAACTAGACTTTGACTTATGACAGAGATTGAGCCATGCCGTGCCCCTACTCTATACCAAACTTGATCTCATACCAAATCCGCTTGTCCCGCTCAAAATTAAGCGTCCGAATTTGCCTTTAAGTAGGCTTCTATCGCTTCAGTTGCTAGCTGAATCAGTGGCTTGCCTTCACGGAATGCGGCTTCTTTCAGCCGTTGATAAACATCATCGCGCACGCTTATGCGACGCCGAACTTTACCGGGAACTGCTATTGATTCAATCGTTGCATCCTTTGTAACTTGACCGTTGGTTACTTCTGCTTCACCTAATTCAGGTTCGTAGGATGCGGCAAACTGGCGCAGTGCTTCGAACCCAACTCGATGACAAAAATCCCCAAAACTTTCTGGTTCTGGTTGCAGTTTTCGTTCTTGCTTGAAATAAACAAATAATGGTTCTAGGGTCGTCTCCAAATCCTGATGAGCTAGCTTCTCGGTGTAAACTTCTGCTAGCCGCGTTTGATGCGGATCTGCTCCCAACCAAAGCTGATAGGAATTAGGCGCTTTACCGACAAATCCTATTTCTGCCAAGTAAGGACGCGCGCAGCCATTTGGGCATCCGGTCATCCGCACGATAAAGTGTGAGTTTTCTAAGCCAACTTTGACCAATAGCGCCCGAATTCGCTCTAAAATTCCGGGCATTGCCCGTTCGGATTCGGTGATGGCTAAGCCGCAGGTGGGTAATGCTGGGCAAGCCATTGAATACCGCAGGAGCGGGTCAATTTCTGTTTCCATCTTGATGCCGCAGCGGGTTAAAATATTTTGGATTTCTTGCCGCTGTTCCGGTTGGATGTCGCAGAAAATTAGGTTTTGGTGCGGTGTGAGTCGCATGGTTAAATTAAACCGTTCTACGATTTCGCGCAGGGCGGTTTTCAGCTGGAAGGAACCGTCATCTTTAATCCGCCCGTTTTCAATCGAAATACCCAGGAAAAGTTTACCATCTCCCTGTTCTTGCCATCCCAAGAAATCTTCATATTTCCACTCTGGCAAGGGTTTTAATGGTTGCAGTTTTTTGCCAAAATAACCTTCTACGGTGGTGCGGAATTTATCAACGCCCCAATCTTCTAGCAAATATTTCATCCGCGCGTGTCGCCGATTGAAGCGATCGCCATAATCTCTCTGGGTCGCTACAATCGCTTTAACTAAGTCGTAGACATCTGCTTTTTCTACATATCCAATCTCATCCGCAAGGCGAGGAAAGGTTTCTTCTTGGTTGTGGGTGCGTCCTAAACCACCCCCAGCGAAAACGTTAAATCCCAGCAACTCTCCTCGAGCATCGGTAATCACGACTAAGCTGAGGTCTTGGGAAAACAAATCAACGGAATTATCCCCCGGTACGGTGACGCTGCACTTAAATTTCCGGGGCATGTAGCGATCGCCGTATATCGGTTCTTGTTTATCGTTGATAATTGTACCGTTGCCGTTGCGCTGCCTTGCGGCTTTGACTTCGGGGTTTTCTTCGCCAGTAATTGCTTTTTCCCCATCCAGCCAAATTTCGTAATACGCACCCGTTTGCGGTGTCAGCAAGTCGGCGACGTTGTTGGCGTATTCCCAGGCATATTCGTATTCTGGGCGATTTTTGAACGGTGCTGGGGGTGCCATGACGTTGCGGTTGAGGTCGCCGCAAGCACCCAAGGTCGAACCCATGTTGCGAACGATGGATGCGATCGCGCTCTTGAGATTCTGCTTTAAAATACCGTGCAGCTGAAACCCTTGTCGGGTGGTTGCTCTCAGCGTGTGATTCCCGTATTCGGCAGCTAGCTTGTCCAGCGCTAAATAAAGTTGCGGCGGAATGTATCCCCCCGGACTGCGGGTACGCAGCATGAACTGATAGTCTTTTTCCTGCCCTTTGACTCGGTTGTCCCGGTTATCTTGCTGGTAAGACCCGTGAAATTTCAAAATCTGAACGGCATCTTCGCTAAAGTGGGTTGTATCCTCTAATAGCTCCGTCGCCACGGGTTCCCGCAAATAATTACTGCGTTCTTTTATTCCTTCTACCTTGGACAGCTTTGGCACTGAAATCGTTTGTGTCGGAGACTGGGTCATGGGATATACCAGGGCTTGCATGAAACAATTATTTTCCACCAGGTGTCCCTTGCGATCGCTTTTGGACGCTTGAACCCTGTTTTCAATTATTCCGGTATTTCGGTCGGAATTATGTACTATCTGATTATTTTAACACGGTGCCTGGAAGCGGTCGTGGGTCGTGGGTCGTAGGTACTTATTCTTACTTTTCCCGGCATGGAGATTTTCTGTCAGTAGTCACGATCTACTACCTACCGACTAGCTTTTACCTTCTGGGAAAATTCTTAGAGGTTTGTAAAGGTATGCAAAGGAAGCGTTGCTCGATCTTTCCCGAATCGTTTAAGAACGAACAGGTATGGCGGCATTTTTAAATTTTGTTAAGAAAGATCAAATTATCTTGCAAGAACGCCGCATAAACTTATAATTAAACCTGATGGCACTAACAATCCGCAATTTGGGCGAGCGACAGAGATATCCCAGGAGAAGTTATAATGTTCGGTTTTGGCAAAAAGAGTGATTCCAAAGACGCGCCTAAAGCTCGTAAAGGGAGCAATGGCTTTTACATGGAATTAGACGAATCAAAGGCGTCAACGTCAGAAAATGGCAAGCAACCGGCAGAGTCAGCAGTAAAAGCCGAGACAGCACCCGCACCCGCACCTGCGGCTTTCCCGGCAAAAGCTACCAAGCCAGCAGCCAAGTCCAAACCGGCTGCCTTGGAAGCAGCCGCAGCCGCACCCGCACCCGCAGCCGCAGCCGCACCGGCTAAACCCGCCGCACCCGCAGCCGCTGCTAACGGACAAGCTCAACCCCAGGCTATCAAAACTTTTGCTCCCGACTATTTGCTGACGCTGACCAGCACAAACGGGCGTCGTCGTCCGGGTGCGAATATGAATTCGTTCCTGGAAATGGCTCGTCAGATGAAAACAAAATAGAATTTGAGATTTGAGATTTTGGATTTTGGATGCGTGGATTTTAAATGGAATTCCAATCTAAAATCCGCAATTGGTTAGATGGAATTCTAATCTAAAATCGGCAATTTAAAATCTGCAATGGGAAATTACCCATTACCAGGAACGGGTAGATTCTTAAGAAAAACCAGCCCGCTGTAAAGCTGAAAAGCTGGGTCCCAGTGGCTTTCAGTGCGGCGAAACAAGTGCATGTGGGATTTGATCCGGTCTAGAAGTTCGGTCTGATCTAAAGCTGTTTCGGCAAAAGGGGTAAAATCAGACCAAACTTTTGTATTTGGTAGTTGATGATTGAGGAATTCCAGCAAGCGGTTCCAGTTTCTGCGGATGGTATCTTTATCGGGTTCGGGGGTAAGGTGAATTCCATTTTGAAACTGGTAACCGCTATCGTAAAGCCGCAAAATAGAGCGCCTGCTGGGTAGGTGCAGGTCGCAAAATTGGGCGTAGTCTTGGGTTTGGACTTTGCGTTGCAGTTTTTTGCGGTAATCGAGGTCTACGACTTCCTCAAAGATGGGTAGAAGTCCGTCTACCCGGTGGCTGACTTCCGACCAATTAAAGGTTAAGGAACCGATGCGATCGCTCTGATCGCTGCAAATAACGGTAGGCTGAGGAAAAGCCGTCTGGAAATAGCTGACGCGAAAAACATTGATTTTTTGAATTTCCCCCATCGCCACCCAAAAACAAGGTATCTTAGCTTCCCGCAACTGTTGACCGAAAAATTTCAGTTCCCCAATCGCACCCGTGCGGTATAAACGCCAACCGCGACTTTGCAGCAGCAGGCGCGCGGTGTAGGGGTCGATATTCATAATCCGGGCAAAGTTTTGGGCAGCTGCGGTTTTGGCTTCCGGCGGGACTGGTTCTAAAATTAACACGCCCAGTTCAGTACTGCCTGGTTCGGCTTTGGCTTGAGCGATCGCAGTCTGGCGCTGTTCTTTTTTGGTTGTTTCCAGTCGCTGCAATCCTTGACGTGCAGCAGTGAGGATTTTAGGGTTGGTAGTGTCCCGCAGCAGTTGGCGATACACTTTCTCTGCTGCTTCCAACTTTCCGGTTACTTCCTGCAGGCGTGCGGTATAAAATTGTACCAAAGGGTTGTTGGGGGAAGTTTTCAGCAATTGTTTGAGCAATTGGGCGGCTTCCCGATAGTCTTTACGTTCAAACGCGGCGGCAACTCTTTCTATCATTGGTAATGGGTAATGGGTAATGGGTAATTGCTAATTGCTAATTGCTAATTGCTAATTGCTCAAGAGTTCACCTGCTCATCTGCTATTCACCTGCTCTGGTTCAAAAGCAGCTGATATCAAAGATAAAGCGACTATGGGGGCGGTGAGGGCGCGGAGGATGCGTTTTCCGAGGGAAACGGGTTGAATTCCGGCGGCGCAAGCCGACTCGACTTCTGAGGGTGTCCATCCGCCTTCTGGGCCTGTGGCAATTGTAATCGTAGTTTGGCGGGATTGATTCGCTATTTTTACTGTATCTTGCAAGCAACTGAGTAAATGGGGAAAGTCCCCGCGTGCTTCGCAGATATAGCGATAGTTTTTTTCTGATGATAATGCTTGAGAAAAAGGAATGGGGTCTAGAATTTCGGGGACGATGAGGCGTTCTGATTGTTCGGCTGCTTCTATGGCAATTTTGCGCCAGCGTTCTAGTTTTTGGGGACTGGGGTGAAGTAGGGTGCGAGCGCTGACTACAGGTATTATATTTGTCACCCCCAATTCTGTCGCTTGACGGACAATTTCATCAAATCCATTTTTGGGTAGTGCTACCATCAGCGAGACAGTGACGGGTAACTCGGTTTGGACGGAAATTGGTTGTAAAATTTGCGCTTGAGCGCCAGAAAGCATCGCCAGCCACCATTGTCCTTGTCCGTTCATGGCGATAAAGCTTGCGCCTGCTTGTAACCGCAACACTCGGCTTAAATAATGCTGTTGTTGGGGCGTTAGTTCAATTTGTTGCCCGTGCAATTGTGACGGTGAGATTACTAGCCGTTGCAGTTGAGTCAATTGATGTTCCTGAATCGATTTCAAGATGTTTGTGCTTGCACTTAAAAGCACTTCCACTACGATAATAGGCTTTGGCGTTCCCACTGCCCCCATCTGAGGAGTTGAGCGTTCGCACCAACTAATTTCGATGTATAATCTGGATTTGCCATTTGCTGGTGTCTAGTAACTCGTTATACCGCGCGCGGGATTGGAGACATTATCTTGAAATTACATCAGCTCTTACCCGGTCTTTTAGGCTTTTTTTTACTATCTTCTCCGGTAGAAGCAGCTAATTTACGGTTTTGGCGCTTTGATGCCAATGCTAATCGGTTGGTCTTTAGAACCGACCAAGGGATTCAACCCAAGGCACAATTGATCTTTAACCCTACTCGCTTGGTAGTTGATTTGCCAGGGACATGGCTAGGAGGATGGCCCACGGCGAAGCGGGAAGTGGGAGAAGTGATTCGTTCTGTGCGGGTGGGACAGTTTGATGACCGGACAACGCGCATTGTAATTGAATTGGCTCCTGGTTACTCCCTAGACCCCGAACAAGTCAAAGTAGTCGGCATTTCACCGACTACTTGGACGGTACAATTACCAACTCCCCAACGGATGGGCGCGGTTATTAGTCCCCCACCCGCCGATTTTGTTTCCAATCCCGACGCTAGCAGTCCGATACCCGTACCCCCGCCAGCACCACCCCCACCAATACCACCGCAACCTGCTTTTGAACCGCCTGTTGAAAGGATAATACCCCGCGTTCCCAAAACGCGCCCCGTCGTGGTAATCGATCCCGGACATGGGGGCAAAGATGTAGGCGCGATTGGTGTGGGAGGAATTCACGAGGCAGATATTATCTTGTCAATTTCCCAACAGGTGGCGCGAATATTGGAACAAAGGGGTATTCAAGTTGTGATGACGCGGGACAGCGATTATTTTGTCGATTTAGCGCCACGAGTGGTAATCGCAAAGCGGGTGGATGCGGATGTGTTTGTTAGCATTCATGCCAATGCGATTGATAATCGCCCCGATGTTAATGGACTAGAAACCTATTATTTTGGTAACGGCGCTGTCCTGGCGCGGACAATCCACAACAGCATTTTACAGAGTCTTGATATTAATAACCGAGGCGTGCGCCGCGCTAGATTTTTTGTTCTCCGGAATAACCCGATGCCTGCTGTTTTAGTGGAAACGGGTTACGTGACTTCGCCATCGGAGAGTCGTAGATTGACCGATCCAGCTTACCAAAGTCAAATGGCGGCGGCGATCGCTCGCGGTATCCTCCAGTATCTCGGCATGAACTAACCCCGTAGGTTTTTCAGTTCCTCTAATTGTTGAGTTTTTTCCTCGAGTCGAATCGCTAAGCGATCGCACACCACTTCGCATAACTGAAACACGATTGGATCGGTAATTTCGTAGAACGCACTCGTTCCCTGTGGCGTGCGAGTTACAATCCCTGCTTGCGCCAGCACCTTCAAATGCTTGGAAACATTCGCCTGTCCCAGTCCCGTCGCCTCGATAATTTCCGTCACGTTTTTCCCTCCAGACTTGAGACAGCACAACACTTGCAACCGACTCACTTCCGACAAAACTTTGAAATACTCAGCTACTGCAAGAAGTGCTTGCGGAGACACCTTTAACATACAAACCTAAAAATTACGTCTTCAGTCAGATTTTATCCACCATATTACCAGATAGTAATATAGTAGATAGAGTTGATCTCCAAGATAGCAATGGAAAACATCAAAAAGATCGATCAAGATCTGAGCGTAGCAGGACAGGTGACGCCAGAACAGTTGCAACAAGCAGCAGCAGAGGGTTACAAGTCGGTGTTAAATCTGCGATCGCCCGAAGAACAGGGATTTTTGCCGGATGAACAGCAGCTAGCAGAAGCTGCGGGACTGGAATACGTCAACATTCCGGTTAAACCCAACGAGATAACAGAGGAATTGACCGATAAAGTTTTAGAGCAAATTGACGCACTACCCAAACCCGCTCTGATTCACTGTGCTAGTGCCATGCGCGCGGGTGCGATGGCATTCATGAATCTGGCAACGCGGCAAGGTATGACAGCAGAACAAGTGTTTGAGAAAGCAGGCGAGGCGGGTTTTGATTGTAATGCCAACCCGCAGATGAAGCAGTTCCTGGAACAATACATTTCCACACACAGCTAGTAATGCAAGTTGCTAATGGCTAATGGCTAATTGCTAATTGCTAATACAGCTTTTCCTAACACTAGCTATTAGCCATTAGCTATTAGCTCCAGGTTTGACGATAAACCGAGAAACCCGGTTTATTGGCGTATTATAGGAGGAAACACAGATGTTATTTCGTCAATTATTTGACTCAGAATCGAGTACGTACACCTATCTACTTGCAGACGAAGAAACAAAAGAGGGGATTCTAATTGACCCAGTGCTAGAGCAAGTAGACCGCGACTTGAAACTGCTGCAAGAATTAGGATTAACCCTGCGGTACTGTTTAGAAACACACGTTCATGCCGACCACATTACAGGTACAGCCAAATTGCGCCCAGCAACTGGGTGCATGGGTATTGTGCCAGATAAAGCTGATGTTGGTTGTGCCGATCGGCAGATCAAAGATGGAGAAAATCTGCAATTGGGGAGGATCGCGATTGAAGCGATTGCAACACCCGGTCACACCGATAGTCACATGACTTATTACGTCAATCGCGATCGAGTATTTACAGGCGATGCCTTATTCATCCGGGGTTGCGGTCGCACCGATTTCCAAAGTGGCGATGCGGGAACTTTGTTTGACTCGGTAACCCAAAGGCTATTTACTTTACCCGATGAAACCCTTGTCTATCCCGCTCATGACTATCGCGGTCATACAGTATCGACAATAGGGGAAGAAAAGCAATGGAATCCTCGTTTTGTCGGACGCAGTCGCGACAACTTTATTGAGTTTATGGGAAACCTCAACTTACCCGATCCGAAAAAGATAATGGAAGCAGTCCCCGCCAATGAGCGTTGCGGTAATTTAGTTGCAGCCAGTTAAATTTTCCTGCCATTACCCATCATGATTACCTGGATTGTTGGTGATGTTTTAGCTGCCTGTATCGGCATCAGTTTGGGATTAATAGGAGGAGGAGGATCGGTTTTAGCCGTTCCAATTTTAGTTTACGTAATGGGGTTGTCACCGCAGCCAGCAATTGCCATGAGTTTATCGCTCGTGGGTGCTGTTAGTCTGAGCGGTGTCATTCCCCACTGGCAGCGCGGCAATGTTAATTTAAAAACAGCCTTTATCTTTGGCGCTGCCACAATGTTAGGTGCTTTTTTGGCTTTCATTGGGTTTTAGCAACGCTATATTTAATTGCAACTTGGTAGCAAATGGGTGCTGGGTTTCGTGCCTCAACCCAGCCTACTTTCTACAGTTTCTATCTCATCAATAGTAGCAAAAACCCAAACCCCTCCAGCCGCTGCACGATAACAACCCATTGATTTAAGGTGGTGACATGCCATTGCAGCGATTTCCCAGACGGTTTCTGATGCGGCTGTGAAAATTTTGTTTTCAAATATTTTCAATCCCGTAATGCTGCCCAATTCTTTAAGTTGCTCGGCTTTGTCTTTGAGTGTATCGGGGATAAAAGGATATTCCCACGCCCACATCCAGGTTGAATTGGTTGTTGAATAAGAACCTAGTGGCGTAATTTTTGCCATTAATTTAACAGTTGAGTTTTCTTTGAATTTTAAAATTCCTCGCTCCCAGTCAATCTCAGATTTTTCGCAGTATCCTATGCCGAATTCTGCTTTTAAATAAAATTGCTTTTTCTCTAATTCTTCGTAACACTGGTCTAAAAACTGGTCTAAGTCGGTGTAATTCATAATTGAGACACCATAAATCTAATAAATCAAGTTGCTAGGTAATAGGTTGTGACAGGGGTAATTGGGAATTGAGAATTGGGAATTGGGAATTGGTAATTGGATTAACAGGCTTTTGCCGTCAGCAGTCAGAAACCCGGTTTATTCATAGACGATTTTTCAGAGAAACTGGTTTCTTTGGCTCGATGTAACTAACTCAAGTTGCTAGTTAACGCAAGTTGCTAGTTATCTTTTTAGGGCTGAAGACAGGCTAATGGCTAATAGCTAATGGCTGGTAGAACCGAAAAATATTCCCATCAGCAATTAACAAGCTGGCAATGCGAGCAACCCACGATAGTCATAACTAGCAACTTGGGTTAGTTATCTCTCTGGGAGCGGCTAATGGCGTTACTAGGCAGATCCCTGGTCACGAGGCTAATGGCGAGATTGGTAACAATCCTATATTAGCAATTAGCAATTAGCAAGCTGGCAACGCGCTTGTTTATAACTAGCAACTTGCGTTAACTAGCAACTTGAGTTAGTAGTAGATTCACTTCTTTTACCTCCGATTACGCAAGAAAGGTGGGGAAGGGGAGGATGGGGAAGAAAAAACCCTCGCTCATCTCCCAGATTATTTTTCCCACAGCAACGAACGGAATTCACATCGGCTAGAAAAAAAACCGGGTTTCTTAAAAAAACCCGGTTTCTGGGTAAGCGATAAAAAAGCCTCTCAAGGTTGAGAGGCTTGGCTTTAAGGTTAGCGGAGAACAACTTTAAAGACTAGGTGGCGACAGCGATCGCACCTGCAAGCGCAGCAGCTATAGCCGACAGCAGCGCGGTGCCAAATAACCACCAAGCGGCGGTTTCGGCGGCTTTGCGGGTTTCTTCAGCTTGTTTAGCTGCTTGTCGCTTGACTTCTTCCACACGTCGCTGTGCTTCCTGCTGAATCCGTTCTGCGCGTTGCAGGACGTTGTTACGTGCTGATTCAATTTGGTCGATAATGCGGTTAGCATCGGCTTCGGAGATATCCTCGCGGGAACTTAAAAGCGCTACCAGGGTGTCGCGGTTGAACTCGCTTAGACGATGGCGTAAAGCATCGAAACCTGCTTGGGGGTCTTCCAACACCCGGCGGACATCGCGCTTGATGCCATCATAGTTGAGTTCGGGACGATCCAAGGAGTTAAGGTAGTTGCGGATGCGGGCAAAAATGCCATCGATTACATCTTGTATGCGACGTTGGATGGTTCGCACTTGTTCCACAAATTGGTCGCGCACTGCTAAAACTTGATCCACAATGCGCGTAGCTTCTGCTTCAGATATATCCGGACGCTGAGATAGCAATTTTATCATCGTGTCGCGGTCGATCTCCGCGAGGCGATCGCCTAAACTTTCCATCCCCACCCGCGGATCGTGGAGCAACAATTGCAAGTCGCGTTTTATACCTTCGTGGTTAAGTGCATCTTTGCCCGTATTCCGCAGGTATTCTGCCAAAGTTGCTTGGAAATCTTGCACTTGGGCTTGCGTCCGCTTCGCGAGGCGGCGAGGCGCTTTGACGATGTTGTTAATCGAATCTTGGATTTGGTCGATAATTTGATTGACTTGGTCTTCGCTCAAGTCTTGCCGTTGACTCAGTAATTTTACGAGGGTATCGCGATCGATTTGAGACAAGCGATGGCGGAGAGCGAGCGCGCCTTCTTTGGGATTGTCGAAGAGTCGAGCGAAGTCGCGTTTGATACCTTCGGGGTTGAGTTCGTCTTTGCCGGTATTGCGGAGGTATTGTGCGATCGCATTGGTAACGTTGTCGTATTGTTGCTTCGCTTTATCCGCTACAACTTGCGGCGCGTGGACAACGCTACTCCAGGAGTCTTGCACTTGATCGACAATCCGATTCACCTGATCTTCGCTCAAGTCTTGACGCCCAGACAGCAATTTAACCAAAGTATCCCGGTCAAAGCGAGACAAACGGGCGCGGATCAAGTACATACCAGCGCTGGGGTTATCCAGCAGAGTCCGCAGATCGCGCTTAATCGCATCGGGGTTGAGTTCTTCTTTCCCCGTATTCCGCAGATACGACTCTAAATTCAACCACAGCGCTTCTGCTTCAGCTTTGGCGCGATATTGCAGACCTTTCGCTTCGGACGCCACCAAATCGCGGGTTTTTTCCAAATCGTTGACAATCGCGTCAGCTTCTGTGGGAGTTATATCTGCGCGCTGATAGAGCATTTGCAGCAAAGTAGTGCGGTCTAATTGAGCGAAGCGAACCTGCAACTGTTCGTAACTCCCCTCGGTATCTTCCAGCAGCGGTTTGAAATTGCTCAGAATGCCGGAAGTATTCAGTTGTTCTTTAGGCGTATAACGAAGATAATTTTCCACTCGCCGGCGGAGGTCGAAGATTTTTTCCCGTTCTTCTGCCGCAATAACCGAGTTTAAAACCTCTACTCGCACTGATTCCAAGCGGTCGGCAATTTGGTTAATTTCTTCTTGGGTAAGCAGACCTTTTTCTTGCAGGATATTGAAGAAATCTGCCCGCTTAATTTGCTCCAATTGACGGCGCACTTCAATCGGATCCGCTTCCGCATCGTAGATTACATCTCTAAATTCCTGCCTGACTGCTTCCCGGTTTAATTGCCAGGGATAGGCATTGATTAGATAGTTTTCCATATCCAATCGAATCGTATTGGCAGGTTGTGGTTGACCAGTTAGTTGCTTTGCACCACCAGCTACTTGATCTTTAACCTCTTGCAGTCGATTTAAGATCGATTGGATATCGAAATCGGACAGATCTGTTCTTCCCATTAGTGCGCCGGTAATCGCACTCATTGCCATTTGGCGTGCTTGACCGAACAAACCGGGAGCTTTTTCGGTTTGTTCTGGAGTTGCTTGGCGAGAAGCGCGCATTTCTGCAATTAATTGGTCGAGTTTCCCGCTTAATTCGGGGGATTTTAACTCTTTAGCTGATGCAGATTTGAGATAATCGAGCAATTCGCCCATGACATCGCGCTGCGGTAGGCGATTCGTAGCTTGCTTCCAAGCGCCTTCGAGTTGGTCTACAATCCGGTTGGCGTCGCGTTTGGAAAGATTGGTGTTTTTGGTCACCAAATCTACAAACGTATCGCGGTTAATGTTTTTGAGGTTTTCCGGAGAAATAGATTTCAAATCTGGCGACGCCAGCAAGGTTTCAAATTCCCGCCGGATTGATTTTACATCTAAATCCGCAGGGCGCAGAGTTTCTAGATAATCTTCCAGAGTATGGCGCATATTAACCGGGTCGATGGCGCTACCAATTTGCCGACCAACTGCGGCGGCGGCAGCTTCGGCGGTAGCAACGACTTGATTGCTTGCTGCTTTCGCACCCAACGCCGCCGTCGCGGTGCCTAAAATTGCTTGAAACCCGCTCGTAGCGGTATTGACAATCGAACCAATTAACGATCCTACAGTTGTCGAACTCGCCCAAACTAGCAGCGAGAAATATGCACCCCAGATCACCAAACCTAGAATAGCGCCCAAACCCACATCAAAGGTTAGCAAGCTGAGATTTACTGCTAAAAAACAAGCCAGGAATAAGGAAAGCGTGACAGTGACTAAAGTCCAAATTCCCACAGTTTTGCTAACTTTGTTAATCGTACCGCCAAAGCTACCAGAATCATGACGATCCGAGTCGGAATCATCATCTGATTTGCGTCCCAAATAGGAAATCCCAGCAGCCACAGAAAGGTTCGTTAGTAACAGTTGGAACGCAAACGCCAGCACTATCCCAGCAATCAAGGCTTCAAAAAACCGCACCGAAGAAATTGCTTCCGCTGCTGCGACAGGCACATTCACCACCGGATCTGGCATGGGAACCTGCAACAGCCAAAATGGTATGTCAATCATAGAAATTCCCTCAATCAATCTTCTTTTTGAGATTTATAGAATACAGCCCGACAGTAGGGACACGGCAGCAACAATTTAGATAGTTTTGACAACTATTTATTTTGGCCGTGTCCCTACACCGTAATCGGGGAAAAATTCACCCCCCGACAGTAGGGACACGGCATTAACAATTTAGATAGTTTTGACAACTATTTATTTTGGCCGTGTCCCTACACCGTAATCGGGGAAAAATTCACCCCCCGACAGTAGGGACACGGCAGCAACAATTTAGATAGTTTTGACAACTATTTATTTTGGCCGTGTCCCTACACCGTAATGGGGAAAAATTCAC
>NZ_BLAY01000225.1 GCF_020521235.1 Microseira wollei NIES-4236 | reverse complement strand
GGCTCAGCCTCGCCAAACTCGTTCCCAGGCTCAGCCAGGGAACAAGATCCCAGAGGCTCAGCCTCGCCAAACTCGTTCCCAGGCTCAGCCAGGGAACAAGATCCCAGAGGCTCAGCCTCGCCAAACTTAGTGCCATTTGGTAAAGAATGTCGCACAGTCGGCGATATTGTTGAACTTCTAGAAGAACATGCAGCTAAATTAGTCGAACAGCTAATATCTGAGCGCGAACAGCACAAGAGCACAAGAGCATCTTTAAAAGCCACCCAACGCGAACTAGACTGGATACGCACGCACCTCCTCCCCGCATTGCAACAAACTCACCAAGAAATTACCAACCTGTTGCGCGGACTCGACGGGCGCTTCGTCCCCCCCGCCCCCTCTGGCGCACCCACGCGGGGACGCCCGGAAGTTTTACCAACTGGTCGCAATTTTTACTCAGTTGATATTAGGGGAATTCCCACCGAAACGGCTTGGGATGTCGGACGAAAGGCGGCAGAAGCTTTAATCGAACGCTACGCCCAGGAAAATGGCGAGTATCCGAAAGCACTGGGTTTATCCGTATGGGGGACATCCACGATGCGGACTGGCGGCGACGACATCGCAGAAGCATTGGCATTAATCGGCGTCCAGCCGGTATGGGATGGACCGTCGCGGCGGGTGGTAGATTTTGAAATTTTACCAATATCGATTTTGGGGCGTCCCCGCGTAGATGTGACGTTGCGAATTTCCGGCTTTTTCCGGGATGCTTTCCCAAATTTAATCGATTTATTCGACCAAGCCGTTGCAGTCGTGGCAGAACTAGATGAGACACCGGATTGCAATCCTTTGGCAGCTGCTGTGCGCCAGGAAACCCAGATGTGGATAGGTGCTGGGGTGGGAGAAGAACAGGCATTAGTGCGATCGCGCTATCGTATTTTTGGCTCAAAACCTGGTGCTTACGGTGCGGGATTGCAAGGTTTAATTGAATCCCAAAATTGGACAGATGAACAAGACCTTGCCCGTGCCTATATTAACTGGAGTTGTTACGCTTATACATCAGGATTTGGTAATCGAAAACAAAACCAATTACCCATTCCCAATTACCCATTACCCAACGCAGATCCAGAAGCCTTTGAGCAGCGTTTGCGGCAAATGGAAATAGTATTGCACAATCAAGATAACCGGGAACACGACTTACTAGACTCCGATGATTACTATCAGTTTCAAGGCGGTTTAACCGCATCGGTGCGTGCATTAACGGGCAAAAATCCTCAAACCTATTTCGGCGATAATTCTATTCCGAGTAATCCCAAAGTTAGGCAGTTAAAATCAGAAATTGCCCGCGTGTATCGTTCCCGCGTCGTTAATCCTAAATGGATCGCTGGGGCGATGCGCCACGGTTACAAAGGCGCGTTTGAAATCGCAGCAACGGTAGATTATTTATTTGCCTACGATGCTACGGCTAACTGCGTAGAAGATTTTATGTATGAAGGAGTTGCAGAAGCATATTTATTTGCTCCAGATGTACAGGCATTTATTCAAGAGAAAAACCCTTGGGCATTGCGAGATATGGCAGAACGTTTGTTAGAAGCAAACCAGCGGGGTTTGTGGCAAAAAGTTGACCCAGAAACCGTGGATAAATTGCGAGCGATCGTCCACCAAGCCGAAGCCGACATAGAAGCTACAAACTTCACATTGTAATATTGGCTAATCGCTAATCGCTAATAGCAAAAAGGCCATTAATATCATGTCCGGTTGAATACTTATAATTCGGGCTGACGCACCAGACGCACCGGACGCGGAGACGTTTTTAATTACAAGTAATTAACCGGAATGATATAACAATTAGCAAGCGAGCAATTAGCCATTAGCAATTAGCCATTAGCAATTAGCAATTAGCAATTAGCCATTAGCCGTTTACAGATCAATGGGAACTAAAACAAAGTTTGGAAACTCCAATCCAACCCGAAGTTTTCACCTTGATCCACTCAGAATTTTGCAAAATGTGAGTAGCATCCTCGGCGGAAAGAGGACGACTAAAGAAGTACCCCTGCATGTGTTTGCAGCGGAGACTCCGCAATAACTCCTTGTGTTCTACTGTTTCCACTCCTTCTGCAACCACCTTGATATTTAGTACCTTGCCTAAAGCCACTATCGCCGCAATAATAGCCGCATCATTAGGATCTTTTGTGAGGTCGATCACAAAGGATTTGTCTATTTTTAGCTTGTGCAGCGGCAACTTTTTCAGATACGAGAGCGAAGAATATCCCGTGCCAAAATCATCCAGTGAAATCCGGACTCCCATGTGATGCAATTCCAAAAGAGTTGCCCTGGTGTATTCCACATTTTTCATCGCAACAGATTCAGTAATTTCTAATTCTAAAAACTTTGGTTCTAAACTTGTTTCTGACAAAACTCGTCCGACCAGATCTACCAAATTAGGTTCCTGAAATTGTCGAGCCGAAAGGTTAACGGCTACGGATATCGGCGGCAACCCGGCATTTTGCCAAGCTTTATTTTGAGCGCAGGCAGTTTTTAGCATCCATTCGCCGATGGGTATAATCAGTCCGTTTTCTTCAGCCACCGGGATAAATGTTTCGGGGGACATAAACCCCTGTTGCGGATGCTGCCAACGCACCAAAGCTTCCATCTGGGTAATTTTCCCAGCGGCTGTATTAACTTGAGGTTGGTAGTGAACAACAAATTGTTGTTGTTCTAAAGCTTCGTGTAGGCTATGTTCTACAATCAATAATTCAGAAGCTTTAGAATTCATAACCGAGTTATAAAACTGATAGTTATTCCGGTTCTGTTCTTTAGCGCGGTAAAGAGCAGCATCTGCATTCTTTAACAGCGTGTCGCTATCTGTGCCGTCAGAAGGATAGATGGCGATACCGATGCTGCTACTGATATGAAGGTGATGTCCCTCTATCTCCAGATCTGGTTTGAGTGCTTCTAGAATTCTCGCGGCAATTTTGGCGGCATCTTCTTTAGACTTAATATGGGTCAGTAAGACGGTGAATTCATCGCCTCCCCAACGAGCAATTGTGTCTTCCTCCCCCAAGCATTTAACTAACCGTTTAGCAACCCCTTGCAACAAGCGATCGCCTATCAAATGACCCAAGGTATCGTTGATCTGTTTGAAACGATCCAAGTCTAAAAACATTACGCCCAACATGCTTTGACTGCTAGCTGCATCTGTTAGTGCTTGAGACAGTCGCTCGTTGAATAGCATTTTATTAGGCAATCCCGTTAAAAGGTCGTAGTTTGCCTGATAGCGAATCATTTCTGCCGATCGCTGCCGTTGAGAAGCTTCTAGCGCCAAGGATACTAGATCGGCGATCGCAGCAGCAAAATTTTGTTCTTCCATCCCCCACTTACGCTTAGTTCCCAGGTGTTCGTGACACACAATTCCCACCATTTTTCCTTGCAACCAAATCGGTGCAGTTAATAGGGAAGTCATCCCCAGTACGCCAAGATTGGAACGGTAATATTCTTGCGTTCTCAGATCGGTACTAACATCATACGCAGCTATTGTTCGCTCTTGTGTCAATGCTGCAAAATAGGCGGGATAGTCGCTTGCTGCTATCTCAATTGTTTCTGCATTATGACCATTATTTCGATCGTACAAATTAAGGCGGCGCAACTGGGAGCAATTTTCGTTATATAACCACACCGCCGCCCGCTCAACCTCTAGGATATTAGCAGCAACTCCTGTAATTTCTTCCACAGCAGCGCTGAGACTGCCGTGATTCAATGTTTTACTTTTTGCTAAAGATGCCAATGCTCGGTTTTGTTTGCGAAGGCGTTTTTCGCTGTTGCGTAATGTTTTTTCGGCTCGTTTGCGTTTGGTAATATCGCGCACGATCAGGATGAATTGGGTTTTCTGGAACGGTACAAACCGCCCTTCAAATGTTTTTTCGACGTTTTGAATCGGCAGGGAATATTCAATCGCCACTAACGACTTTGTCTTCATAACCTTGGCGATCGCATCCAGAAAGCGCTCCGCTACGCTGGGTGGAAAAACATCTTGCAAAAGGCAATCCAGTAATTGTCCCGCTGGCAGAAAAGCTTGTGATTCTCGCCCTGCCTGATAATCAATAATCCTGCCGTTGGCATCGAGGCGAAAATATAAGTCTGGAAATGCACCAAATATGGCTTTTATTTCAGCACTCGCTTCCAGTAATTGATGCTCAATTAGCCAAATATGGCTAATATCCCGAAAGCTACAAACTCTGCCAACGATCTTTTCTCCTAACCGCTGGGTTAGGTAATAGCTCTCGAAAATTCTGCCATCTTTGAGAGCGAATACTCCGTATGCTTCTGCATCTGGTTCGGCGATCAAGTCTTTAGCTTGACCAAGATATTGTTCGGGATATTTGAATTTTTCTAACATCCACGGTAGTATTGCTGTTAGCGATCGCGACGCTATAACTTCTTCGGGAATGTCGAACATTTCGACGAACCGACGATTAAATGTCACGATGGTTTCGCCGTTTTTAGTGGCTATTATGCCATCCCCCGTTGATTCGAGGGTTCCCAGCAACAAGGCAAGCGATCGCTCTAATTCTGCTTCCGCTTTTTGCCGCTTCACTATTTCCTGCTGCAATTGCTCGTTAGCTATCTTTAACTTGGCAGTACACTCTTCGTATTTAATTTCTAACGCTGGGAGTGTTTGGTTCTCATTAGTACTTGGTCGGGACTTGTCCCATCGATCGCCAACTGGTTTTGATCGCACCCTTGTTTTGAGCAGCTTCGAGGTTGGTGCTAAGATACACAGGCCAATCAATACTCCGATCAGGCCGCTCGCTAAATTTAACCACAAACCCGATTGTATAACTGCCTCTCTTACCCAAAATTCCTCTATCATTTTCCTATTTTGCTATTGAATACTTGCGCTTCTTTCTCGCGATTCAAAAAGCTATTTAACCTCACCCTTATTATTTTAACTACTCTTTTTTATCCCATAACACTTTAAAATGTATAAATATTTGACCCAGATTTTGGCGAATTAATTAAAGATTTAATCAATTTATCAAACGTCGAGTTTCTTTGACAATGTAATCAATTCGGTTGATTTGATCAACCGAATAATCACTGAAAATTTAGCTAATAGTTTTTACTGAATCGCTAGATCCGCTTTTTCTCGGTTTTGCTGCACTGGGATTTTAATGCAAAACTCCGTTCCCTGTCCTAGAGTCGATTCGCACCAAAGCGCTCCGCCGTGTTTCTCGACCACAATTTGATAGGAAATTGACAAACCCAGTCCCGTCCCCTTACCCACGGGTTTGGTGGTGAAAAACGGGTCAAACAGTCGCGATTTCACTTCCTCTGGGATTCCAGACCCATTATCCCCAATCCGAATCAAGACGCTTTCTCCTTGGAGTTCGGTCGTTATCCGAATACTTGGGTTGGGACAACTGCCATTACCCATGACCTCCTCAAGTGCATCGATTCCATTGCACAGAATATTCATAAATACTTGATTAAGCTGACCTGGGTAGCACACTACTCGCGGCAAATTCCCATAGTCTTTAATTATTGCAATACCAGGATCTTCAGTTCCTCCCTTGACTTTCCCTTGGGGACGCAGCCGATGTTGCAAGATTAACAGCGTGTTATCAATTCCTTCATGAATATCAACCGATTTGGTTTGCGCTTGGTCAAGGCGAGAAAAATTCCGCAAGCTCAATACAATCTGGCGGATGCGTTCGGTTCCAAGTTGCATTGAGGATAATATTTTGGACAAATCCTCCATGAGAAATTCCAGGTCAATTGCCGCGATCCGCTGTTGAATTTCACTAGAGGGTTTGGGATAATACTTTTGATAAAGTTCCACCAATTCTAACAAGTCTTGCGTATATTTTTCCGCAAAGGCTAGGTTACCGTGGATAAAGTTGACGGGGTTGTTAATTTCGTGGGCAACACCAGCAACCAATTGACCCAAAGAAGACATTTTTTCGGTTTGAATTAGTTGGGTTTGGGTTTGCTTGAGTTTATGCAAAGCTTGCTCTAGTTTTTGGGCTTGTTCTATAGCTCTTGCTTCCGATTGGCGCAGTGCTTTTTCTGCTCGTTCCCGTTCAATAACTCGCCCAAGTTGAGTGCCAATATTGGCGACAATTTCTAACAATTGTTCGTCAGGTTCTATCGCATCGGATGAGAAAAATTCCAGCACCGCTACCACTTCTGTCCCTACTAACACTGGGAAAGCAAAACCAGCTTTTACTCCTAGTTCTCCTGAGAGTTTCACTCTGGGAAAATAACTCTCTTGTTCCAAAGCGTTCACATCGACGATCCATTGCGGTTGTTTGCTGCTGAAAACCCAACCCGGTAATCCATTTCCTGGGGCGAGGGGGGTGGCTTCGGTGATTTTGCGGAATGTAAGGAAGCGTTCTGGATCTTTGATGTTCCAAAGTTTTGTCGGGATTAATTCACCCGTTTCTGTGGGCATATAAACATGTCCGACGGGCCACCCAGTATGATGGCAGATGCGTTCTAGACAGATTTGTAACGCGGCTTCGCTATTAGTGGCTTCGTTAGCAGCAGCAGTGACTGCTTGGAGTAATTTGACGATTTTATTTTTCTGCCGCAGTTCAGCTTGTGCTTGTTTGCGATCGCCAATCTCGCTTTCTAAAATTTGATTGGTCTGTTTGAGTGCAGCGGTGGCTTGTTCTAAGGCTTCTGCTTTATTTTGCGCCACCTTTGCAGCGGTGCGGGCTTGCTGGTAAAGTTCGGCTTGTTGAATGGCGATCGCCAACTGCATTGCCACCTGTTGCAGCAATTCTACCTCTGGTTTCTGCCAAACTCTCGTCCCCCGACACTCGTGGACGATTAGCAATCCCCAAAGTTTCTCTCCGATTAAAATCGGTACGACGATGGTAGCTTGCACTTGCATCCGCCGCAATAACGCAGCATAGCAATTGGTGAAATTCTCCGTCGCCACATCGTTAACGATGCGTACCCTGCCCTTTTGGTACAGATCGATATATTCCTTGAGAATACAATTATCTGTGACCAGCGATCGCGGCGATTGACCATTTTGGGCTAGAGCGTCGCAGCTGGGGTTACTTGCCCGATCTATAATTGACCGCCAATTCCCCATTACTTCTTCGACAACGACTTTCCCTCCCCAGTCTGGATCGAACTGGTATATTACCGCCCGATCCGTATCGAGAAATTCTCTTACCTCCCCCACGGCGGTTTGTAAAATTGTTTTTAACTCCAGGGTGCTGCGAATTTGATCCCCAATCAGCCGCAGCAGGGATTCTCGTTCCATTGAAGCGCGAGTTTTGGCAAACAGACAAGCTTGTTGGATCGAAATCGCCAGTTGATTTGCCACTGCTTGGGCTAATTCTCGGTCGCTTTTTGACCAGTCGCGAATGTGGGAACACTGGTTTAAATATAAAATTGCGTGCAGTTTATCTTTCGTTTGCACTGGCACGACAAGCGAAGATTTGATCTGCGCTCTTTGGTATTCTTCGTTATCCGGACCAATCCGAGAGTCAGCCGCTATATCTGGAATCGCCACCATTTGACGATGTTGGATTACCCACTTGGTAATCGGTCCATAGGGATGGAAATCTTCGATCGAAGGCGCAAAGGGTTCTCGACAAACTTCGTATAGGTGCTGGTGGTGGTACGCCAGGCGATGCATTGTTTCGCAGCAAGCAACCGATTGTTGCCGATACGCCTTTGAATCCCCAGGGTCTTCCACCATATGCACCAGACAGCGGTCTACTCCCAACGCTTCTAACAGTTGCGCGATCGCGAAGGTTAATATCGTTTGCAGATCGAAACTCTGCCGCGTTTGGCTGGTGATTTGGTTCACCAGTTTCTCTCTGGCGAGAATTTTCTGGGTTTGTGCTTCTACTTTTGTTTGACGAATAGCGATTTCCATCTGTTGAGCGATTAACTGCAAGAATTCAATTTCACCCCTACCCCAACTCCGATTTTGCTCGCACCAGCAAGCAATAATTCCTATACCCCCATCCGCTTGGGATGCTTCCCCAAGGTTCTCTATCCGCAAGGGAACCAATACGTTAGCATTGGCTTCCATTGCTTTTAATTTACCTTGCACCCCTTCAAGCTCGGTTTTGCATTGGGCAATTGGCAACCGAGACAGCCATTTCGCCGCCTTACCCAACAGCGAACTGACACCAGTCCCGCTGTTAATTATCAATTTACCCTGAGCGATCGCTACTCCATCCCCTCCAAACATTTCTACCGGATAATATCCTTTTTGTAAAGGCTGTTGATTACCCGTGACGCGATCGCAGACTAATTGCACCTGTTTCGTACTATGAAAATACCACAAAAAACAACAATAATCTAGATGCAATAGAAGCGCAATTTGATCCACCACCGTTTGTAAAATCTCGCTGCTGCCAAATTCTATGCGCTCTTTGGAGTTCCAAATTTTATCAACAACTTTTCGTAGCAGTAAGCCCCGATTCAGCGGGTCTTGCAATTGGGAAACTTCCAGCTGTCTGCTGTCGTTGAAAATAGAAGATAGCTTGCGTAGAACAGAGTCATAGCTTAACATAGCTACACATTGACGATGAAGGATTATTTAATTTGCCAGGAACTTTGTCAACTTACATAATCTCAGGACTTACGCAAACACCAAAGTTTCTCTGAAAAATCGTCGCAAGAGAACTAGAGATCTACGCATAAACCCGGTTTCTAAGATCGTCGTGGGTAAATCCTGAATCTTACAAGCCTGGTACGCCAAATTTAGTTAGATAAGCAATTTCTCTCCTTTGTCCTCCTTGTCCCATCTATTGGGAGTTTCAGAACTTCCCGCACAGATTAAAGGTGACGCTGCACTGACCGATATTGCTTCTGCCTTCACACCCTGGCACAGGGGTATTTTAATCCAGAATTCTGTCCCCTGTCCTGGAGTCGATTCGCACCAAAGCGCGCCGCCATGTTTCTGCACCACAATTTGATAGGAAATCGACAAACCTAAGCCGGTTCCCTTGCCTAGCGGCTTTGTAGTGAAAAACGAATCAAATAGTCGCTGGCGCACTTCGTCGGTCATGCCAATGCCATTATCTGCGATCCGAATTAAGGCGCTTTCTCCTACAACTGCGGTAATTATGCGAATCTTGGGGTTAGGGCAACTGCCATGGGCCATGCGCTCTTCAATTGCGTCGATGGCATTGGCAATAGCATTCATAAACACTTGATTGATTTGTCCGGCGTAGCATTCCACCAAGGGCAAATTGCCGTACTCTTTGATAACCTCAATTGCAGGACGTTTATCTTTGGCTTTGATTCGGGTGTGTAAAATCAGCAGAGTGCTATCAATCCCCTCATGCAAATTCACTAATTTCATCTCGGTTTCGTCCATGCGGGAAAAACTCCGCAAGCTACGCACTATCTGACAAATGCGGTCTATTCCAACGGTCATCGAAGACAGCACTTGAGGCAAGTCTTTACTCAAAAATTCCAGGTCAATCGCTTCTATCTTGTCTTGAATTGCCTGATTGAATTGGGGATATTGCTGCTGATAAACGCGCACTATTTCGAGCAAGTCTTGAACGTAATTAGTGGCAAAACTCAAATTCCCGTGAACAAAACTGACTGGGTTGTTGATTTCGTGGGCGAGACTGGCGACAAGTTGCCCAAGACTAGAAATTCTTTCGCTATGAATCAGTTGAGCCTGAGTTTGTTTTAACTCTTGCAGCGCTTTTTGCAGTTTCTCCGCTTGGATTTTGGCAGCAGCAGTGGCTGCACAACTCTGACAATAGAGTTCAGCTCTCTGGATATCGACGGCTAGCTGTTGCGCCTCATTTTCTTTTTGATACTGACTGACAACCGCATCTAAACCTGTCAGCAATTGTGTGGAAGCAGCATCCTGAATGTAGCGCAGATGGGGATTATCCTGAGTTAGCTCTCTTGTATTTGCATCCGCCAAAGCTCTGACTTGGGCGATATAACTGCGGATCTGGTGGTCTAAGTTGAAGGGGGGTTCAAAGTACATCGCCTTCAGCACTGCTGAGAGATGACCCGATAGTTTCAGCTTCTCGTCGCCGTTGAGCAGTCCGTTGTGCGATGTTTCCATCAAATCGATATCGGCTAACAACTGGTGGCGCAACTTTTCCTCCTCGGCTTTATCTTGAGTACAGACCAGTCTCAGACACAACAGCGCCGTTCGTTGCGAAAGCATCCGCTGACGACCGCTGACATTGATTGCTGCGGCACTAATCTCTCTTTTGGTACTGATTTGATTGGGGTCGAAATTTGCAGCTAGAGCAAGCACGGGTGATAGCTCCAAACGTGACAGTCTACAGGTTCTAGTTTGAGTCGATGGTAGATGCAAGCGCGTCATGCCCCCAATTTCGCAAGCGCCAGAAAACAACTGGCTTTGACGTTTTGTCAAGCTTCCTCTAAAAAATTCAATCAAGAAGCCTAAAAGTATTTTCTTGAGTCAATACTTAGACAGCTAACAAAACGTTAAATTTAGATTGTTTTCAAATATGGGTCAAACGCGCCGCTGTTTTAGTAGTATTTCATACTAACTGCGACAATTTTGCAAAAGTATATATAATTTAGAGCTGGCAGTAATAGACGGGCGGGCGGGACGCCCACCCCACAAGAGATTAATTTTGCTTGTGGGATGGGCGTCCCGTGGGGCAACTTGGCAAAAGTATATATAATTTAGAACTGGCAGCAATAGAAGGGCGGGCGGGACGCCCACCCCACAAGAGATTAATTTTGCTTGTGGGATGGGCGTCCCGCCCGTCGCCTTGACTTATGACTTCAGGACTTACGCAAACACCAAAGTTTCTATGAAAAATCGTGGCTGTAGAACTGGATATCTACGCAGAAACAAAGGTGATAGGAGCATCTTGGGTAAGTCCTGGACTTATTACCCATTAGCTAGAGCAAGTATTTTTGGACCGCAAGTACCAAATTGTCAGCGCAGCGATCGGCAAGTTCTAAGCTGACGGCTTCAACCATAACCCGAATCACGGGTTCGGTGCCGGAAGCTCTGACCAGAACGCGACCCTCGTCGCCCATTGCGGTTTCTGCATCTGCGATCGCTTTCTGTAGCGGTTCGCAGTTTTTCCAACCCAAGCGGACTTCCCGGTCTTCCACCCGCACGTTCTTTAACAGCTGGGGGTAAGTCTGGAAGCTGCCATCTACCAGTTCCGCTAAAGACACGCCGCTGCGTTTCACCAGTGCTGCTAAATGCATTGCCGTCAGCAATCCATCGCCGCTGACGCCGTAATGGGGGCAGAGGATATGTCCGGATTGTTCGCCGCCCAACATGGCGCCGTGTTGCAGCATGGCGGCGTGAACGTATTGATCCCCGACGGCAGTCCGCACCATCTGACCGCCCAGTTTCTGCCACGCACGTTCAAAACCGAGGTTAGCCATTACGGTGGAAATAATTAGATTTCCCGGCAACTGTTGCGCGAAGGCCAAATTTTGACCCCAGAAATAGAGGATGTAATCTCCATCCACGACGCGCCCACAGCTATCTACCGCCATCACCCGGTCGGCATCGCCATCAAAAGCTAACCCCAGATCTGCCTTGTGGTGCTTGACAGCTTCTTTGAGGGAATTCAGATGGGTCGATCCGCAATTGACATTGATGCGAGATCCATCGGGGCGATCGTGCAAGCAGATAACTTCTGCCCCCATAGCCTTAAATGCAGCTGGTGCCAGATGTACGGCGGCACCCCAAGCCAGATCTAAGACAATTCGCATTCCCCGCAGGTCTATTTCTCCCAGCAGCGGTTTGTGCAGCGATTCCAGGTATTCGCCAGTTAATTCGGCTCTCTGGTATTGGCGTCCCCAACAGCCGTTCAAAATGGGAAAATCGCCATTGCCTCTAATTCCAGCTTCAATTTTTTCCTGAATTGCCTGGGGTAGCTTGGTTCCATCCGCGCCAAAAAACTTAATGCCGTTATCCTCTGGGGGATTGTGAGAAGCAGAAATCATCACGCCCCCAATTGCCGGGGAAACGCTCGTCAGATAGGCGACGCAGGGGGTGGGGCAGATTCCCAAATGCCAAACCTCCAGTCCCGCTGCGGTCAACCCTGCTGACAGCGCCATTGCCAGCATATCGCTAGAGTTTCTAGGGTCTTGGCCTACAATAACCGAGCCGGTAGCGCCGCCGTTAACAGATCGCAGCACTTGACCTGCCCAGAAACCAATTTGCATTGCCAGGGGCGCCGAAAGCAAATCTCCCACCCGTCCGCGAATGCCATCGGTGCCAAATAAAGGCGTTGCTGGCAAATCGACTGAGTGCCAAACCGTACTGAAAGAAGTCTGTTTGATCGGATGTGCCGCAGGCGTCAAAGACAAAGACGCTTCAGAAATGCCAGACATTTGAGACCGGATCTGTGATGTAACCATAATTAATCAACACTCCACACACGCTTTCTTGTGGACAATAGCACTTTCTTTCACTATTGGGCCCTAGTTTTAGCTCAAGAGTTTGTATAAGCTCCCTAGATTACACTACGTTAGACCACTAACCGCTTGTCTTCAGTAAAGATACGGAAAAGTTTGGCGGAATTTTTTTAAAGATTGGGTGAATTGACAGTTTTCCGTTTGCCTCTAAACGCCCACCTCTGACAACAAAGGTTGGATCGTCTCCCAGGTTAGTCCTGGCTCGATGTAACGGGGTGCGGCGGGGTTATAGGGACTTGCTACCCGGTCGATAGAGATAATTGTGGCATCATCTGGCAAAACTGGCACATCCGGATCTTTCGCCGTCGGACGCATTAAAGAACTGGAAAAGCCTTTAAAAATAGCAATTTGGTCGGCTTCGCCAAGGATTTCAACCGTCACAATTAGAACTTCGTGAGGACGCTTGGCGGTGTATCGTTCTAAACGCTGGGCTATTGAATAAGTCATTAGTCAATTGTGATTTGTCAGTTGTGTCGGGGCGGGTTTCACCAGCCATCGATGCCATAATCTACAGTTTATTTAAACCCGCCAAGAGTTGTTACTGACCAATTTTACTGTTCCATCGCGGAGCGTCCCTGTTTACCCAGCCGCACAAAAATAAAGTAGCTCAGGTAAAGGACGTAAATTATTAAGCCAACGATGCCGAGAAAGCCTAAAAACCCGGTGCTGTAACCGGCATGGAAAATTTCCTTGTAGCGCCAAGGTGGTTCTAGCCAAACGCGACAAGATGGTTGTTCGAGAGCGCCTCCACCGAAGGCACAACCGAGGAAGAAGATTTGAGCCACAAAGCCGATCAGATTGTAAACTGTAACCGCCCAACGCCAGGATGTGAGAGCCAGTTTAAGCGATCGCTGGGGCAGATCGTTGATTTCTTCGTTGATATCCGCCCAAAACCACAGGGAGGCGGGAATCAGGAGCCGCGCGATCGCCGCCGTGATAAAGCCAATCTGTAAAGACGCGATCAACAGGTATACCGTAATCAAAAGCAGGCTCGCAACTCGCCAGTAGATCGTTAACAGGCGTTGCACCGCTTCCGATCTTTTATACAGTGCCCAGATTAGCAGAGTTAGGGGGATAAAAACGGTGAACAACACTGCCAGCCTATAATCCATCCAAACTAGCGGTTTAAACCAAACATTTTCTTCCATAGATTGCTTCGAGCTGCTTTTTTTCTGGCTTTACCCGGTAGATAATTCAATTCCTATTTCAGTATAATGATTTACTGCCGTTTCATCACTTAATTGTAGTGGGCCAGCGCCTTTGAGCCATTGTCATCAACTGCACCTAGTGCCATCCCAGGCGGAAAACTTTCCCTCGTGCCATTTCCAGCGGTAGCCATCCGGGTCGAATTGTGCGATAGCATCGGGGAAAGCGGGA
>NZ_BLAY01000224.1 GCF_020521235.1 Microseira wollei NIES-4236 | reverse complement strand
GACACAACTGCACTAACTAATGTTTGTAGTAGGGACTTTAGTCCCCAAAAGTCTAATAAACAACGACACAACTGCACTAACTAATGTTTGTAGTAGGGACTTTAGTCCCCAAAAGTCTAATAAACAAGGACTAAAGTCCTTACTACGAACTTTCAAATGCTGAAAATTTACCGATTACCAATTACCATTAATATGTTCGACCAATCTATCTTCACAAAACAATCCAATTCGCTGTACTCAATTCCCAAAGCTGCACCATCTCCCAGTAAAATTGCCAAGCGCAGTACTTGTGGAAAAGAGATATTTATCTGCCCAGAAGAATCTAATTTTTACTCTCAATGTTTAGACAGATTCGGTCGGCAAAACTGTTGGGAAAATGAAGCCGTAATAGAGTTTGGTTCCGGCGATGGACTTCCCGTCATTCATTCCTTACTCAGAACGGAATTTTTAGGGTGCATTCATGGATACGAACTCAATAGATCAGCTTGTAAAATTGCCAATAGCAAAATCGCAGAATACTCACTAAGCGAGCGCTATGTAGTTCACAATACCTGTTTCTTCACATCATCTAAACCTGCCGCGAGGTATCTTGTCTCAAACCCCCCCTATTTGCCAGCAGTAGATGACGATATTTACCTGCCATTATTACGCGGCGGGACAGACGGTTCTACAATTACCAGAAAGCTTTTTTCGTTAGGTTACGACAACGTCATGTCGCTGGTTTCTAGTTACTCTAATCCAGTCGATACAATTGATTATGCCATCGCACAAGGCTACTCGATATCCAAGTTTTTAGTCACCCCTCTAGAATTTGGTTATTACAGTTCCGAACCCAAAGTTAGAAACACCATCGCGAAGCTACGGGAACAAAAGAAAGCTTTCTATTCTGGAAACATCTACCTTCTAGCCGGAGTGCTATTTCAAAAACAGTCATTAGCCACTGCCAATCTATCGGATGAGCTAATTCAAATCATAACGAGCTTGTAAAACTTGGCGCTCAAAATTCAGCAACCCGGTTTCTTTAAGAAACCGGGTTGCTGAACCATAAAATTTTTGTGGCCAAGATCGCATATTAATTATATTCCTAAAGGTTGATGAACCAAAATGATTTAATTAGTTTCCTGGTAGGTAAGAACAAACAACAATATTCGCAGTTCGTATTAGATATGATACTAAATCCGCTGCCATCACCCCCTTTTTCTATAAGCCTGCTACGCCTTGCTTAGTTTGTGTAGCCGCGACTTAAGTCGTATGGCAAAAAGCGGGTAATCAATGGGGATTTAGTATCAACCCAAAAGACAGAATTTGCCAGAGGAGTGTTTCGGAAAGTCCCGCGTTATCTAAACGCAAAAGTTACTCAAAGAGGCTGTCATGTTTTATCACACCAAAAAACTGCAATATTTCAAACCACCACAAAAACCCGATGCAGTATACGCGAAGAAAATTCAGGAACTGATCGGCGGTACATTTGGTGAAATGACCGTGATGATGCAGTACCTATTTCAGGGTTGGAACTGTCGCGGCCCTGCTAAGTATCGCGATATGCTGCTAGATATTGGGACTGAAGAAATCGGTCACATCGAAATGCTAGCAACGATGATCGCCCACCTATTAGATAAAGCCCCGATCAACCTGCAAGAAGATGGTGCAAAAGATCCCGTCGTCGGTGCAGTAATGGGCGGTACAAGTCCACGGGATGTAATTATGGCAGCGGCGATGAACCCGCAACATGCGATCGTTTCTGGTTTGGGTGCAACCGCTGCCGATAGCGTTGGTTACCCTTGGAACGGTCGTTTTATCGTTGCTAGCGGTAATTTAATGGCTGATTTCCGGTCAAATCTCCACGCCGAAACACAAGGACGCTTGCAGGCGGTGCGGATGTATGAAATGAGTGACGATCCGGGGGTAAAAGATACGCTGAGTTTCATGATTGCCCGCGATACAATGCATCAAAATCAGTGGTTAGCGGCAATTGAAGATTTGAAAGATTCTGGACTAGAAGATACGCCGGTTCCTAGTTCCTTCCCCTTGGAATTGGAGAAGCGGGAATTTGCCTATCAGTTCTGGAATAATTCTGACGGAACTGACAGCGCCGAAGGTCGTTGGGCGAAAGGTAAATCGATGGATGGTAAAGGTGAATTTGAATATATCGAAAATCCTAAACCCCTAGGTCCCGAACCCGTACCACCGCAAGTAGATCCGCGTTTGCACGGTACGCCTCAAGTCAGAAACAGCACCAACACCAATGTGACCAATGGTAACGATAACAACCCATTGGTGGCAATTAAGCGCATCGTTACCGGCAGCTAGAAACTTGCAGAAACCGGGTTTTTTACAAAAACCCGGTTTCTCATCAGTGAGTAGGGGCACGGCATGTTTTAGATTCTCCTCTTGGGGGATAATTTCATCTTGCCGTGCCCCTACACGCGAATGATAAACCCTAGGGGCACGGCATGTTTTAGATTCTCCTCTTGGGGGATAATTTCATCTTGCCGTGCCCCTACACGCCCATCGTAAACCGTAGGGGCACGGCATGTTTTAGATTCTCCTCTTGGGGGATAATTTTCCCTTGCCCTGCCCCTACGCCCTGATCGTAAACCCCAGGGGCACGGCATGTTTTAAATTGTCCTCTTGGGCGATAATTTTCCCTTGCCCTGCCCCTACACGCCCATCGTAAACCATAGGGGCACGGCATGTTTTAAATTGTCCTCTTGGGCGATAATTTTCCCTTGCCCTGCCCCTACACGCCCATCGTAAACCGTAGGGGCACGGCATGTTTTAGATTCTCCTCTTGGGGGATAATTTTCCCTTGCCGTGCCCCTACGCCCTGATCGTAAACCCCAGGGGCACGGCATGTTTTAAATTGTCCTCTTGGGGGATAATTTCATCTTGCCGTGCCCCTACACGCGAATGATAAACCCTAGGGGCACGGCATGTTTTAGATTCTCCTCTTGGGGGATAATTTCATCTTGCCCTGCCCCTACACGCGAATGATAAACCCTAGGGGCACGGCATGTTTTAGATTCTCCTCTTGGGGGATAATTTTCCCTTGCCCTGCCCCTACACGCGAATGATAAACCCTAGGGGCACGGCATGTTTTAAATTGTCCTCTTGGGCGATAATTTTCCCTTGCTCTGCCCCTACACGCCCATCGTAAACCGTAGGGGCACGGCATGTTTTAGATTCTCCTCTTGGGCGATAATTTTCCCTTGCCGTGCCCCTACACGCGAATGATAAACCCTAGGGGCACGGCATGTTTTAGATTCTCCTCTTGGGCGATAATTTCATCTTGCCCTGCCCCTACACGCCCATCGTAAACCCTAGGGGCACGGCATGTTTTAGATTCTCCTCTTGGGCGATAATTTCATCTTGCCGTGCCCCTACACGCCCATCGTAAACCGTAGGGGCACGGCATGTTTTAGATTGTCCTCTTGGGCGATAATTTCATCTTGCCGTGCCCCTACACGCCCATCGTAAACCGTAGGGGCACGGCATGTTTTAAATTGTCCTCTTGGGCGATAATTTCATCTTGCCCTGCCCCTACACGCGAATGATAAACCCTAGGGGCACGGCATGTTTTAAATTGTCCTCTTGGGGGATAATTTAATCTTGCCGTGCCCCTACACCCGCATCGTAAACAATATTATTTCTCCCCATCGCAACTGTTATCCAAGTGCAACATAATTGCCGTAGAAAGTCCTGCCCACACAGGTGTATTAACATCAGCTTTCCTCAAAGCTTCTGCCGTCCAAGAGTTACAATTCCTCAAAATTGAGTAAGTGCCTTTAGCCTCGTAATAGCTAACGTTTTGACGGACGCCATAGGGGAATCTATTTTTTTCGCCTTGCCGGTTTAATTGAAAAGTATCTCTAATAAACTTATTTAACTTTAAATAACCCGATTGACTCACCCCCAAACATTCTATTTCAAAATTTTGGGGCAGGTTTTTGTAACCTTCAACTCGGATAACCGAGGGATTGGGAAGAAATAGTGCTTTAATACCCGCAGCAATTTTTGCATCAATTTCCCTGGGCGGATTCATATAAAATTCTCTTTCCCCCCAGCCAAAACCTAAGTAATTGTAATCGGCATTTTTACCTGCACCTATTTGATTGAAAGACAAATGTTTCCGCCAGTCAAAAATTTTATTCTGGACTGGCACTACAATTTCCGAATGGAAGCCAAAGTTAATCACACAGATTTTCACATCGCAACTGGCTGGCGATGGCTTCGATTTTTGAGGCATTAAAGCTCCAATCAACAGCGCGGAAAAAATAAAAATAGGAACGGTAAAAAAATAAGAAAATTTGATTTTTCTCATAAGCTTAACCTCCAAAAAGGTTGAAAATGTGATGATATATACCAATATTTTTACATAAATATCATACTATTGTTAGATGAACTGATAAAAATATGCCTGTACCTTGATATTACTTCAAACAAAAACCGGATCTAGGACAATGGCATTGTCAGCAGCTATTTTTGATGTAGATGGAACGCTGGTTATCAGCAACGATGCACAAGCGCAAGCTTGGGTGGAAGCGTTTGCTACTTATGGCTATGACGTACCCTTCGAGAAAGTTCGACCGCTGATCGGGATGGGCGGCGATCAAGTGATACCAAAAATGGTACCGGGACTTGATAAAGAAGAAGCGCAGGGAAAAGCTATTTCCGAAAAGCGCAAAGAACTGATTATCAAAAAATTCGCGCCGACGCTTCCTGCTGCACCGGGTGCGCGAGATCTGATATTGAAGATGCAGCAATCTGGGTTGCGGCTGATTATTGCTACTTCGGCTACGAGTGAAGAACTTTCGCTGTTATTAAAAGCGGCAAAAGTTGACGATTTGCTCGCAGAAGCAACAACATCGAGCGATGCGGAACATTCTAAGCCAGAACCGGATATTGTCGAAGCGGCATTGAAAAAGTTGCATCTGGAACCACATCAAGTTGTGATGATTGCGGATACTCCCTACGATATTGAAGCGGCGAGTAAATGCGGAGTGGGAACGATCGCATTTCGCTGTGGTGGCTTTGATGATAGCCAGCTGATGGGAGCGATCGCAATCTACGACGACCCCGCCTTGCTGCTAGCACATTACAACGAATCTCCATTAGCCAATAGTTAGGACTGACGCTCCCGACGCTCCCGACGCTCCCGACGCTAATTATCGGTGAAAAGCCTGATTCGTTTCCGGTGGCATCGGAATTACGACCTGTAGGGGCTTTTCTGGCAATTAGCAATTAGCAATTAGCAATTAGCAATTACCAAGAAAGGCCAATCATTCCGATGCAACCGGATTTGATATAACAAGCAAGAAAAAGCAGTAGCGTTATCCGCTACTGCTTTGGCACTATATCACGCTAGACGCTCAAGTTTTAGCCCTTTATCGCCTACACACACTCATCGAAACTTGGTCTTAATACCTGTAGTACTCCTCGTCAGCGGGGTCGCCGTAAGGATCTTCGCTCGCTGGACTGATATAGCCGTATTGATCCTGGTCAGCAGGGTCGCCGTAGGGGTCTTCGCTCGCCGGACGCACATCGCCAAATGGTCCGTAGGCGTAGTCGGCGGGGTCGCCGTAGGGGTCTTCGCTGGCTGGACGCACATCGCCGTAATAGCCTTGGGCGGGGTCGCCGTAGGGGTCTTCACTCGCTGGACGCACATCGCCAAATGGCGCGTAATCACCTTGGGCGGGGTCGCCATAGGAGTCTTCGCTGGCTGGACGGACTCGACGGTCGTATTCTCTGTCGCGATCGCTTTCCTCTTCGTTTTTACCGAGAAAAGCATCTTGGATGTCTCGCAAAAATCTGTCAACCATAACGATCTCCTGATTTGGTAATTGGTCGTGGGTGATGGGTCATTTTCACCCGCTCATATCCTTGACCGTTGCATCGGAATTACGACCTGTAGTGGCTTTTCTGGCAATTAGCAATTAGCAATTAGCAATTACCAAGAAAGGCCAATCATTCCGATGCAACCGGATTTGATATCACCCGTTCACACAGGCGAGACGCCTGTGCTACCCTGCTACTGTGCAGGCACTAAATCGGTTAAATCGCGCCCGTCTGTCCTTCCGTTATAACCTTGAAAGTCGCGATATCGTTGTGCCTCTTCTACTGGAACTCGAATGCCTTCTCGCGGCGGCGTTACCCAGTGCGCCTGTCCTTGGGCATCTCGATAGTAGACGCGCCCGTTCTTAGAAAGGTAATACTTGCCTTGGGCACCATGCCCTTGCCTGTTCCTATGCTGGTTATAGAGGTAGTAAAGTGCAGCTGCCCCTGCCAAAATTGCCACTGTTTGACCCGTTGATAATCCCCTCCTCGCTTGAGGTTGTTGATTTGCTGGCGGAGGGACTACTCTTCCACCACGGGTATCGTCAACCGGCGGCGGTGGTGTATACTGCTGTCTTGGACTTGAGCAAGCAGCAAACAACGGAACCGATAGCAATGTTGAAAGCAGCCAAGCTTTAGTACGTAAAAATTTTTTCGGCTCAGGTTGAATTGCGTTCATTGCCTCTTTTTTACCTGGGGCTAAAGGACAATTTTTGGCGGGTGATTAAAACCAACGCTGTTGCATTAGGGTTACCACTAAAAGTGCCCAGTGCCGAAATGCCGTCAACTGCTTGCCGCCTCCGGGACTTGGCACTCAGGACTTTTAGCTAGACCGTCCTCTGGCTGCCAGTGGAAAGGCTTTTACAACGATCTACAACAGCGCCACAATTTGATTTTCAATAATTTAATCGTGCCGCAATTTGCCCTTCGTTCCATCCAGCCTGAGATAGAAAGTTTTTTCACCTACTTCACACCATAGGAATATACAGTTTGGTCAACTATTTAGTTTAATTAGTTTAAAGAGAGATGGAGCTTGACAAAATCTGGAATGCCTCAATACTTTGGAAAACTACCCACCACAAATCAAGCTTGGTCAACCATCGCCGCCGTAGAATCAATTGACTCGGATGAACGGGGCGTTTGGTGCAACTGTGGCGAGGCACGCCTTGGCATCAAGGTACTAGCACCTAATTTAATTCACGTGCAAATGTCTCCCACCGGGGAGTTTATCCCCCGTCGTTCTTGGGCAGTAACCAAGGACGATCGAGAATGGCAATTCGTACCTTTCCAAGTGCGAAAAAGCGATGAAAAGGTAGAAATTGAAACCGAACAATTGCGCGTTTGTATCGAGCGCAACCCGTGTCGCATTGCCTGTTTCGACAAACAAGGGCGTTTGTTTGCACAAGATGTAGATCTGGGAATGGCTTGGCGCACGGGGGCCGTCGCTGCTTGGAAACGCATCGAAGCAAACGAACATTTCTATGGTTTTGGCGAACGCACTCGACTACTCGATAAATTATCTGAAGTTAAAACAAATTGGACAACTGATTGTTTAGATTACGGTTCGCTGACGGATGAAATGTACCAGGCGATTCCATTTTTTATCGCCTTACGTCCCCAATTAGCTTACGGTATTTTCTGCAATACTACTTTTTGGAGTCAGTTTGATATCGGTGCGGAACAACCCGGTGTTTGGCGGATGGAAACGCGGGGAAATGAATTAGATTATTACATTATTTACGGCCCCGAACCAGCACAAATTCTCAGCACTTATACCCAACTAACGGGTAGAATGCCTTTACCGCCAAAATGGGCGCTGGGTTATCATCAAAGCCGCTGGAGTTACGAATCTGAAGCAGTGGTGCGGGAATTGGTGCAGGAATTTCGCCAGCGGCGCATTCCTTGCGATGTAATTCATTTAGATATTGATTACATGCGGGGATATCGCGTGTTTACTTGGAGTCCGAAACGCTTTGGAGATCCGGCTAAATTAATCGGCGATTTAAAGCAAGATGGTTTTAAAGTAGTCACAATTATCAACCCTGGCGTTAAGTACGAACCCGAAGGGGATTATCATGTTTTTGACCAAGGGCTAAAAGACGATTATTTTGTGCGAAAATCCGATGGGCGGATATTCCACGGCTATGTTTGGCCTGATAAAGCTGTATTTCCCGATTTTATGCGTGCTGAAGTGCGACAGTGGTGGGGCGACTTGCACGCAAGTTTGACCGATGTCGGCGTCGCCGGGATTTGGCACGATATGAACGAACCTGCGATAGACGATCGCCCGTTCGGCGATCAAGGTGTTAAAATTTGGTTCCCCCTCGATGCACCCCAAGGGGAGGGAAGCGACTCCACCACCCACGCAGAAGTTCACAACCTTTATGGGTTAATGATGGCGAAGGCGTCTTATGAAGCAATGCAAAGACAGCGTCCTCATGAGCGATCGTTTATCTTAACCCGATCTGGTTTTGCCGGGGTGCAGCGATATTCATCTGTCTGGATGGGCGATAATCAATCGTTGTGGGATCACCTGGAAATGTCCCTACCAATGTTGTGCAATATGGGGCTATCCGGCGTCGCATTTGTAGGTTGTGATATCGGCGGTTTTGCAGGTAATGCTACCGCTGAATTATTCGCCCGTTGGATGCAACAAGCAATACTTTATCCTCTGATGCGCGGACACTCGGCGATGACAACTGCGCCTCACGAACCTTGGGTTTTTGGCGAACAAGTCGAAAATATTTGCCGCGAATACATTAATTTACGCTATCAGCTATTGCCCTACATTTACACATTGTTTTGGCAAGCAGCAACAACTGGCGCACCAATTTTACGTCCGTTAGTTTATGATTACCCCAACGATTCCACAACCTATACTTTGTCCGATCAAGTATTGTTGGGGTCCTCGATAATGGCAGCACCTATTCTTCGTCCTGGAATTGAATATCGCGCTGTTTATCTGCCTGAAGGTAGTTGGTACGATTGGTGGAGTGGTGAGCTTTATCAGGGGCCAACGCACATTTTAGCTCACGCACCTTTGGAACGAATGCCGCTTTACGTGCGTGGGGGTGGGATAATTCCAATCGAGCCGATTGTGCAATTTGTGGATGAGCGATCCCCCCAACCCCCAATGCCAAGGGGGGCACAAGATTGGCGATCCCCCCAACCCCCAATGCCTCGGGGGACCCAAGACTTACCCCCCCAACCTCGGGGGGCACAAGACTTACCCCCCCAACCTCGGGGGGCACAAGACTTACCCCCCCAACCTCGGGGGACCCAAGACTTACCTCCCCAACCTCGGGGGGCACAAGACTTACCCCCCCAACCTCGGGGGACCCAAGACTTACCTCCCCAACCTCGGGGGGCACAAGACTTACCCCCCCAACCTCGGGGGACCCAAGACTTATCCCCCAAGGCATTGGGGGCATGGGGGGATCTCACGCTACGTATTTGGCCTGGTACGGGTGAATTTACTCTTTATGAAGATGATGGAAATAGTTTTGAATACAGAACGGGTGCGTGGGCGACTACAACTTACCGCGTGCGTCCTGAAGCAGAACAATTCATTGTAGAAATTGCGGCGCGGTCAGGACAATTTTCCCCTCCCTCGCGGGAAGTTATTGTGGAATTAGTCGGGGTGGGAGAACAGGGTTTTACAGATGATGGTACGGCGCGGAATTTAGTGTTTGATTAGTTTACCAGAAACCCGGTTTTTCCAAAAAACCGGGTTTCTTAAAAAAATCCGTCTTAAGGGAGGTGTAAAACAACCATCTTTTAACTAAATTTAGAAGATTGACCAACCACATTGACTCTGCTAAAGATTGATAAATTGATGGTGAAACTGACACGCTCCCAGATACGACGCTATGGTTTTGCCGTGTTGACTGTCGCGATCGCACTCACGCTGCTGCTGTTGCTACACCGCGCGCTCGATGTGACGACGAGTCCTTTTCTACTGTTTTTTGTTCCCGCAATCCTTAGCGCTTTGTATGGCGGACTCAAACCGGGTTTATTGGCAACTGTTTTAACAGCTTTAGGGATAGGGTATTTGTTTCAACCTCCCGATATCTCTTCAGCGATTAGTTTAGACGAAACTTTAAGAATCGGCTTATTTTTATTAGGGGGAGCGTGGGTAAGTAGCTTAATATCCAGGTTAGAAACAGCTAAAAAATGCTCGGAAAAATTACAAATTAAGGAAAAGGATCAAATTATCAATATATTGGAAAGCATTACCGATGCCTTTGTCCACTTGGATCGCGACTGGCGCATTACCTACGTCAACCAAGAAGTAGCTAAACTCAACCAACAAAAGCGAGAGGAAATTATCGGCAAAACCCACTGGGAACAGTGGCCTTGGTCAGTTGGTACTATAGTAGAAAAGCAATATCGCCGCGCAATGGCAGAGCAAGTACCTGTCAATTTTGAGGTGTTATACGAACCGTTAAATATGTGGTTGGATATTCGTGCTTATCCTTGCCCAGAAGGTTTAAGTATTTATTATCGCGATATTAGCGATCGCAAGCAAGGCGAGTCGTTGCTGCAAAGAAGCGAAGCGCGGTATCGTTCCCTTGTACTTGCGAGTACGCTAGCAGTTTGGACAACAGATGCAGAAGGACTGATTGTTGAAGAATTGCCATCTTGGGGTGCATTCACCGGACAAACAAAAGCAGAAATGCTGGGATGGGGATGGATAAACGCTATCCATCCAGAAGATAGAGAGAAAACTGCCCTCGCGTGGAAAAAAGCTATTGAAACAAAAACAACCTACGAAATCGAACATCGAATCAAAACCGCAGATGGAACTTATCGATATTGTTTAGCGCGGGGCGTTCCCGTTTTAGATGAAAACAATCAAATTATAGAATGGGTGGGGACGCAACAGGATATAAGCGATACTGCTACCGCAACGCTGCGCGAACGCAAAAACTACGAAGAAGCATTAGAACAGCAAACCGCAGCACTTTGGCAGCAGCAACAATGGTTAGAAGAAGCGCTAAATCTGATGCCGATTCCCTTGCTATTTATCGAACCAGGAACCGCGAGGGTAACCTTTGCTAATAAAGCAGCAGACTCTCTAGCATGCGGCGAATTTCCTAAAGATAAACCAGGGGAAGAATATCACACAATTTATTACTGCACCGACGACAAAGGAAATCGCATTCCAGACGAACAAATGCCAGGAGTGCGAGTAGCACGGGGCGAACGTTTGTCAGGGTTCGAGATGAATTGGCACACCCCCGAAGGCATCCGTCCCCTACTCATTTATGCCGATACCCTACCGCAAATGTACGCTCATCCCGCTACTGGTGTCCTGGTGTTTCAGGATATTGCTAAACTCAAGCAAGCAGAGCAAGCAGTGCGACAAAGCGAAGCCAGGTTTAGGCGTTTGGTTGATTCGAATATTATCGGGGTTGTAATCGGTAATTTCTCTGGCGATATTCTAGAAGCAAACGATGCTTTTTTAGAGTTGGTAGGGTATACGCGGGAAGAAATGCAAGCGGGAAAATTGCGCTGGCTAGATATTACCCCAGCAGAATACGTGCCTCTGGATCGCCAGGGGGCTGAAGAGATGTTAAAAACTGGGGCTTCTACACCTTATGAAAAAGAATATATTCGCAAAGATGGCAGCCGCGTCCCCATTTTAATCGGTGCAGCTTTATTGGAAGGCTATCAAGATAGAGCCGTCGCTTTTGTAGTCGATCTCACCGCAGCTAAGCAAATGGAAAATGCCTTGCGACAACAAGCAGAAGAATTAGCTAAAACCAACCGAGTAAAAGATGAATTTTTGCAAGTTGTTTCCCACGAGTTAAGAACGCCATTAAACTCGATTTTAGGTTGGGCGCAAATGCTGCGATCGCGCAATCTTTCCCCAGCAACGCAAGCGAAAGCTCTCGAAACGATCGAACGCAACGCCAAAAACCAGAAACAGCTAATTGAAGACTTGCTAGATGTCTCGCGAATTATTACCGGAAAAGTGCAATTAAACGCGCTATCGCTCGAACTTTCCCCCATCATTGAAACAGCAATTGACTCGCTCCGTCCAGCCGCCCAAGCCAAAGAAATTTCGCTCATAACTAACCTAGAATCGGATTTAACCAGCTTGCCCGCTGCAACCTCAAATCTCTCATTAAATCCGCCCCTGCGCGTTATAGGCGACCCAGAACGCTTACAGCAAGTATTTTGGAACCTACTATCCAATGCCATAAAATTTACACCCAACGGCGGGCAAGTCGAAGTAAAACTGAAAAAATTGCAGATTTCAGATTGCAGATTTCAGATTGAAAGAGGATTGCAGATTGAAGATGAAAATAAAACCTCTTTTCAGCAATCAAATAAATCTGAAATCTCCAATCTAAAATCTGAAATTCCCTATGCTCAAATTACCATCAGCGACACGGGAATCGGCATTAAACCGGACTTTCTGCCCTATGTTTTCGATCGCTTCAGCCAAGCCGATACTACCACCACCCGACCTTACGGCGGACTGGGATTGGGGTTAGCGATCGTGCGCCATTTGGTAGAACTCCACGGCGGAACTGTCTTTGTAGAAAGTCCGGGTGAAGGACTAGGCACAACCTTTACCGTCAAGCTGCCGCTTCTTTCCACAACAATTGCTAATTGCTAATGGCTAATTGCTAATTGCTTGTTTGGCAGGTTGTTAAAAATTGTTTACCATTACCCATGACCTATTAACGCTTGTTGCTAGTTATCTTTTTAGGGCCCAAGACAGGCTAATGGCTAATAGCTAATGGCTAATGATAGAACCGAAAAATATTCCCATAAGCAATTAGCAAGCTGGCGATTAGCTTCTGCTGTGCAACCCACGATAGTTATAACTAGCAACTTGGGTTATTAGCTAATTTAATATATCCTTGGGTAGAAGTCGGTAGCATACATAACACCTTAGGATACGTTTGTGGAAAATAAAAAAGGAGACAATTGATATGCAGCGGACTTTCTCGGATTTAGGAAAAGTGGTTCGCCAAAGCTTTTTAGTGGTGGGTTTGATAAGTTTGCTTAGCTTATCAGGTTTATCGATTTTCACCACTCAACCAAGTTTAGCAGCCGCTTACAAAGACAATTCGTCAGTTCTGGACAAAGGTAGCAATAGCCAATCTGTAAAAAGCCGGGAAGAAGCCTACGACAAAGCCATCAAAGCCATTGACGACCCCGAAGGACTGGAGAAGGTCTACGAGAAAAATTTAGAAAAGTACGAAAAAGAAAATCCCCAACCAGGTATCATTGAAAGCGCCAAAGAGGTAATTAAAGAAGTTACCCAACCTGAATAATTTCTCCTCTTTCGCTCTAGAAAACCGACTTCTCCAAGCAGTCGGTTTTCTGGGTGTTACTCGCTCAATTCCTGTTGTAAATACTTGCCCCATTTGGCAGCCAGAGGAATTTCTGTAAAAGGAATTCGCACTGAAGTTGCCGAATTTGGTAAGAAAAATTCCAAAACAACACCACGACCAGATATGGGTGGCTTATCTAAATCAACGGGCTTATCATTGACTAACAAACGGATAGATTGTACGTCTTTAAGAGAAAATGTTTCTAGATTCACCGGGCCAGAACGGGTGGGTTTTCCCCAAGTTAAATTGTCCCCTTTCTGACCCAGAACTGCGTAAATATCGTACTTAGCCCGCTCGAATCCAGATGCCCAAGTGCGATACGCTTCGACTTTTTGATATTCGTTCCACCCTGCCCAAGCTAGCCAGATAAATAGGGCAAGCAGGGGCAACCATAAAAGACCGCGTTCCATAAATATAGGATGTAGGTCAGAAAAATCTTCATTGTTCCCTAATTTTCCCTGAAAATAGATCTTGTTGGTTAATCAATGTTTGGTGGTCGGGGCACGGCGAGGGGAAAATCTTCTCTTATGCCACAGATTTTGGCTGCTGTGCCCCTACAGGTTAATCAATGTTTGGTGGTCGGGGCACGGCGAGGGGAAAATC
>NZ_BLAY01000223.1 GCF_020521235.1 Microseira wollei NIES-4236 | reverse complement strand
TAATACAGTGGGGATGGACAGCGCCTCACTCAAAAATGCGTTAAATTCTGCCCCAACCAGGGCAGTAACAACGAAGCAGGAAGCCCGCGTTCTATCTGTACTCAGATGAACGTCGGGAGGATGTCACGCAATCAAGGGAATGATACTTTGTCAGGCGATCGCGGCAACGATACGATTTATGGAGGGACTAGCGATCGCTTAATCAACGACACCAATGGACGCGACTTGCTGTTTGGCGCTAGCGGTGATGACTTGATCAACGCTAACCAAGGTGACGACACCCTATTCGGAGATGAAGCGAACGATACGGTACGCGGTGGTCAAAATCATGACATCGTATCCGGTGGTGCTGGCGACGATTTGCTGTTAGGCGGCAACGGCAACTCGATTCCTATCGGCGCTAATGGCGAACGAGACTGGTTATGTGGCGGCGGCAACGACTTATTATCCGCCAATGAGGCAGAAGATTGACTCAATGGCGATGACGGGGATGATACGCTCTATGGTGGTCAAGAAGATGACACCCTCATCGGTGGTGTCGGTCATGACAGCTGGTTCGGCGATTTAGGTAATGACCTGTTGCGCGGTGGTAGTGGCGGCGACTGGTTCTTTTTAGCACCTGGTAAAGACAGCGATGGGATTAGCGATTTTGCCGATGGAGAAGATCGCTTGGTTGTGGGTGGCGGTTTAAGTTTCGCACAATTGGCGATTTCTGCTAGCGATAATGGTACTGAGATCGCTCTCAAAAGCAATGGGGAAATTCTAGCTGTTTTGACTGCAATTGACGTCAATCAAATTGGGCAGGATGATTTTACTTTCTTTTTGAGTTAAGGTTTTTGACCTACTCCCCTGTCTCAAGAAGATGGGATTCTTAAAAGGACCTTTCCTGAAGAGACTTTCCTCGATCCCGACCTTGGTGATACCATTACCTATACCGCCAGACTCGACAATGGCAATCCTTTACCTAATTGGCTGAGTTTTAACCAATTTAGTCGCACTTTTACTGGCACGATCGCGAGTGGCGTTTTTGGTAGTTTCACCTTGTTGGTGAGGGCGACAGATGGGGGTAATGCTACTGCGATCGCTCCCTTAAACATTACCATCTCTAATATGGAACCCAATTGTTTCTGCGAACAGATTGTTAGTCCCGATCTTGACATAAATCCGAATGTTGATATCACTGCCAATCCAGTAGATTCACTACAAGCTGGTAGTAATAGTGACGATACTCTTATCGGTACTGATGCTAACAATTCGATCGATGGCTTTGGCGGCAACGATTGGCTTGATGGCAAGGCAGGTCGGGATAACCTGGTTGGCGGTATCGGAAATGACACAATTTTTGGCGGCAGCGAAGGCGATTGGATTTTAGGCAATCAAGGCGGATTGGCGCTAATACGGGTAACGATTTTATCAGCGCTGGGCCGGGTAACGATACGGTGTACGGCGGTCAAGGGAACGATTTTGCTCGCGGCGATACAGATAACGACCTGATGTTTGGAGATATTGGGAATGATACTGTATCGGGCGATCTCGGCAACGATACCATCTATGGCGGTACCCCCGATATCCAAGACAGAGACACCAACGGACGCGATTTGCTGTTTGGTGCTGGCGGCGATGACTTGATGAACGGCACCCAAGGTCAAGACACATTATTTGGCAATGACGGTAAAGATACGGTACGCGGAGGTCAAAATGATGACATAGTTTTTGGCAATGCTGACAAGGATCTATTGTTTGGCGACAAGGGAAATGACAGCCTCTGGGGCGACGATGGTAACGATACCATCTATGGTGGCAACGGAAGCGATATTGCGATTGCCAAGGGGGAGGAACAAGACGTACTGTGCGGCGATCAAGGCGATGACTTGCTGTTTGGCAATGAAGGGTTAGACGATCTCAATGGCGATCTAGGCAACGATACCCTGTATGGTGGTCAAGAAGATGACATGCTCGCAGGTGGGGTGGGCAATGACTGGTTAAGTGGAGACTTAGGTTGCGATGTTCTGCGGGGTGGTAGCGGCAACGACATCTTCATCTTCGCACCTGGTATGGGTACTGATGTTGTCTTTGACTTCCAAGATGGGGAAGATCTTCTAGGGTTACGGGGTGGTTTGAGTTTCCCAGAACTGAACTTTACCCAAAGCAACGATAGCGTTTTGATTAGCGTGCAAAGTAGCGGGGAATTTTTAGCGGTGTTGAATGGGAATGCTCTCAACCAAATCAGTCAGCAGGACGTTATCCAGCTAGATTAGAAAAACCACAAGAGAGTCGATTTATCCACCCTCCTGACACCAAATTAAACAAACCAACTCCAGATCGCTGTATGCCAGCAAGTTAATTCCTACCAAATATGCAACAGCAATCAACCGCATCAACCCCCTCTCCACCCCTGGAAGTATTCTGTTCCCGCCAATTTCTGGAATGGTTGCACGAACAACAAATCAGCATCGCTTTCACAACCTATCAAACCTCTCGACTCTGTTTGATTGGCGTTAATTCAGCAGGAAACCTTTCCGGATTTGAGCGTTTGTTTGACCGAGCAATGGGATTATATGCCACATCAGAACGCCTGTATCTGAGTACAAAATATCAGATCTGGCAGATCGATAACGTGCTGAATCCAGAGCAATTATACAACGGATACGACAAGCTTTATATCCCTCGGATTGGCTATACGACTGGCGATCTAGATATCCACGATGTCCCAGTCAACAGCAGCGGAAAAGTCATATTTGTCAGCAGCTGATTAAATTGTCTGGCAACGGTGAGCGATTGCTACAGTTGCACCCCCCTATGGAAACCGCCTTTTATCTCAAAAATTATCAATGAAGACGGCTGTCACCTCAACGGGTTAGCAATGGTAGAAGGACAACCCCGTTTTGTCACCGCTTGCAGTCGTTCGGATATCGTCGATGGTTGGCGAGACAAACGGCGAGACGGCGGCGTAGTAATTGATATACCATCGAACGAAATTATTTTAAGCGGACTTTCCATGCCCCACTCGCCGCGATTTTATCAGGGTAAATTGTGGTTGCACAACTCTGGAACTGGGGAATTTGGTTATGTAAATTTGCCGTCTGGAAAATTTGAACCCGTGACTTTTTGTCCGGGTTATTTGCGGGGATTGGCATTTTGGAAAAATTGGGCAATTGTGGGACTATCAAAACCAAGAGGAGGAGATAAAACATTTTCTGGACTAGCGCTGGAGCGGCAATTAATTGCTAAAGATACCGAACCTCGCTGCGGATTAATGGTCATCGAATTGAGTACGGGAAATATTGTGTATTGGTTGCGCCTAGAAGGAATCATTACCGAATTGTATGACGTGCAAGTATTACCAGGGGTGCGACGACCAATGGCATTGGGTTTTCAAACAGATGAAATTTCTCGGTTGATTGCACTTTCTCCCACACTCGATGCTTCTACAGGAATAAGCTGAAGAAGATGGGGATTTTGTGGGATAGGCGACACGAGCAGTCAAAGAGTTTCTTTTTTGCAGAAGTCTTATGGCGAGAGCAAGTCGCCATATATAGCAACCGCACTGGCGTAATCAACGTTCTTATATCATGTTCCTGAGCAACGGTTGTGTAACTGCTAATTAGCCTTTAGCTATCACAAAAAGGGTGGGCATCGCCCACCCTAATCGCTCAGAACTTTTACCTAGAAACAGCAGAATGCCCCCACCAAATCAAAGATTCTGGTGGGGGATGAATGCGAGTTCATTTTGGAGGGTTCCCTGACCCATGCGAAGCGAGGGAAGGGAATCACGAGAAAATGAACAATCTCTTGATCCAAACGTCGATACCTGTGTTACTATGAATGTATAAACGCGGTAGAAGCCATAACCGATGTACCAAGCAGTCAAGCTCAGACTCTATCCAACGCAAGAGCAGGAAGCATATCTCGCTCAAGCTTTCGGTAATTGTCGATGGCTCTATAATTTCATGCTGAACCACACGACAGAAACTTACCGAAACACTGGGAAAGGTCTGACGAAAGCTGCGATGGACAAGATGCTACCGGATCTAAAACGGGAATATGAATGGTTAGGTTTAGCCTATTCTCAGTCATTGCAACGGGTGACGTATAACTTGTCATCTGCGTTTCAGAACTTTTTTGAAGGTCGTGCTAAATATCCGACATTCAAGAATAAGTTCTCGAAACAATCCGTTGGCTATCCGCAAGGTGTGAGGCTTTTGCTCGGGGATAATTCGCTCAAATTTCCCGGTACATTGGGAATTGTAAAAACCGTGTTTCATCGCGGTCTTCCCACTGGAAAACAAGGTTGCGTTACCGTCTCTAAGACCACTGACGGTAAGTACTATGCTTCTATCTTGTTTGAAACGTCTGTCGAGACTGTCGAAGCAATCAACGACGCGATCGGTGTGGATCTTGGATTGAAAGACTTCGCCATCACGTCTGATGGTCAGAAACACAATCCATCCAAACGAACACAACGAAAGCTCAAGAAACTAGAACGTAACAAGAAACGCAAGCAGCAGAAACTATCCCGAAAGAAAGGTGAATCCAATCGTCGCAAAGCAAAGCGACTCGTTGCTAAAGTTTCTGCTAAGATTTCGAGAATCCGCGAAGACTTTCTCCACAAGCTATCCCGCAAAATAGCTCACGAAAACCAAGCGATCGTGGTGGAAGATCTAGCCGTCAAGAACATGGTCAAGAATCCCAATCTGGCTAAAGCGATCAGCGACCAGGGATGGGGAACGTTTCTGACGATGCTCAAATACAAAGCGGAGAAGTTCGGTCATCAGTACGTTGAGATCAATCGGTTTTTCCCGTCATCGCAACTGTGTGCCGAAACTTTGCTACCGATTCCCATGCTTCAGAACGGTTTTGATAGCTTGGGGGTCAGGTTTGTAGACTGTCCAAACTGCGGTAAGCAACACGATCGCGATATCAACGCTGCGATCAATATCAAGCATGAAGGTTTGCGGATTTTGGCATTGGGAACCAGTGCTACTGCTTCTGGAGGGTATGTAAGACCAAAACGACCGGGACGTAAAAAATCCACGGTCGTGGAGGCGATTCCCAGTGAAGGAAGAAGCCCCCACCATACCTGAAAGGTTGGTGGTGGGTAGTTCACACTCAGTACTCAGTACCGACTAGGCAGTCCACTTTTGCGCCACAAGTTCGGCTAAATCGACAACCCGTTGAGAATAGCCCCACTCGTTGTCGTACCAAGCCACAACTTTAACCATGTCGCCATCCATGACCATAGTCAGACTGGCATCGACAATGGAAGATTCGTCAGTGCCGCGATAATCTGTGGAAACCAACTCCAGGTCGCTGTATGCCAAAATGCCTTTCAGTTCCCCTTCAGCGGCTTCCTTTAATGCTTGGTTTACTTCTTCAACAAAAGTCTTTTTCTCAACATTAATCACCAAATCCACGACGGAAACGTTGGGAGTTGGTACGCGTAAAGCAATCCCGTTCAACTTGCCTTTTAGTTCTGGTATTACCAGACCTACAGCTTTAGCCGCACCCGTCGTTGTTGGTACAATGTTCATTGCTGCCGCCCGCGCCCGACGCACATCCCGGTGAGAAGCATCCAGCAACCGTTGGTCGCCGGTATAGCTGTGGGTGGTGGTCATCGTGCCTTTGATGATGCCGAATTTTTCGTGCAGTACCTTGGCAATGGGAGCCAGACAGTTGGTGGTACAGCTAGCGTTGCTGATCACCCAGTGCTTTTCGTGGTCGTATTGGTGGTGGTTAACCCCAACCACAAACATGCCATCATCGCCTTTCCCCGGTGCTGTAATCAGAACCTTCTTGGCGCCAGCGGTGATATGCTTGGATGCACCTTCTTTGCTGACAAATACGCCAGTCGATTCGATGATCAGGTCAATTTCCCACTCTTTCCAGGGCAAGTTTTCTGGATTGCGATCCGATACACATTTAATTGTCTTGCCGTTTAGAATGATTGAGTTTTCGTCATAACCAATATCCCCATCCATCTTGCCCAGCATCGTGTCATATTTGAGCAGGTGAGAGTTGGTTTTTGGGTCAGAGGTGTCGTTGATAGCAACGAGATCGATGTTGCTATTTGTTCTGCCCGCCCAACAGCGCATAAAGTTGCGCCCGATACGCCCAAACCCGTTGATCGCGACTCTGATCACTGCGTCTTGCCCTCTGTGAATCCAGTAATAATTACCTAGTGAACCCAATGATATCGCAAATATTGTACAATTCAACGCCAGTCAACCATTTTTAGCGCTCAAGTTTTTTTTTGCTCGATTTATCAGGTTTTTGCGGCTATTACGGCAAAAATCATAATTTTAATAAAATCTCTAGATTTATCGCTGGGTTGTTTATTTGGGCGCAACAAGACTGCCTCTTTTTATGGGCGAGAGGTTAAAACTAGGGGCGCTCGCTCTGATAAAGTTTCTCTTGGGCGATATAAACTCTGACCGCTTCGGGAACCAAGCCACGAATCGACCGATTCTGACGACAGTAATGGCGAATCAGACTCGATGAGATGGGAAAAGGAGGCATCGACAAAATAGTCCAGCGAATCGGTATCGATTGAGACAATAGCTGCTGCTCGACTTGCTGGCAGAGAAAATGCATCGGATTGGCGATGCCATCAAGTTGCGCCCGCTCAGTTCGTAGTAGGCGCTTTAGCGCCGCCAGATCAAAAGCGGGATCGAGTCGGGGAGCCACCAGCCAATCGCAAGCCGGGATTAATTCCTGACGGCGATACCAGCGGGGTAAGGTTTGGAAGGCATCCAAGCCAACAATCCAGTACCAGTGGGTATTTGGGTAAATACCTTGCAGGTGTTGTAGGGTGGCGATGGCGTAAGAAGCGCCCGCGCTCTTGCCATTGCTCGATTCCAGCACAAAACCAGGGTTGTGTGCGATCGCTCGCCGCACCATTTGTTGTCGATGTTCTAACGAAGACATTGATGTTACGGATTTATGCGGAGGGCAAGCGTTGGGGATCCAGATCGCTCGCTCGATGCCGCACTGAGTGAGAGCAGTTTGGGCGATCGACAGGTGTCCCCAATGGACAGGATCGAATGTGCCACCAAAAATAGCCAGTTTCTGCATCGCTGACATATAAGCTCTGCGGGCATTGGTAATTGGGAAAAAGCGGGATCTGCGAACTGACAAGAGCGTCAGTTCGCAACCCGCGCATGACATTCTTCCTCATCACCCATGACGGGTGACCCACGCTCCAGGCTCGCATATCTCAAAATCAGTATTTCTAAGGATGAACGTGCATCCCTGCAACGCTGTATCGTGAAAAAATAATTCCTGGTATGATATCGCCTGTTATACATACAGTAAGGTGTTGTGTGGTGTGTAAGGAGTTGATATGAAAAATACTGTTGATTTTAGCGGCAGGCCATTTCATTTCATCGGGATAGGTGGAATTGGAATGTCAGCTCTCGCCTATGTTCTGGCGCAACGGCAACTGCCGGTATCGGGTTCAGATATTCGACCTAGTCACATTACCCAGCGCTTGCAGGAACTCGGCGCGCATATATTTAGAGAACAAGAAGCCAGCAATTTGCAATTTTTTCTGCCAACTGCAGAGCCAGCTTCTGAATCCTTACAACCAGCAACGGTGGGCGTTGGCGCCACAAACGTCAAGAAAACTGAACAATCCTTAAAGCTCGAACCGAAATTAAACCGGGCAACAGGTGCGGCAGCGTTACCTCAAGTCATTTGTTCCACAGCAATCAATACAACCAACTTTGAGTATCTGGCAGCTCTGGAGTTAGGCTGTCCGATTTTTCATCGCTCGGATGTGCTGGCAGCCTTGATCCAAGATTACCAAAGCATTGCGGTAGCGGGAACCCACGGCAAAACAACCACCAGCAGCATGATTGGATATCTGCTGCTGATGGCGGGTAATGACCCGACAATTGTAGTCGGGGGAGAAGTTAAAGCCTGGGAAGGCAACGCCCGACTGGGAGGTGGAGCTTATTTAGTCGCCGAGGCGGATGAGTCGGATGGGTCGCTGGTGAAGTTTTCCCCCCAATTAGGCGTGGTGACCAATATCGAACTCGATCATCCAGACCATTACGAATCCCTGGAGCAGGTAATTAATACGTTTGAGATATTTGCCTCCCGGTGTCAAATTGTGGTGGGGTGCATTGATAGTCCGCCGGTATGCTCGCGCATCAAACCGCACATTAGCTACAGCCTCAATCCGGATGCAGGTGCGGACTACACGGCTTCAGACGTCGTCTACCTTGCCGATGGCATTACAGCGCAAATTTGGGAACGGGGAGAAATCCTGGGAGAGTTAAACTTACCGTTGCTGGGACAGCACAATTTGAGCAACGCACTGGCAGCAGTGGCTGTGGGTCGTCACTTGGGGTTAGAGTTTGAAGTCATAGCGAGTGCGATCGCCACCTTTGCTGGTGCCAAACGCCGCTTTGAACTGCGGGGCGAAGTCAACAATATCCGCTTCATCGATGACTATGCCCACCACCCCAGCGAAATTCGCGCCACCCTCGCCGCCGCCCGTCAAAATTCTCCCAACCAAAGGATTGTGGCTATTTTCCAACCCCATCGCTACAGTCGGACGGTGAGTTTATTAGCAGATTTTGCTCAGTGCTTCAACGATGCTGACTTGGTAGTTATCACCGAAATTTACAGTGCGGGAGAACCCAACAACGGGTTAGTTAACGGGCAACAAGTCGCCCAAGAGATCGCCGCCTACAATCCTCATGCGGTATACCAACCATCGCTACAGTCGGTGGTCGAGTTTCTCCAAGAAACCCTACGCCCCAATGACCTGGCTCTGTTTCTCGGTGCTGGAAACCTCAATCAGGTGATTCCTGAGCTGATAGCTAATTTTGAGGCAGCTGAAAAAGACGCGCTAGGCGAATATCCCTGCCCGGTTTAATTTCGTTCACCGGACACAGGCATTGCAGTTGCGGATTAAGACATTGATCGGAAAAGAGCAAGTCAGGGTGCAGCGAAAGCTCTTTCCAATGCAACTCACTGCTTCAGTGTGGAGTTCAAGCTGGCTTAGTTTTTAAGGAATTTTTTGCAGTTGTTACAAGCTATGACAATCTCCTACGACCTCTCCAAGAGCCTCAACGTTACCAGCTCAACCAGCCAAATAGTTTCCGCAGATACTAAATCTCGGCACATTCACTTGCCAGGAACCGATTGTACGATCAAGCAAGGGGTTTCTTTAGCATCGCTCACGACTTTTCGCGTCGGTGGCCCTGCGGAGTGGTATGTTGCTCCTCGGCACCTAGAGGAACTACAAGCCAGCTTTGAATGGGCGCAGTCCCAGGGTTTATCTGTTACCCTGTTGGGGGCTGGGTCGAATTTGCTGGTGAGCGATCGCGGCCTACCCGGTTTGGTAATATGTACCCGCCACATGCGTTCCACCTACTTCGACCCGGAGACGGGTCAAGTCACCGCCGCCGCCGGAGAACCCCTGGTTCGTCTCGCTTGGCAAGCCGCAGAACGGGGTTTACAAGGACTAGAATGGGCAGTTGGCATTCCCGGCACCGTTGGCGGTGCCGTTGTCATGAATGCAGGCGCGCACAATAGCTGTACGGCAGATATTTTGGTCAACGCCCACGTGCTTTACCCTGACGGTAAGCTGGAGATTGTCACCCCTCAAAACTTGGGCTATAGCTATCGCACCTCGAATTTGCAAGGAGATCGGCGCTTGGTGACTCAAGCAACTTTCCAACTCAAACCAGGTGCCGATGCCGCACAATTAATCGCCACCACCGCTGCCCATCTCAAGCAACGCCATTCTACCCAACCTTACAATAAACCAAATTGCGGCAGCGTCTTCCGCAATCCCAAACCTCACGCGGCTGGATGGTTAATCGAGCAAACTGGTCTTAAAGGCCATCGAATTGGTAATGCCGCAGTAGCGCAACGCCACGCTAATTTTATTCTTAACTGCGGCGGGGCAACGGCTAGCGATATTTTCCAGCTGATTCGCTTCGTCCAGCAGAAAGTAGAACAGGAATGGTCTTTATTGTTAGAGCCAGAAGTTAAAATTCTGGGCGATTTTCAATTGATTTAGATAGAAATCGGTAATAGGCAGGCAATTACCCATTACCTATTACCGATGACCCATGTCTGATGTTCCGTGGCTGTGCAAGAATGGGGTTGTTTACCCAGAAATTTAGTTTATGTCACAAAAGCAGGGATTCGGCTTCGGCTTAGGCAAAATGAAAGAGCTAGCCGAAGCTTTTAAGAAAGCTCAGCAGGTTCAAGAAGGGGCAAAAAGGCTTCAAGAAGAATTGGAGCAAATGGAGATCGAGGGACAATCTGAAGATGGCCTCGTCAAGGTTGTACTCAACGGCAACCAAGAACCCCAGCGGGTGGAAATTTCTCCAGACGCCCTGGCAGGTGGTGCAGAAGCCCTCTCTGCCACCGTTACAGCGGCAATGAAAGATGCCTACGAAAAATCTACGGCTACGATGCGATCCCGCATGGAAGAACTCACCAGCGGTCTGGATATTCCCGGATTATGACATCAAGAGATTGTCTGCAATTGCAGGCAATTTCCCTGTCAAATTATTCTCGCAGCTAGCTCAACAAAAACAAGGTAAAACCCCACCCCTAAAAGGGGTGGGATAAAATTATTTACTCAAGTTGCTAGTTATCTCATGCATAGTAGCTAATGGCGTTACTAGGCAGATCCCTGGTCACGAGGCTAATGGCTCAATCGGTAAAAATCCAAGATTAGCAAGCTCGCAATTAGCAATTAGCAAAGCCCTTGTTTATAACTAGCAACTTGCGTTATTTGCCAAATTAAAGACTGGCAGTTTTCCCCATTTCTGCCTGAGATGAAATTGGCTGAATGTCTGTGTATCCCATGTTACTAGCAACAGTACGCAAAACAGAAATTTGCTCGTCAAAATCAAGCCCTTCAATTTGCGACAGCGCATCCTTGATCGGTTGAGTTGCTTTATAACCTTGGGGCATATCTACAACTGTATCGCCCATTCCTTGCGCCCAAGCAAACCAAACCATCAATTGATTGTTTTCTTTTAAAGCACCATAGGCACGAGAATATTCGCTGTCTTCGCCATTTACAATTTGTCGCATTACTGCTAGCTGCTCCTCGTGGGATAATTGATAAAAGTCTCCCATTACTCCCTTCGCGGTAGAAGACTATCTACATCTTTCTTCTTCCTTCTTCGTGTTCTTCGTGTCTTCGCGGTTTATTAAATAGTTATTCTTACCTAGCGAAGGGAGTAACAGCGGCGCGAGTTCTGGTTCTGTTGCAGTTGGCGCAGCGGGAGTAATCGAGTTTCCCATCTTTTCGTAAATCAAATAAAGTAAAGCTAATTTTTCATCGGTTCCTAACCCTTCAAAAGCTTGCACCAATTTTTTATTTTTTTCTGATAAAGCTTGAGATTGGATGGTATTTTGGCTGGAAATCATAAACTTTTCTCACAGATAGTTTGGGTGTTCAGACTAAGAGATATCAAAATTGACGGGAAAAAATCGCCCTACTAAAGAGAGAGTTTAAGCCATATCTTTAGATAGAATAAGTGTCTCTCAAATGGGGGATGAAGGATCTATCGCAAGAGAGTTAGAGACGAAGCGATCGCAGGTTTAGGATTGTTGCAAGGATAACAAAACCCCATACTAGGAGAATCCCAATGACCGAAGAAATCAAACCCAATCCTGAGCAAGCGACTACCCATGAAGCCCAACTTGCGGCTGAAAGCATGGTGGAAGGACAAGAAAAAATACCCGCAATTGATGTATCGGCTGATCACTAAGCTTCTAAAGCGTTTAGCGTCAGCGAAATTGACCGTACCGCAGAAGGCGCGCAAGCCGCCGCCGCAGCGACTGCACCTAAATTTGAAGTACCAGCAGCAAAAGAAACCGAATTTTTTGCCGAACCTACGGGGGATCCAGCTGATTATATGGATATGGCAAAAGAAGTTAGCCGTACACCAGTAGCTAGCGGCGAAGTTACCGATGAATTAGTGCAAAAAGCTTTAGAAATGGGTCAACCAGCTAGTTAAAAGTGTGGCGTTTTGAGTTGGAACTGAACTAAGAAACCCGGTTTCTTAAACAATACCTTCCAGGGGGAAACCGGATTTCTTGAATGGATAATTTATGCCAGTAAAATATAACTTCGTGCTAGAACAGCCAAGGGGCAGATAAAACTTCTGTAGGACTTAGGCAAAAAAACTAAGGTGATACGAAAAATCGTGGGTTTCGAATCGCGAGATTGACTCATCACCTTTGTTTTTCGCTCCGGGTGCTAGAGTCCTGTTCTGGTCAAAAAACTCGGTCTATGACTACAGTTAAAACAGACTGGCAATGGAGCAAGTATGACCGAGGGGAATAATCAAAAGCACGTGATTAAAATAGCTGTTGTCGGTGACGTTCACGACCAGTGGGAGGAGGAAGACGCTCGCGCTCTCGCACATCTGGGTGTAGACTTGGTGCTGTTTGTGGGAGATTTTGGCAACGAGTCGGTGGAAGTGGTGAGAGCGATCGCTTGCTTAAATATCCCCAAAGCAGCAGTTTTCGGCAACCACGACGCCTGGTACACCGCCACGGAATGGGGACGGAAAAAATGTCCTTACGATCGACGAAAGGAAGACAGGGTGCAGGAACAACTCGATCTGATGCGCGAGGCGGATGTTGGTTATAGTAAGTTGGACTTTCCCCAATTGAATTTAACCGTGGTCGGGGGTCGTCCGTTTAGCTGGGGTGGTCCGGAATGGAAATACAACCAGTTTTATCAAGAACGATTTGGTGTATCGAGTTTGGAAAAATCAACGGAGCGCATCCTAGCAGCGGCGCAAAGCGCAGCATATGAGAATTTGATTTTTTTGGGTCACAACGGCCCCGTGGGGTTAGGAGCGCGCCCTGAAGACCCCTGCGGCAAAGATTGGGAGCCGATAGGAGGGGACTTCGGCGATCCGGATCTGGCGGAGGCGATCGCTCAAACCAAACAAATGGGGAAATGGGTTCCCCTTGTCACGTTTGGACACATGCACCACCACCTGCGCCACACTAAAAAGTATTTGCGGAAGGCAGTTTGTACCAGTCCAGATGGTACCGTTTACTTAAATGCCGCCAGCGTCCCGCGCATCGTTGGGCATGGAAGCGAGATCCAGCGTAATTTTTCCCTGGTATTGCTGCAAGAAGGCGTTGTGTCACAGGCGTCCCTGGTGTGGGTGGGAGAAGATTGTGCGATCGCAAAAGAGCAAATTCTATACCGCCACCCAGAGCAAGCAGTCATGCAACCTGCCTTGAGTTAGTAGTTAAAAGTATACCCAGGATTGATATGATGGAATATACGCCCGGAGAGGTGGCAGAGTGGTCGATTGCGCTCGACTTGAAATCGAGTGTGGCAGAGATGTCACCGTGGGTTCAAATCCCACCCTCTCCGTTTTATGTAGTAGGGACACGGCGGTAGAAAGTCTTCTCGTTAATGGCAAAGCTGATTGATGCCGTGCCGCTACCATCTACGATCTGGGCGATCGCATTGAGTAGGGACACGGCGGTAGAAAGTCTTCTCGTGAATGGCAAAGCTGATTGATGCCGTGCCGCTACCATCTACGATCTGGGCGATGGCATTGAGTAGGGACACGGCGGTAGAAAGTCTTCTCGTTAATGGCAAAGCTGATGGATGCCGTGCCGCTACCATCTACGATCTGGGCGATGGCATTGAGTAGGGACACGGCGGTAGAAAGTCTTCTCGTGAATGGCAAAGCTGATTGATGCCGTGCCGCTACCATCTACGATCTGGGCGATGGCATTGAGTAGGGACACGGCGGTAGAAAGTCTTCTCGTTAATGGCAAAGCTGATGGATGCCGTGCCGCTACCATCTACGATCTGGGCGATGGCATTGAGTAGGGACACGGCGGTAGAAAGTCTTCTCGTTAATGGCAAAGCTGATGGATGCCGTGCCGCTACCATC
>NZ_BLAY01000222.1 GCF_020521235.1 Microseira wollei NIES-4236 | reverse complement strand
ATCCGGCAACTATCACCTGTCAAAATATCCGCATGACTCCGGCGAAAGCAGGGAGTTATACTTACAAAGTCGAAGTGATTTCCCAGGAAAATCCCAACCAACCTTCAGATGCCAAAGAAACCGATACTATTGTAGTTAAACCACTGCCGCCTGTGCCGGTACCGAAAATTGAAAAAGTTTTAACTAACAAAGCAAATTATGAATATCAAGAGCCAATTCTTTTAAGTTGGAGTATCAGCAACTCTAGTCAAATTAAAGAATTGAGGATTATTCAACAGGGAAGTGATGGAGTGGTAACTAAAAACACAATTCCCCTGAGTCAATGCAAACCGCAACAATTGACCCCAGGAAATAATCCGGCAACTATCACCTGTCAAAATATCCGCATGACTCCGGCGAAAGCAGGGAGTTATACTTACAAAGTCGAAGTGATTTCCCAGGAAAATCCCAACCAACCTTCAGATGCCAAAGAAACCGATACGATTGTAGTTAAACCATTACCAGTCCCGAAAATTGGTCAAATTTCCTCAACAAAGCCATTTTATGAGGCAGCTAAAAATGAGGAAATTATGCTCAATTGGGAAATTAGCGACGCCAACCAAATTAAAGAGTTAAGACTGATAAGTTTAGCTCCCGATGGCTCTGTGAACAGCCAATTGAAGCGGTATCCAATTATTAATAATACTTTGCCTGCTCAACTGAAAAAATTCTGTACTTTAACGAACAATCTAATTTGTCAAAATGTGCCTACAGGAGCCAAACAAGCCGGTGACTACAATTTTAAACTGACGGTGATTCCCAAACAAGGCGAAGCGGAACCGGAGATTGCTAAGCATACACCTAATATCAAGATTAAACCCATACCACCTAAACCCGCGACGCCAGTTAAGATTGTCTATTTTAAAATTAACGGTCAAGATGCGAGTGAAAAGCCGAAATACGTTTATGAAATTAATAAAGATAGAAAACCAGTCGATGTTATATTGTCTTGGAAAGTAGAAAATGGGGAAGATATTAAGGTTGAACTGCTGCCTTTTGGCGATGTGCAAAAGCCGCAAGGTTCCAAAACTTACACGTTGAGTAAACCTCCCAGTAGCGTCACGATTACGCTTAGAGTAACCAATAAAGCTGGCGAGCAAACAACGCAGTCGGTTACCCTCGAAACTGTTGAACCAAGTCGGGTAATTCAACCTCAAACACCTTCACCTGGAAGAACTGTACCCGGAGAAACTGCACCAGGAGAAACTGCACCTTCACCTGCTACTCCGGCGGATAGATTGTCACCAATTGAATTGCCACCGAAGCCGGATTGAGGTTTAGCAAGAATTTCAGATTTTAGATTTTAGATTTTTGGTTGATCAAATATGAAATATGAAATTTGCGATCGCTTTAGTAATGGCAAGCAATATGCCTCCCTTCCGCTGCGCGATATGCCAAAGGCACGCTGCGCGATCGCAACCTGTTTCACGATATAATATTGATAAACATTGGAGCAAAGTAGGGCTACATGCAGAGCTATCCCGTCACAGAAGTCTCCCAGCGCTACAGAGAAATATTTGAAAATGCTGCAAAAGAGCCGATCCTTCTAACAGAGGATTCACAACCTAATTATGTGATTATGTCGGCTAACGACTACCAGCAATTGATGCAGCGCCTTGCGGAATTGGAAGATCGTGTTTTTGGTCAACTTGCTGAAACAGCACTAAAAAACTCACAAATGGTTGGCACCCAAATCTTTACAGCAGAACTTAACCGTCTAGCTAGTCAAGACAGCGAAGATTAATCACATGGCAAAGCTTGATGGTTTGAAAACCGTTCTCGATTTTCTCAAGGGTTTGCAGCCGAAAATTGCTGCACTTGCCAAAAAAGTATTGGCGCTAAACGTTGATCCTATACCATCTGATAGCCAAGAATTATGCGGCTATCCAGGTTACTATCGGGTGGATAGCGGCGAATATCGGATTGTTTACCGCTTTAATCCAGACGAGGATTTGGTTGAGGTGATTTTAGTTGGTAAGCGCAATGATGATGAGGTTTACAAGCAACTTAAACGCTTGTTGGGGTGATTGAAGTTGTAGGCGATTCGTTACAATAGGGTTAGGAATTCTGCTTACTGTTTTTCTCTGGTTACCATGTCTCTTGCCCAAGACTTAGAAATATCCGAAGATGTTCTGGAAGATGTTATATTTCCTCCAGGTGACTTATACAGCGACGAACCACCCTTGGAAACCGAACTGCACTTGCGGCAAATAATGCTGCTGCTTCAATGTCTAGAATCTTGGTGGCAAAACCGCAATGACTTTTATGCATGCGGCAATCTCACCATCTACTACAGTCCCCGCCAGCGGAAATCCGAGAAATTTCGGGGACCAGATTTTTTTGTAGTGTTAGGAACCGAGCGCAAACCGCGTAAAAGTTGGGTTGTTTGGGAAGAAGATGGTAAGTATCCCAATGTTATTGTAGAAATTCTCTCATCCAAAACTGCCGATACAGACCGGGGTTTGAAAAAACAAATTTACCAGGATAATTTCCGCACGCCGGATTATTTTTGGTTTGACCCGGATAGCCTTGAATTTAAAGGATTCCAGTTGGTAGGGGGTCGTTATCAAGACCTTGTACCGAATGAGAATGGCAGACTATGGAGTCAGCAATTAGAGTTATATTTGGGCATCCACGAGTCAAAATTGCGTTTCTTTACCCCCGAAGGGGAGTTGATATTGACGCCTGAAGAAGCTGCTCTTGCAGAACGGCAGCAAAAAGAGCAAGAACGGCAGCAAAAAGAGCAAGCTCAGCAAAAATTGGCAGAAATGGAGGCGTTATTGGCTCGCTATCGGGAACGTTTTGGGGAATTGTCCGAGTGATGATTTGTGTGTGGCAAAAAGCAGGCGATACGCACCCACCAAGCAAAAATCAAAAAGAGTGCGATCGCTTGTTACCTATCTTCAACTTATTCCCACATATTCTTGCACTGCCGAATCAAAGTGCTTTGGTCCACTTTTGCTTCTATTGGCACTCTTTGCTATTAATTGTAAGTTCTCTTTGTTCCTGTAGACTGTTTCTACTTCTTCCCAGAGATATGCTCTAATCTGAATAGGTTGACCATGATGATCAACCGAGACTTCATGCATATCTAATGAGTTGTAGATATGTTCTTTCCAATTCAGCTTATGGTCAATATCTAAGTAATCCTCATTACCTTTTCTATCTTTTTTGCGCGGCAAGTATTTGTTAGTTTTTTCGCACAAATATTCTGTTCGCTGCTTCTGGGGATTGTCTTGTTTTTTTGCGCTTTCGTATATCTCCTCATCGACACCTCCCCATGAAGGACGTTTAGGACCTTTTGAATCCATATACCACAAGGATTTTCCATCCTCAGTAGTTTCAAAGTTTGGGATAGAGGGTAGTAGATTCCGAGCTGGCTGCGAATCGCTAGCTGTTTGACTTGCTCTTGTCCGTTTTCTGCTGTCAGTGCGTGGCTGTGACAATGCTTCTTGTTCTTCCCTGTGCCTTTTTTTTGCCTCTGTATCCCTTGTAGTGACTCTTTGAATTAATCCTTTATCAGGTTGATCGTTGATTGTTGTAGGTGTGTTTCCTGCCGATTTTTCTGTTGTTGAATTCTCTTCCAGATTCGCTTTAGCAGCCATCCCATCTTTACCAGGCTGCCGCTGCACCATCATCTTTGGGCTAATTTTCTCTTCATCCTCCTGTTGTGGCATCTCCAGGCGTTGGATGGTTCCGGCTTCTTGCTTCGTTTTCAGCTCATCGAATTCTTGCATCTGTTCGCGCTGGACTGTCTGCCCTTGCTGTGGCTGCTCAGTTTGAGGCGCATTAATCTGAGTCAGCACTCCTGCTGGACTTTGGGCTTCTACGGTTACCCGACTCCAGTCAACGTTACGGCGTTTTGTTTGCACTGAAGGCGTCTGCTTTGGCGCTGGCGCATCATAAATTGGGTCCCTGAAAGGTCGCTGCCAAGATGAACTTTTTTGCACAGGCATCGAAGAATTCCATCCAGATTTTTTCTGCGCCCATTGCCTGCTCATATCCCGCCTCCCCTACGCCTGCATCTCAGTATTTTCCCTTAGTTTGGCATAGCCACTTCCAGTCACACCCAACAAAAAATAAATCTTTACTTGACTTGACAGCGAAAGTGTTATATATATTCGTTTTTACTTCAGCCTTAGGAGCATTCGCGCCAGTGTTGGGAGAATGCTCCAAAGACCCTTGTACGTGCGGCAAGCGCGGAATTTACGCCTGGGGACTGTTGATGCCGTCATCCTTGGTTGAAGCAGGAAGCAAACGTCAAATTAAGCGAAATGCTTGAGTTGAGTAAGTTTTGTCTTGCACAGTGCTGATGTACAAAGAAGCTAGGAGAAGTTACCTGTCTAGGGCATAGGTATCCCTTTCTCGACCTAAAGCGAACTTGAGGGAATGGGTTACATCTTTATTACACTGGGTGAGGAAGATGACTAGGGCTAGAAAAGCTAAGCCGGTGCTAAGGGTAAAGATACCTCGGTAGCCGAGTTGTTGGGCAAAAGAACCGAAAACTGGTCCGGCGATCGCCATCCCTAAATCAAACCCACCCACGCACAGCGCAAAAACTCGACCGCGTTCGTGGGACGAGGAACGGTCGGAAATTAAGGCAATTACCATCGGAATGAAAGTACCGCCGCCAGCACCTTCGATTGCGCCTGCTAGCAAAAAAGCAACGGCGCTATTAGCACTAGAGAGCATAAACATCGCCACGGTATAGCAGAGTAAACTACCAGTGATAAACAATCCGCGCCCGTAGCGATCCGAAGCCCGACCGATGAATAAGCGTAAACTGAAACTAGCGATCGCCGCAGCCGTATAAAACCAGCCAGGATTCAAATCCACCTTTGTTTCTCGGATATACAAAGGCACAAACGTACTCAACGCCCCAAAAGCCAAACCAATTAGCAGCATCACCAAGGTTGGAATTCGCAAGCGGGGACTCAGCAGCAGTCGCCAGAATGGACTGTTCGCACCTGGTGGTAAAGAGGTATCGCCAACTTCCCCCACACCCCCTTGCCCCCTTGCTTCCCGAATCGCCGCAGCACCGATGCCGCTGAAAACTGCCAAAAGCGCGGTGAGCAAAAATAAAGCCGGGTAACCCGCTTGTTCCTGTAACAATCCTCCCATCGCTGGCCCCAATGCGACGCCTATTGGTTGTACCAGACTCATATAGCCAATCAATTCTCCCCGCATGGCGCTGGGGGATAAATCGACTACTAGGGTGCTGTAAGCAGTAGTAAAGGCGGCGATACTGATGCCGTGAAAAGCGCGCAGGGCGATTAAAAGCGGAATCGACTTGACAAACAGATAACCCAAGGGTGCGATCGCTGCTACCACAATACCCAACAGCAAAACCCCTTTCCGACTCTGCCGATCCACCATCCGACCCAGTCTAGGGCGAAACAGCAACAGTCCGATGGCAAACCCACCCATTACCGTGCCAATTTCTTGTTTTGTACCGCCGATATCCTCCACATAGGTAGGTAAAGTCGGCAGTAGAGAAGCCATACTACACCAAAACAACAACCCAGCAGCAAATAAAATTACCAGGTTGCGGCGTACTGGCTTTTCCAGCGTCGAAAATACTTTCAACTTGTTTGTCCTTAGTTTTTTACCAATGACCAGCCTATTGTTAACTATTTTTGACGATTGGCTCGACAATTTCCCTCACCCGATAGATTGGTCTTCCTTGGGATTCGTGGTAAGTTCGCATCAACAACTCAGCCAGCAACCCGAAGCTAAACAGCTGGACGCCGGTTAACAGCAACACAACTGCCAAAATCAGTAAGGGACGATTGCCGATTTCTTCTCCCAGTCCAATTTTTAAGCAAGTCAGATAGCCTCCCAACACCGTCCCCAGGAACATAGAAATCAATCCTAACAGCCCAAAAACGTGCATCGGGCGCGTCAGGAATTTTTTCATAAACCAAATCGTTAATAAATCCATTAACACGCGAAACGTCCGCCCCAAACCGTACTTGCTGCTACCGTAGCGACGCGCGTGGTGACCCACGGGGATTTCTGTAATTCTCGCGCCTTCAATATAGGCTAAAGCGGGCAAAAATCGGTGTAATTCGCCGTAAAGGTTCATATCCGCCACCAGTTCGCTGCGGTAAGCTTTAAGCGAACAGCCGTAGTCGTGCAGCTTGACGCCGGTAATTTTTCCAATTAGCCAGTTGGCGATTTTGGAAGGTAACAAGCGCGTCACGGCGGCATCTTGTCGGTTTTTGCGCCAGCCGCTGACCATGTCGTAACCTTCTCCTAATTTTGCCAGTAATAGCGGAATATCTGCCGGATCGTTTTGCAAGTCCCCGTCTAAGGTCACGATAACCCGACCGCGCGCGTAGTTAAACCCCGCTGCCATAGCCGCCGTTTGACCATAATTGCGGCGCAGCAGCACGACGCGCAAGTCGGTACGCGCCTGCGCCTGTTGTTTGAGTAGTTCTGAAGAACCATCCTGGGAACCATCATCGACGCAGATCAGTTCGTAAGTCAGGTCGGTAGCGTTTAAACTGGTAGCGATCGCTTCGATTAAGCTGGGAATGCTCTCTACTTCGTTGTAGATTGGCACAACTACGGACAATTCTGGCTGAGTGGAGTTGGCAGGAGTCTGCGCCCCCATTCCTTCAGTAAATAACGAGATGTTCATTCATTTAAACCATCTAAAAGCATTCCCCTGGGGAATTCTTACCTAATGTTAATGTCAATTGCAACCGGATTCCGCCAAATGATTTTATATTGTAGATGCCTGGATAATCGAATTGAGGAAACGCCTGCTACAACAGACTAAGTATAGCGCGAGCCCCCTGGGTTATGGCACTATGGTGTTCTGGTGCGAGAGATCTCCCACTTTTACACCCCTGTTCACTATCGGTTAAAATAAATCGATTACATACCAATACAATTTTTTGTTATTTTTTTTTGCTGGCTGTATATAAAATCAGGTAAAAATATCATGATTACTGAAAGCGCAGACAATACCCCAAGCAAGTTAATCAATCAATGGTGGAACATGCCGCCACTTTGGTTGCGGGGTTTAATTGTAATATTTGCTAATCAAGTTGCTAAAATGAACGCGAGCAGTCTAATTCGCTCAAATGTATTCATTCTAGTGAGAAGTTGGATATTAAATTTAAGTCGCGTTTTTAGAGATTTACAAATAGGAGATATTCCGACTCCTATTGTTTGAGTTTTAGTTGGATATTCCCTGGATTTTTTATATGGAAAAGCCCTGGGAAAAGCTGGAGGATTTTTCAGCTAGTAATACAGCCTAATATTCCCAAAATTTACGACGGTTTCAGGGATGTATTTTTGGAGAATAATTCTAGTAAATTTCAAACATAAATGGGTAAAAAGTACCAGATAAAAATAGTCGATGAACGCTCTAAAATATGGCAGATGGAAAAGAAAATCGTTAATAGGTAATAACTCAAGTTGCTAGTTACATCCAAGAGCGCTGGTAATGGGTAATGGGTAATGGGTAATTGTCAAGAGTAGACTGCTAATGAATCCAATTACCAATTACCAATTTAAATAACTAACGCTTGTTGCTAGTTATCTTTTTAGGGCTGAAGACAGGTTAATGGCTAATAGCTAATGGCTGGTAGACCCGAAAAATATTCCCATCAGCAATTAGCAAGCTGGCGATTAGCTTCTGCTGTGCAACCCACGATAGTTATAACTAGCAACTTGGGTTAACTAGCAACTTGCGTTACTTAATGACTACTTTGGTTGATAACTGGCTACGACTCGACCCGCACCGCGCAATTGCTGATAATAAGATCGACTAACATCATCTCCCGCATCTGAAAGCAAATCGATGGCAATGCCATTACGACCCATTTTTGCACCAGAACTGTGTATATAGTATCCTTCTCCTAGATAGAGTCCGACATGGGTAGCTTTTTGGGGCGTACCAAAAAAAACCAAATCTCCTGGTAACAATTCCTCAATCGGGATACGCTGGGTAAAAGCTTCTTGCTGGTAGGCATCTCTGGGTAACCAAATACCCGTCGAAGCAAAAGCAGCTTGCATCAGTCCGGAACAATCATAATTTGGCGCTACCGTACCACCCCAAAGATAGCAGTTTGGCTGTTGCATCGCTTGTTGGGTAAAAGCGATGACCGAGGGTAATCTATCCTGGATGTCTGTAAAAGAGAGAGCGATGGCGCGATAAACTGTTGTCGTCTCCTCCAGGAAGATCTTATCCCCAATCGGCAACCACCCCGGATAATCATCTTCGCACAGACACACCCCAACTGCCTTATCATTATCTAGGGACACCAAGCGCAAGTGACGCAAAGACGCCGCCTGCGTTGCCAAACGGGTGCATTCAGGGGAATCATAGAGATTTAGATTAACTCGACATCGATATTCGGGCATAGGTAATAGGTAATTGGTCAAGTGAGAGGTTGCTAATTGCTAACTGCTAATTGCCTTTTTACCATCAGCCATTAGCCATTAGCCATTAGCCAATCAAATGACATTTTTTCACAAAGACGAACAACTAGAATTATTAGGCTCGCGCATCCTAGAGTCAACCTGGGGGGAATTTCCCACCCTAGAACGCAATCAAATCGCCCTGACCTGGATTGTCTACGATCCTCCCGTCCCCGTAAATACCGGCGGCGCATTGAGTGCCGAAGCTTTCTGGAAGTATCCCATTAGAGGCTTTGAGTATCGCGGTAATCAACGGATCTACCCCGCCAGCGTCGTCAAGTTATTTTACCTCGTCGCCATCTACGAATGGTTAGAAAAAGGCGCAATCCAAATCACTGCCGAATTAAATCGAGCCATCCGCGATATGATTGTAGACTCCAGCAACGATGCCACCAGTTTAGTGGTAGATGTATTAACAGGAGTCACTAGCGGGCCAGAATTACCCCCAGGTCCGTTTGAAACCTGGAAATTACAGCGCAACATCGTCAATCGCTACTTTCAATCCCTTAATTGGCCTGAATTACAGACAATTAACGTCAATCAAAAAACCTGGTGCGATGGTCCCTATGGACGCGATCGCATTTTTGTGGGAGCCTCGTTAGAAAATCGCAACATGCTGACCACAAACGCCACCGCCCGATTATTGCACAGCATTGTAGGCGGAGTCGCAGTTTCCGCCAAAGCATCCCAAGCGATGATGGCAATATTGCAACGCAGTCTCAACCCGGATGATTTAATTACCGATAGGGACGAAAATCAAATAACGGGTTTCCTGGGGGGTGGCGGACTACCCCAAGATGCCCAAATTTGGTCTAAAGCTGGGTGGACAAGCGCTGTGCGTCACGACGCGGCTTATATTGAAATACCAGACTTGCAACCCTATTTGTTAGTTGTCTTTACAGAAGGCAAAGCTCACAGCCAGAACAAGGCAATTTTACCCTTTGTTTCCCAGCAAGTTGCGCTCGCCATCGATGCATCAGTCTAAAAATGCAGCGAAGTTGTGACTGACGCGGGGACCCTAAGGACCCGGGGACAGGTCGAGTTTTAATTATCGGTGATTTGCCGAACATAATATTATATCATGTCCCTGACCAACGGTTGTGTAACTGCTAATAGCTAATCCCTAATGGCTAAATAAAAAAGAAACAGTCAATCATTACTGAGCAGATCTGGAGGCAATTGACAATTAGCAATGAGCAATTAGCAATTAGCTATCCATACACTACCGATGCCACTGGACATGATATTACTTCCTCATCTGCCTCATCTTCCCCCTCTCCCCCATCTCCCTATTTCCTCTACCTGCTTAAGATGGGGGGCATTTGGCGCTTTGCGGTAAATTGGAGACGTAGCGTAAATCTGCTCAAAAATTTGGCTTTTGTAGAGGAGTGACCGTGAACCAGAACATTCTTCAGCGTGCTGCTGTTATAGTCAGTCTCACAGCCGTTGCTAGCGTTACCAACATCGCCAGTGCAAACAGCGAACCTCTGGCGACTGACACGGCGACTAGGAACCTTGCCGACTCGAACCCACAGTTTATTCAAAACACCGCTGCTAGGGAGTCAACTTTGGACTCGATACCCGCAGCAATGAAAGCAAAATCAGACCAGATAGATAGCGTTCTAGCCTCTTTGGAGCAACAGCCACAATCAATCGTATCCCAACGGGCAGTTACACCCCCACCCGTTCCAGGTACCGTTGAAACCTCCGCTGCAACGCTTTTGACACAACCTACCACCAACCCATCCCGGACAACAAATGTTAAATTAGATACTCCAACCGTTGCGCAAGCTGAACTAGACCCTGGTCGCCCCACTCGTTCTGGCTCCAGCTATATCGGTATCGGCGGCAACATCGGTATCGGCGGCGACACGGCGATCGGGGAATTTGGCTTTGCTGTTTTTAGTAAAATTGGGATGACGCAACGCTTTTCAATTCGTCCGGCGATTGTAGTTTCGGGGGATGCTGATATCCTAATCCCAATCACTTTCGATTTTCCCATCCAAGCAGAACCTTTTGAAAGAGTTAATTTTGCTCCCTACGTGGGTGCTGGCGCCATCATCACCACTTCCGATGACAGCACGGTTGGCTTTTTGCTCACTGGAGGAGTCGATTTACCTTTAACAGAGCAATTTACCGCCACCGCTGGCTTAAATCTAGGATTTAACACCGATACTGTGGGTGTGGGACTCATAGTCGGTGTCGGTTATAACTTTGGTACGGGATTCCGATTTTAGATTGGGGCATGGGGTGACGGAGCAGGTGTGCAGGAGAGATGGGGTGCAGGGGAGATGGGGTGCAGGGGAGATGGGGTGCAGGGGAGATGGGGTGCAGAGAAGATGGGGAGAATATAGATTCAAATGCCCCTCTGCCCCTCTGCCCCTCTGCCCCTCTGCCCCTCTGCCCCCCTGCCCCCCTGCCCCTCTGCCCACCTGCATCGATTATTTCGGACTCACTTTACCCGTTACGGACAACTTACCAGTGGGTTCCACCCTCCAGACATCGTAGCTACCAACTACGTCGCCGTTTTGATCGATATCCACGTTGCCGCTGGCACCTTGGTAATTGATGTCTTTGCCTTGGCGGACTAACTCGAGCGCCTTGCAAACATCGCTGACTTCTTCACCGGGAGCATTGGCAACTTCCCGGATTTTACTTTTAATCCCTTCGCCTGTATTAGACTTAGCCGCTTCTGCCGCCAGCATCAACAAAGCAGTTGCATCCCAAGTTTGGGGCGCATAGGCATCCACCGCTCTGCCTTGTTTTTCTTGCCAGAGTTTGGCAAATTCTGTCAGTGCTTTGCCATCCGCACCCGGTGTGGTGCCAACTGCTCCGGCTAAGATAAACTTGCCATCCCCAGTTTTACCGACTTGCTCTGGAAAAGTGGGCGAATAAACCCCATCGGTGAGCATCACGGTTACTCCCTGACTCACCCCTTGCTGAAACGCCGATTTCAGGAATATACTGCCGGTTTCGGCATAAAGCACCGCAACTACAGCATCTGGCTTCCCGGCAAACGCGGCGGCGGCTTCGGTATCGAATGTGGTAGCTTTAGGGTCGTAGCGCGTGGGTTTGGCTTTGTTGACTACAGTACCGCCTTGTTTCTCGAAAGCTTGCACAAATGCCTTTTCAAACCCGACGCCGTAGTCGTTATTAATCACCACCGTAGAAACGCGCTTGAACCCTTTTTCCTTGGCAAGGTTGGCAAGTGCCGCTGCTTGGTAGGTATCTGGGGGGGCAGTACGCGCCCAAAAACCTTGAAATTCGCCTTTTTTCGCCTTTTCGGTAAATACGGGACTGGTGCTGCCGGGGGAAACTAACATGACTTTATTCCGCACGGCGATATTGACGGCGGCGCTAGAAACGCTGCTGGCAAAAGAACCTACCACACCGGCAACTTTGTCTACTTCGGCGAGTTTGGTCATTGCGGTTGTTCCCGCTGCGGGGTTGGTTTGGTCGTCTTCTGCCACGAGGGTAACGGGTTTGCCGTTGACGCCGCCGCACTTGTTCGCAGTTTCCACTGCCATCGGCACGGCGGCAACCATCGCCTGTCCGATGGAAGCGAGGTCACCTGTAGAGGGGAGGAGCGAACCTATTTTCAGTCCTCCCTCGCCCCCTGCTGGAGTCGTTGCGGCGGTTGTGGGAGTCGCGGCAACGGGGCTAGCGGGGGCGGGGCTAGTGGCGCTAGGAGGCGTTGTGGTGCTGGTTTGACATGCGGCTAGCAAACCTGTGGTCAGGGTGGTGAGGGCAAGGGCAACTGCTCTTTTCTCTAATTGCGGTCTGTGCATACGTCTTCAACCTTCTTCACAATCTGAAAGCAAAACTGACTCAAATCTTAAATCTATCTGTGAGTTCTTTACAGAACCTTGACCATGTTTCTTCTGGAAAGATTCTAGATCGGGAAAGAGATGAAAACTGCTTTTGCAGCAGCCAGCATCGAGGGGCGAATGCCATTGGCTCCACTTTCTTAACCTGTCACCAAAAACGCGCAGGTCTGCCCAGCAATAGGGAGAGTCAGAGAAAGGTTGAAAGTGAATTAGAACCCCCTCCCATGGACGGCATGGGGTGGCTTCAGAGTACCTCTAGGGAACGACTTCTTTGGTTCCGTACTTGGTGTGATTAATTTTGCTTATCAAAGTCAGAAACTTGGGAAAATGAAACCGCTCAAAATCTTACTAGATAAGGAAGTAAGGCTGGCATAGCTGACGAAAGGTATCTGATGGATGAGGAGAAATTACAATATATCAGGAAGTTTTCGTTGCAGTGACTAACCGCTATGATGAAATCGCCTTTGGATACGCTGCTAAACTTAGCAGGAACTACCGTAGAAAGCTTTCAGCAAGTTGAGGGATATATTTGCCTGCATCTGAAAATTTTAAATCGTGGAATGCACTGTCCTCATTGCCAAAGGTATACAGAAAAATTACACCAAACTACTTACATATTAGTCAGAGATCTCCCCAGTTTTGGTCAACCAGTTTACCTCAAAGTCCCACGCCGCCGATTCTATTGCCGAACCTGCCAAAAGTATAGCACGGAAAGACTAGATTTTATTGATTGGCGGCAAGCACATACCCAACGCTACGAACAGAACATTTACCAACGAGTTTTAGCTACCAATATGGAGCAAGTTAGTCGAGAAGAAGGTTTAAGTCGGGAAGAAATTGAAGGGATATTCCGGCGCGTTAATCAATCATTAAAAAAAAGATTGGATCCAAGTTAAACGATTGAGTATAGATGAAATCAGCAATATAATTTGCGAGCGCAGCTTTATTACTTTGGTGAGTAATGTGGATACCGGAAATTTACTCGAAGTCATTGATAGCCATAAACAGGAGGATATCATTGCAGCCCTCAATCAGCAACCACTTGATGCGCCGGATTTGCCAAAGTGATTGCTGAGTTCTTTCCCAATGCCAAAGTAGTATTTGACCGATTTCATGTGATGAAATTAGTCAATCAAGCTTTAAATAAAATCCGGATTCAGGCGCAATTTAGGTTCGGAAACCTGAAAAAATCAGCGGATTTAACCGAGGCTGAACTTGACAAATTGAACAAATATTATTTCAGTCTCCCTGTCTCAAAATTACTGATTATATCAAAGAATAACTTTGCTTAATTTCTGAAACAAAACCGTAACATCCGGTATGAATCGCTGCAAAAAATGGCTAACTGGGGAGCAAGTTATTTATGGAAAAGTTGCTAGAACAATTCGCGAACATTTAGAGGTTATTTGTAACTACTTTATCAATCGGAATACCAGCGTTGTGATGGAAGGTATTAACAATAAAGCTAAGTTAATTCTGCGCCAAGCTTATGGGCTTCAAGATTTTGAAATGTTACGCGCTCGCTTATTAAGTAGGTGAATATAAATAAACTCACCACAATGGCGGGGCCCGCCCCCCCCCCCCCCAAAACACCCAACACCTTTTGGGTGGGGGGGGGGGGGCGCCCCCGGGAGGGGGTGGGCTTTTTTTTTTTTTTTTTTTTTTGTGGAGAGGCGGGGTGGGGGGGAGTGGGGGGGGTGGGGGGTGGGTGCGTGGGGGGCGCTGCGTGTCATACAAAACCACGTTCTATTTACCACTTTG
>NZ_BLAY01000221.1 GCF_020521235.1 Microseira wollei NIES-4236 | reverse complement strand
CAGAGTTGAGTTGATTGATTGGTGCGTTACCCTGTCGCTAACGCACCCTACTTTCAGAGTTGAGTTGATTGATTGGTGCGTTACCCTGTCGCTAACGCACCCTACTTTCAGAGTTGAGTTGATTGATGGGTGCGTTACCCTGTCGCTAACGCACCCTAGTTTCAGAGTTGAGTTGATTGATTGGTGCGTTACGCTGTCGCTAACGCACCCTACTTTTCTAACTTTCATACGGACTTCCATCTTTGTGGGCGAATACCCAAACTCCAGAATTATCTTTGGCAGTTAAGTCATTGTCGGGATAGGTTACTACGTCGTTAGGCGTGCGATCGCCTACTTCTAAATACTCTACAACTGCATTTGATCGATTGATTAAATGATGTCCATCTGCCTCTCCTGCTGGAAAACCTGCTGCCATTCCTGAGTGCAAAATTTGCTCTCCGGCGTTTGTGACTAAGGTAACTTCTCCCGACAAAATGTAGATAAATTCATCTTGGTTAGTATGCCAATGACGCAGTGCCGAACAACTCCCCGGTTCGAGTTTGACGAGATTGACGCCGAAGTTTTTTAACCCTGCTGCATCTCCCAATCTCTTTTTAATTCTACCTGCAACTAACGGTTTAAATTGTTCGGGGTAATTTGAACTTTTTCTATCTGGTATGTTTGGCGGATCGATTAACATGGCGCAACTCCTTGTAAGGTGCTTTAAGCAGCAATAACTTCTGGTTCAGCTATTGCTGCTGCTACCCATTTTTGCATGGCAGTCAGCGACCAAATTGCCTCGGCGTAAGCTTTGGAAATGGGGTCTAGCTGCACGTCGTAGGTGATAAAACGAGAGACGACGGGGGCATACATAGCATCGGCAATGGTGAAATTGCCGAACAGAAAATCGCCGTTGCTGCCATATTTTTGCCGACATTCGCGCCAGATTGTAGTGATGCGATCGCAATCTTCTTGCACTCCCGGTTTCATTCCCTGTCCGGGATAGCGCGCGCGGCAATCCATCGGCATATTTTGCCGCAATTTGACGAAACCTGCGTGCATTTCAGCACTGACGGATCGCGCGATCGCTCTCTTTTCTCTATCTTCTGGCAACAAATTGCGGTCTGGAAATAACTCGGCTATATATTCGCAAATGGCAATAGATTCCCACACCGTTAGCCCATTATGAACTAAAACTGGCACTTTTCCCGATGGGGAATATTGCAATATTTTTTGGCTAGTTTCTGGCGTATGTAGGGGAATTCGCACTTCTTCAAATTCAATCCCTGCTTGCTGCATCGCCAACCAAGGGCGCAAAGACCAGGAGGAATAATTTTTGTTGCCGATAATTAAGGTAAGGTTTGTCATTGTTTTTGGTAATGTTCTATCGCCTGCTGGATAAAATTTTGCCAATTTTCATTTGGTATCCAAATTTGATGTAAATCTCGTTTTGTTTGCTCTTCACTCATGGTTTCATGAATGCGGCGATAAAGATACACGAACGCCGAAACTCTCATATTTGCCGCACAGTGGACAAATATAGGTTGATCGGCGTTCGCTTCCAGGATATGAAAAAAACGGGCAAGATCGTCAAGGGTGGGATTTTCCCAAACTACGGGAATATGAACGTACTCCATCCCCAATGATTCCACAATTTCTTTTTCATTAGGTAAGGCATTTGAAGATGATGTCAGCGCCAGATTTACAACCACTTGATAACCCGATGCTTTAATCGCTGCAAATTGCGCTTCAGTGGGTTGTCCGGATGTTGCCACTGAATCTGATAATTTAAGAAAGTTGTAAATCTCCTCGATTTTCATTCAACTTGCTGGTTCGTAAAAGGTAATGCAGACACCCGCAGGATCTAGAACTACAAATTCTTTCACCCCCCAAGGTTTTGTTTCTAACTTTCCATTCGGATGAATTATCTCTTCTCCTTTGCTTTGAAACTCTTGATAAAGTTGTTCGATGTTGGTGACGTGGATGCGAAGGCTAGTTTCTTCTGCTAGTTGTTTGTAATCGTTTTTGACCAGAAAGATTTCTGCCGTGTCGCGCTTGACAATTGCCATCCGGAGCGGGTTTGCTTCTTTATGGATGGTGGTAAAACCAAGCTTTTCGTAGAATGCAATCGCCACCTCCACATCGCTACCTGCGGGAATCAGAGGACTGATGTTTCCTAAAATTGGTTGTTGGTTCATGATTGTCGATTTTGCATCAGTTTCAACGCCCGCCAGGGATTTAAATCCAAGGGCTAATAGCTAAAGTCCTCTCAAGAGAACTCTGAAAATATTTTAGTCCATTTTAATGGACTTTCGCTATTAGCCCGGAAATTCATTTCCGGGCTGGTTTTGCGGCTTGTCTCAACAATTGAATCAATTAGCTGGTAACTTTTTCACCATGTCTACCGCTATGTTTATCTGAGTGCAATTCACCTCCCACTGCCCAATTTTCTCGCTCGAATTCATCAATGTGAATCGTCACCCACTCTGGCTTTGTTCCCAATGTAGAAACCAGCGTTTCGGTGATGGCTTGAGCTAGTTCTCGTTTCTTTTCGAGCGAATGACCTTTGGCAATTTGGACGGTTACGAAAGGCATAAATTACCTCCTTAAATTGTCCTTTTGATTGATACAGCAGATTGCTTTTCGTGTGAGGTACAGCCTTTTGGCTTCGTTTGTGTAGCGGCACCCTTAAGGGTGCCGCTACACAAACGAAGGTGTACCTCATGCGGCTGCAATCCGCTATAGATAGCACCCTGCGTTCCCTCGCCTTTAAACCGTTACCTTTTCTTTTTCAGCTATCGGTTGTTTGGCAAATTTAGAGAGTCTTCCGTATTTATAATAGGCTGCACAAGCTCCTTCAGAGGAAACCATACAAGTTCCAATCGGAGTTTCGGGGGTGCAGGCCGTACCGAAGACTTTACACTGCCAAGGTTTTAACACTCCTTTGAGGATTTCTCCACACTTACAAGCTTTATGATCGGCAACTTTTACGCCGGGAATCTTAAATTTAACTTCGGCGTCGAATTGGGCATATTCTGCCCGAATTTTTAACCCGGAATTGGGAATATCTCCCAAGCCGCGCCACTCGAAGCTTTCTCGCACTTCAAATACTTTATTCATCGCTTCGAGGGCATTAATATTCCCCCGTTTCTGCACGAGTCGATTGTATTGGTTTTCGACTTCGCAACGTCCTTCTAAGAGTTGCTGCAATAGCATCCAAACCGATTGCAAAATATCTAAAGGTTCAAATCCAGAAACTACAATTGGTTTATGATATTCTTGGGCGATAAACTGATAGGGAACGCTGCCAATTACCATGCTGACGTGACCGGGGCCGATAAAACCATCGAGTTGCAAATCGGGATTATCTAGCAAGGCTTCCAGGGCGGGAATTACCAGGACGTGATTGCTAAACAGGCTGAAGTTTTTAATGTTTTCTGCCGCTGCTTGTAGGACTGTAAAAGCAGTGCTGGGGGCGGTAGTTTCAAACCCGATGGCGAAGAATACAACTTCTTTGTCGGGGTTTTCTTTAGCAATTTTGAGGCTATCTAACGGCGAGTAAACCATGCGGATATCTGCGCCTTGTGCTTTGGCTTGCAACAGGCTATATTTGGAACCGGGAACCCGCATGGCGTCGCCGAATGTGGTAAAGATGACGTTGGGGTTTTGCGAGATGGCGATCGCATCATCTAATCTCCCTTTTGGCATCACGCATACCGGACATCCAGGCCCATGAATAAACTCAATATTATCCGGCAGCATGTCTTCGATGCCATACTTAAAAATCGAATGAGTATGACCGCCGCAGATCTCCATTATTTTGATAGGCTTTTCTAGTTGTTGCCCTAATTTTTGGATTTCCCAAAGTAAGGCTTCGGCTTTTTTTGGATCGCGGAATTCATCAACGTATTTCATAGGGAATTGCTAATTGCTAATTGCTAATTGTTAATTGCTTAAAATGGCTTGGGCTTCTGCTAGTTCTTGTAATAATTGCAAGGTTTCGGCGGCTTCTTCTTCGTCGATGCGGTTCATAGCAAAACCGACGTGAACTAGCACCCAGTCGCCGATACAAGACGCGGGGGGATGTTGTTCGTCAACGATGCAAGCGATATTTACTTGGCGCTTGACTCCGCCTACGTTAACGATGGCTAATTTTTGATTCGCGTCGGTTATTTCTACTATTTGACCGGGAATTCCTAAACACATTTTTAATCTTCCTTTTGCTGTTTATTCTTGTCACCGTGTTAGAATATCTAGTACGATTGATGCTCCAAATTCCGATTCATGATCGATGTCCTGAATTTTTTCTGTCACTGCTTTGGCTTGTTGGACTTCTCCCATTTTAGCTAAAATAAAACCCGTCGCGGCATAAGCATTTAAGTACCGCCTGATCTCCGGTTCTTGGCGGCGAATTGTTAAGATCGGTTTGAGTTTTTCCCAATCATCGGGTAAGTTTTCCGCTCTTTTAACGGTTGCCAAAATTTTCTCTGCCATCTGGAGCGCCATTGGATTATTTCCCTTGTAGTAAAAATAGCGATAGGCGGCAACCAGAATGTCTGGATAAGCTTCGGCTTTTGCCAGAGCTTGGTTCATATATTCATCGGCAATAGCGGTATTTTCCCAGTTGTCTACTGCCTGCATTAACAGGCGTTTGACCGATTCTGGGACTTGATACCCGGAAAACGTATCTTGGCTAGCTTTCATAGAATGATTGTGAGCGATCGCAAATCTCTAACAAGACTTTTACAGGTTTTTCTTAACAATTCAGATAAATTGGGGACTGACGCAAGTGTCACAATAAAAATATCAATTCATGTTCGTAGTAGGCACTAAAGTGCCAATCTTGAAGCGCCCCGCTGACTAAGAACAAACAATAGATGTTCGTAGTAGGCACTAAAGTGCCAATCTTAAAGCGCCCCGCTGACTAAGAACAAACAATAGATGTTCGTAGTAGGCACTAAAGTGCCAATCTTGAAGCCCCCCGCTGACTAAGAACAAACTGATGTGCCAGCTGCGTAAGTCCTCTAATTGTAGGTTGGGTTGAGGTCACGAAACCCAACCTACGCCTGACACAGAAACCCGGTTTTTTTGAAAAACCGGCTTTCACCAATACTAGGATTTGACGCGCAGATCGGCAGGGGGTGTTAGTAAAGCTTCAACAAATAGCTCTCTCGAAGTTTTTTGTGGTACTTTGCCACTTTGGAAAGCTAATTCAGCTTCAAGTTCGTCTACTAAATCCCAAGCGTCGTTTGCTTCTTTCGTGTGAGTTCCGTAAGTAGCAGAAGCAGAGCGAGCATCGGAAACTGCTTGTTTGAGTTTTTGTTCGAGGAAAGAGATCTTGGGATTTTCTAGGAAGTCGCTCTTGTGTACGATGTCGCCAACAGAAATAATCCCCAATAATTCGCCAGCAATTACGGGTGCTTGTAAAATTCCCGTCTGACCAAATAACCGCGCTACGTATTCAACGCCCAGATCGGGGTTGACGACAATGCAGGGCTTGGTCATGATTTCATAAACGCGCACCTGCTTGGTATCTTTGCCGTATGCAACGACTTTGAACGCAATATCTGCTTCGGTGACAATCCCGTAGGCGTCTTCATCGTTGCGAGTTTCTACAACGAGCGATCGCACTCCCCTCAACCGCATTAATTTTACTGCGTCTTCTACCGTTGCCGAACCGCGAATCAGCGCGACATCTTGCGTCATTATGTCTTTAGCTTTCACGATCAATGCTCCTTCAATTAATTGGTTTGTGTTAGAAAATCAACAGGATTTTAAACTGCTGCAATAAACCACTCAGCCGAGTCAATCTGATGTTTTGAAAACTTTAATGTGTGGCATTATCAGAGATTTTTTATTCCTCCCTGAAACATTGAAATTTTCTGGGAGAAGACCTACGCATTCCCCGCTTTTTTAATTTTAGAGATATTCTCTTTCCCCTCACTTTTGAGGGCAGATTCAGGAGTACGTATGTCTACTCGCTTCTTTGAGTTATGGTTTACTGCGAACAATTTAACCTACTTTTATAGTATCACCAATACTTCGGCGAACTCTGAATTTTTCTTTTCCTTAATATTTGTCAAATTCTCATGGCTCAGGACTTACGCAAAGAAACCGGGTTTCTAAGATAAAGAGATCCCAGTAAGAAACCCGGTTTCTAATTAAACAGGGCAGCAGCGATCGCCGCTTGTCCCAGGGATAAACCGCCATCATTGGGCGGTACGATGCTATGAGTGAGTACGGTTAATTTTTTTACTTGCAAGCGCCTGGTAATTAGGTCTAACAGGAGACAATTTTGCCAAACGCCGCCGGATAGGACAACTTGATTAACCAAATAGCGATCGCATAAATGGACAATCATGTCAGAGATCGCATTAGCCAAACCTTGATGGAATTTTGTAGCAATAGCAGATTGAGTCACCTGCTGCTGCAAATCCTCCAACAAAGCTTGCCACATTGGACGCGGTTCCAGGTAGGGGATACTATTTAAAATCCCAATCTCAAAGGGATAAGCAGGGGTATCATTTAAGCTATTGATATCAATTAATGCTTCCATTTCAATTGCCGCTTGCCCTTCATAGCTGGATTCTGCGCGACATATACCAATCGCCGCCGCCACGGCATCAAATAAGCGCCCGCAAGAAGAAGCAAGGGGAGAGTTAATCCGTTTTTCTACCATCTGATTTAGCAGGTTAAGAGGCTTTTGTGCGAAAAAAGTCAATAGGTCTAAATCCCTATATTTTTGGTGTAAATCCTGCCAGTTGAAAGCTGCTGTCAAGTGGGCGTAAGTATTGCGCCAAGGTTGATAAATCGCTTGTTCGCCGCCAATCATCGCCACGGGTTTGAAGGTTCCCAAGCGTTTGTAACTGCGATAATCTGCTAAGAGGAATTCCCCTCCCCAAATTGTACCATCTTCACCGTATCCCAATCCATCTAAAGCAATTCCTAACACGGGTTGTGTATCGAGAGTCAGCTGATTTTCTGCCATGCAAGCGGCGATATGGGCGTGGTGATGTTGGATTTGGTAGAGTTTTAAATTGTTGGCGGCGGCGAGTGAGTGACCTAGTTTGGTCGAGAGATATTCGGGGTGTTGGTCGGTGGCGATCGCGACGGGTTTATGCTCGAATAAATTCAAGTACAAATTCAGCGTATCTCGATAAGCATTAAACGCGGCGGCATTCTCCAAATCCCCCAAATGTTGAGATAAAATTGCCTCCCCATCCCGCAACAAACAAAAGGTATTTTTCAACTCGCTACCCATTGCCAAAATATGCGGGGCGGCTTTAAATCCATCGGGTAAGGTAATGGTAGATGGCGCATATCCTCTAGCGCGCCGGATTGTTTGTAATTTGTCCCCAATCCCCCGCACGACAGAATCATCAATTCGGTTAACAATATCTCGATTGTGGAGTAAGAAATAATCGGCTATTTTCCCTAACTTTGACCGCGCTTCATCGTTATCAATGCATTGCGGTTCGTCGGAAAGATTGCCGCTGGTTAATACAATTGGGCGTTCCATCCGCTTTAAAATTAGATGATGCAGCGGAGTATAAGGAAGCATAAATCCAAGGGTATTTTGCCCAGGCGCAACCGCAGCAGCAATGGCATTTTCGATTGTGTCTTTCCTTGGCAATAAAACAATCGGTGCGGCGGGACTTTGTAGTAATTCTCTTTCCTTAGCGCTGACGATGCAAGACTTTTCAATAATTTCTATATCCCGCGCCATTAAAGCAAAGGGTTTGTGATAGCGTTGCTTGCGCTGACGCAATTTTTGCACCGCAGTTTCATTCGTCCCATCGCAAGCTAAATGAATTCCCCCTATCCCTTTAATCGCCACAATTTCACCCCTTTGTAATAGGGTACAAACTGCATCCACATCATCCATCATCGAAAACATAGAAGCAGTCACGGGTTTACCATCTGCGCGTTCTAACCATGCAGAAGGACCGCATTTATAACAGGCTACAGGTTGGGCGTGAAAGCGACGATTTTCTACATCGTGATATTCTTTTTCGCATTCCGGACACATGGGAAAATTCGCCATGCTGGTGTTGCGGCGGTCGTAAGGAATTGCCCGAATAATACTTAAACGAGGCCCGCAATGAGTGCAATTTGTAAAAGGATAGCGATACCAGCGACTAAAGGGGTCGAGTGTTTCGGTTTTGCATGGGGGACAAGTAGCAGCATCGGGGGCAATTTTAGTGCGGACTTTACTGCTAATACTGGCAGCGATAGCGAAATCATTTAACTCGTCTAAATTGCCTTCATAACCCGTGCGAATAATTGCTTCAATTTTGGCTAACGGCGGACATTCTTCCTGCAACCTTTGGACAAATTCATCGATGGATTCATTAGTACCGGATGCGCGGATTAAAACGCCTTCCCCGTCGTTGCAAACATCTCCTTTTAACCCGCAAGCTTTAGCAAGGCGATACACCGTAGGACGAAATCCTACGCCTTGAACTGTGCCGCATACCCTGATTTGTTCTTGAGTCATTGGTAATTGCTAATTGCTAATTGCTAATTGCTAATAGATTTCTCCAAAAACTCTTGTGGGATAGGCGTCTCGCCTGTCTTTGAGATTCTTTGTTGGAGAGGTCTAATGGGTTAGATGCCAGAGTAAAACTCGATTATTGCCAGAGTCGGCAATAACTGCTGTATTCCCGCAAATTTGGATACCATAAGGCCAACAAAAAGTATCTCGCATCGCTAGTCCAAAATCGCGATTTTCGCCTTTACTTTGAAAATCTCTTTGTCCGGTGATTCCATCTGCATCAGCCCCCTGTAAAGATAAAATTGATAGTGGCTTTTTCCATCCCAATAATCGGGAATTCGCTGTATCGGCAACGAATAACCAATCGCCCCAAGTGCCAAGACCATAAGGCAGACTCAAACTGCTAGGAGTCGGACAATAAACTCCTTGATTCATTTCGACCGATTCAAAATTATTTTGCCCTAAAACAACGGCACAAGGGGTGTTATTTTCTCTGGGTATTCCGTCCCAAACCATTGCGCGGTTATTTCCCGCATCGATCAGGACTAGATTGTCTTCCCAAAAGGTTATGCTATGAGGCCATCTCATAGTCGAAGCAGTAGGAGAACCGCCGCCATTTTCGTTACGAGAAACCATATCCGGTTGTCCCAAAACCACATCCGCAGGTTGACCGTTTTCTTGCGGCAATTGATTCCAAATCAACACCCGCCGATTTCCCGTATCCGCAACAAACAATCGCCCTTGACGATACAAAACCCCATAAGGCCAGTGTAAGGTATGGGCATCCGCATCCAAACTTCCCCGATTCGATTCGTTGTGGGTAAAATCCACTTGTCCCAACACCAAATCTGCCGGAACATTACTATCTTCCGGCAGACTTTTCCAAATCAAAACGCGGTGATTCCAAGCATCCGCCACCGCCAATCCTTCCCCACAAACGCAAACGCCAGTCGGTACGCTTAACGTTGCCGCAACAGGCGTTTTTTTAGCATTTTGTCCTTCAGAATTAAAGTTTGGTTGTCCGATAACCCAATCAGCAGGTTCTCCGTCTTGTTGAGGTCGATTTCGCCATCCTAATAATCGATGATGACCCGTATCCGACACCCACAAAGCGCCTGTTTCTGACACCAAACAAGCACCGCGAGGGCCAAATAAAGTAGTAGCACTCGGTGCGACGGGAATTGCTAATTCACCCTGTGCGGGACTTATGCCTAAAATTACCTCAGCACCTTGAGATGAAAGAGGCAAAGGTTGAGGTTGCTTTTTCACTTCTGAATTAACTGCTGTTGCAGGACTAAGCTTAATTCGGGTATCCATTTTTTTAATCGGTTTGGATTGATATCGGTTTGGATTGATATTTTGTCCGATTCTCGCCTAGCTTCAAAGTCCGCCCGGAAATTAATTTCCGGGCTAATAGCTGAAGTCCACTTAAGTGGACTGAAAAACCGCATACCCAGTCCTCTTAAGAGGACTTTCGCTATTAGCCCTTGGATTTTAATCCCTGGCGGGTTAATGATACAGGTGCGAACACTCGTTTTTAACCAACTCTCCTACAAGAATGCTAGCGAATCTATTCTCAAATTGGTTTACCCTGTAAATAACTCGTTACTTCTCCACCTGCACAAATACCTTATTCCCATCCACTCGCACGGGATAAGACTCCAGGGGAAGTTCTGGCGCAGTCAAGCATTCACCAGTCTCTAATTTGTACTTAAATCGGTGGAAAGGACAAGTAATGATGCCGTTACTAACCTGACCCATATCTATAGGATAGGCCAGGTGAGTGCAAGCATTGCGGTAACAGGTAATTTTGTCACCTTTACGCCATAAAATCACCCTTTGCCCATCAACCTCTGCTGCTAAAACACACCATTCTGGAATTTTTTCAACCCTTGTGACTTCGACGCATCTATCTTCTATTGTACCCTCAAAGGGACTGGTTAAACTCAGATCTGCCTCCTTGGTCTTATTAACCGCAACTACATGGGTAATTTCCGGACAATAAGCCTTGATTGTATGTTCTATTCCTTCAGTTAAAGTCAGGCTGGAAGCGACACAATGGCTGCAATTTCCGATTAACCGTATTTCTACCGTATCCGGTAATTTAACTGCCACCAATTCCACATCCCCGTCATGGCTTTTCAAGCTGGGGCGTACTGCTTCTAAAGCTGTCTGAATTCGCTGTTCTAAAGGTGCTTGCGGCGGTTTTACTAATTCGTGATAGCGCAAGATTCCGTAGACAACCTCATCTTCAACAGCATGGCGTAATGCTTCCAGGGATTCTTGCTTAACGGTGCGAATTAACCGGGTTAGCGCTTCTTTATGTAAATCTTCAATCGCTCTTTTTAATCCAACAACGACACAGCGCTGACCTTCATCCCACTCGGAAATAATCGCCTCAAAGCGGCTGATTTCGGCGACTAATTCTTCCAGCGTCGATTTCTCTTCAACGGTTGGTTTATCCTTGGCGATGGTCATAATAAATTGCTGGCTAATTGCTGGCTAATAAACTTCTCCAATAACTCTTGTGGGATAGGCGTCTCGCCTGTCAAAGAGTTTGTTTGTTCGAGAGGTCTAATGGCTAAATGGGGATGGGGAATTATGGCATCCCTATCCCCCATCTCTACTTCATTTTGATGTCCTTTAGCAAAAATGGCATGATTGCGCCTGTTGCTAAACTGGATACAATTACCGGAAACCAAAAGGGAACTTCTGTTTGTGCCAAGGATACCAGTAACAGCGAACCAATCCCCGCACCAATCGCAGTTTGCCGATAAAAATATCCGGGGTTTCGTAGCAGCTTTCCTTTGAGAAGTAACTTTGTAGAAAACCAGCCGACTTCTAACATGATTCCTCCTAATGGGTAATTGGTAATGCGTAATTGGTAATTGGGGAAGTTTTATCCTACGAATCTGAGGATAACTAGCCCGATTAATACGGCGGGAATTACGCCCGCTGGGCCAAATAATCCGCCAATCATAGCAGCCAACTGATTCCCTAAATCTTTCCCACCCACCAACACTCCACCAATTGCACCGCCGATTAGCGATAAAGCGGCAGCTAACACTAACCACACCAATCCTGTCATGAAGTTAATATCCCCAGCCGCCAAGCTGGTGAGAAAGTCTTTCAAAGTCGGGCTTGTCAAAATTTCATCCATTGTGTGTTTTCCTCTCAATTGGTGATTGCTAATTGCTTGCTAATTGCTAATTGCTAATTGGGGATTCCTTTCCATTACCTATTAGCCATTAGCCAGCAATTTCCTGCAATGCTTGGGCTACGGTTTGCGCTTGTTCTATCTGTCCGTATTGGGTGAAAATTTCCAACGCTTCTTGATAGTAAGTACTTGCTTGGGCAAGATTTTTGGGATTGCCCGCTTCTGGTTTTTCCCAGTCGTCGGGTAAGTTAGAAAGGGCGTTGGCTTTGTTAGAAATTGTGTTGGCGTATTCTAAGGGCGTGTCTTGACGTGTCCGCACTTTTAACGCTTCATTGTATGCTGCGATCGCTCGCAAATTATTCTCCACCGGATGGGAACTCCGCAAGTATTGCAAAGCGTTGCCCAAATTATTCTGCAACATCGCATATTCGCTGGGATGATCGATCGGGTTAATCTGCTTTAGCGCCTCCTCAAACGACTGCACAGCCAAACCTTGCCGCAACTCTTCCCCCGCCGCCGCTAACGGCATCGAAAGATATGCAATCGCAATATTATTGTGCAAAATCGCAAATTCCTGGGGATACGCCGCTGCGGTAAACACCCGCAACGCCCGCTGATACGCAGAAATCCCATCCGCCACCTTCGCCAAATTAAACGGCACCAGCGATTGCAACACCAGTCCCAAATTCATCTGCGCTTCCGCCACTTCCTCCGGCGAGGCAAATTCTTGCAACACCGGCATCGCCGCTTCATACCCAGCTTTCGCTTGCAATAGCAAATCCGTCCCCTCCGCCCCAATTGTGCGTAGCGCCGTCGCCATTCCCGCCGTCGCCCTCGCTTTCAGTAGGGGATACTCCTCACCGCACAGATCGATCGCACGGTAATACAGGGTTACCGCGTCCTGCAACTCCTTGGCACTTTTGGGCTTTTTCTGAAAACCCAGTGCCATTTCGATCAGCATTTCGATTTTTTCTTGAGTTGTTGCTGATTCTGATTCTATCGCTGCGATCGCTGCCTTCACCGCCGCATCGGTGATGCTACGTGTCACCACCACCCTCCTTTAACCAGGTAATGATTTAACGCCCACTTCACAGAACTATAAAACACCTTTCTTCTAAAAATCTAGACTTTATTTTCAAATGTTTACAATCCGATCCATTTTTTTAACCCCTTTTATTTTTCTCAAAGAACGCCCGCTATCGTCATAATCTGACTATACTATTAAAATGATTCTGATTATATTGACATTTTTTATCAACTATATTTAAACAAACAATTAGTTGTTTAAATAGATGGAAGATAGAGGTTCGTAAACGGCTAAAGCCTTGTCATACAAGGTTTTCAACAATAAAACCAACATCGTCAGTAGACATCCTAACACTAAGCTGACCTTTATAAGTTCCCGTTTTTGAACCAAAAAATTGTTGTTAAAACTACTTTTTAAGGTTTTCTTCAGACTTGAACGAAGCCAATTATAAACTTTTATTAAACCCAATAGTCTTAAATCAAAAATTGCCAGATATTGAGAAATAAGAGTGTAGAAGCGAGTGGCGATTCCCTGCGGCACGCACAGGAATCGTCACGATCATTTGGCATTGGAAACAATAGAAAAAATCTAGCTTATGGTAAACGTACTGTGGCTGCAAGGTGCTGCCTGTTCGGGTAACACCATGTCATTTCTCAACGCCGAAGAACCCACCGCCTGCGACTTAATTGCAGATTTTGGTATCAACGTACTTTGGCATCCATCCTTGGGATTGGAATTAGGCGCAAACTTGCAAAAACTCTTGTGGGATTGCATAAACGGCAAAATTCCCCTCGATATCCTAGTTTTTGAAGGCAGCGTCGTCCAAGCACCCAACGGTACCGGAACTTGGAACCGTTTCGCCGATCGTCCGATGAAAGACTGGTTAACCGACCTTTCCCAAGTCGCCAGCTTTGTCGTTGCGGTGGGAGACTGCGCCACCTGGGGCGGAATTCCCGCAATGGAACCCAACCCCAGCGACTCGACGGGATTGCAATTTCTCAAACGCAAAGAAGGCGGATTTTTAGGGACAGAATACCGTTCAAAAGGCGGATTACCTGTGATTAACATACCCGGATGTCCCGCCCATCCAGACTGGATAACTCAGATATTAGTTGCCATAGCAACCGGAAGAATTAGCGACATTACCCTTGACGAATTAAATCGACCCCAAACCTTCTTCAAGAGTTTTACCCAAACAGGATGTACCCGCAACGTACACTTTGCCTACAAAGCATCCACCGCCGAATTTGGACAGAGGAAAGGTTGCCTATTTTACGACTTGGGTTGTCGCGGTCCGATGACCCATTCATCCTGCAACCGGATATTGTGGAACCGCGTTTCATCCAAAACCCGTGCCGGGATGCCATGTTTAGGTTGCACCGAACCAGAGTTCCCCTTCCACGACCTCAAACCGGGAACCGTTTTTAAGACCCAAACAGTCTTAGGAGTGCCCAAAGAATTGCCAGTAGGCATGAACAAAAAAGACTACGCCCTCCTCACCATCGTGGCAAAAGATGCAACGCCAAAATGGGCAGAAGAGGACATTTTCACAGTGTAGCTAATAGCTAATCGCTAATGGCTAATGGCTAGAAAAATTAGCAATTAGCAATTAGCAAGGATGGCTAATGGCTAATGGCTAGAAAAATTAGCAATTAGCAATTAGCAATTAGCAAGGATGGCTAATGGCTAATGGCTAGAAAAATTAGCAATTAGCAATTAG
>NZ_BLAY01000220.1 GCF_020521235.1 Microseira wollei NIES-4236 | reverse complement strand
TGCCGTCTCTTTGGACGCACAGCTATTTTGTCAGTACTGCTGGTAATATTAGCAGCGATGTGGTTAAACGTTATATTGAAGATCCTCACCATCGTTGATTCTGAAATACGACTGCGGTTAAAACCGCAGTCGTATTTCTCTCAGCTCTTTAGAGACTGAGTTTCTCGCTTCCCGTTTTTCCTATGAGAACTACCAAGGAACCGGACATAGCTCTTGTTCGTCAACAACCCAACGAGAGTCTTCCGGTGGGTTGGGAAGGAAAAGTTTATCCAAAAAGGTGAAGGTTTCCCAGAGTGCCTTCATCGATGCTTGGTGCGTTCGGGACTTTTCCTGTCCCCTGAAATCGTGATTTACACAATCGATCAGCACCACTTTCACCAAATCTGTCGATTGTTCCTTTGGTATCTCGTGTACCTCTTTGACTTTCGCTGCTAGGATTTCAGACTGGTTATACGGTACGACGGTATCTTCTTTTCCGTGGATCAAGAGCATTGGTGGATCGTTCTTGTCAACATAGGTTACTGCACTAGCTGCTGAGAGGATCTCATGGGGACATACCCCATCCTTAATGCATTGGAAATAGGCGAGTGTGCCAATAGATTGTGGATCTGTTAGAGCTTGGTTTGCTGGCGGGAATAGTCTTGGGTCGCCAAAAAGTCGGACGAGGTCGTAGGGACCATACCAACCGACAAAGCCCTGGACGCAATCGTTCCAATCTTTCCCGAATGACTCTTCCGGCTTGAATAACGGAACATCGCAGGCAACGCTAGCAAGGGATGTCAAGTTAGCGCCGGCAGATGCCCCCCAGAGCGCAATCTTGTCTTTATTGATGCCAAATTCTGAAGCCTTACTACGCAGGAAGTGAATTGCCCTCTTCACATCCTTAATTGCGGCTGGGAACGGGGCTTCCCCGCTCAAGCGATATTCCAGAGAGGCAACAACGTAGCCAGAGTTAGCTAGAGCAGCGAACACACTCGGAAAATCGATGAAGTCGGCAGTCCCTCGCTCATGTCCATTCGTCCATGCACCACCGTGGACGAATACCACCAAGGGGCGTGGCTCGGTGGTACCAGTGTCTCGGCCTTGGTAGAGATCTAAACTTAGGGGTCGAAAGCCTGACAGTGTTGCGTAGGTGATATCAGTGGAGACAGTCCCATCATTAAGCTCGACCAGGTGAGGTTGCAGTGAATCGCAATCACTGGGCACCTCGTAACCAGTTGGGAATTCAATATGATATTTTTTTCCTCGAGGAGGAACTGGTAATTGAAAATCATCTGGATCGCAATTAATTGGCTGATAACCAGTTGGTAAGTCAATCTCCTCGCTTTGGGGTAGAGGAATTGGGAGGTCAATCTCTGCGCTTAGGGCTACACCCGGCACCGAGAGAGAGAACACTAAAAACCCAACTAACATAACCATAGCGAGTCGAATCGATCGTTTCATCATTTAGCAGATCCTGTTTAATTGTTCACAAAAAAGATACCAGGATCTTGACACTCTCAGGGCTAAAGCCACTGAGATTCTTAACACTTCGCAATCTTAATATCCTGCTTACGCAGGTTCCCAGACGACGCATTAATCGATGGTGAAGCACGCCGAGGAGTCCGCCTACTCCTGGCATACACCCGGACATGCTGGAGGGGTTGCCTTTATCAAAAGCCCTGTAGGTCGAGCTTTTAGGAATCTTCAATTTAGCCACACTTTCAACTAATGAAGTCTTTGTCGGCGCCAAAAAAACTCGGCAACTGCTCAAACAGCTAGCTCACCTGCAATGGAGTCACCGACATAAACAACTCCAATCGAAAAATTGGCTCAAAGCCAAGACAAAAATAGCGCGACTGCATAGCCAAATTGCTAACATTCGCTCTGACTACTTACACAAGTTGACCACCTACCTCGCCAAGAACCACGGCGTGGTGGTAATTGAAGACTTAAACGTTAGTGGCATGTTAGCCAATGGCAAGCTAGCTCTAGCTATTGCGGATGGGAGTTTTTATGAATTTAAACGACAGTTAGAGTATAAATGCCCACTTTATGGGGCAAAATTGATTGTAGTTTCCCGGTGGTTTCCTAGTTCTAAGACTTGCCATTGTTGTGGTGAGGTGAAACAGTCTTTATCTTTATCAGAGCGGATTTTTCAGTGTGAAAAATGCGGTTGGACATGTGATAGAGACTTGAATGCAGCCTTAAATTTAGAGCGAGTAGGGAGAGCTGCTCCCGAATTTACGCCTGGGGACTGTTGGAGCCGACTCCCAAGGTGGAAGCAGGAAGTCAAGCCCAAATCAGTCTCTTAGGTAGATTTGAGTAGGTTTGGCAGAGCGGAAGTGGAGTACATTGCTAACGGAACTGATCAAGTTCAAGCGTCTTTACGATACCAACGCACCCCTTAATATTGCACTCAAGAGTGTTGCCCCACACTATACCAAACAGCAAATGGGGCTACGCGACCTCTGCAATGCCATTCATGAGTCCTACCGTGCCAACAATATATTGCAAGCGATTCATGATATGTATCTCACGCTGCCTGAACCAGCGATGCGTCCCGCCGATGCCTACAAAGCCTTGGTACAGGGTCATGTTGAGCGTGTAGACATTGAGGAGGCAATCGGTCGGATTGCTGCCACCATGGTCGCGCCGACTCCCCCTGGCATCCCCGTGATTATGCCTGGAGAGCGCTTCATCCCTGAAAGCCGCTCGATTATTGAGTATCTCAGGTTTACACGGGAATTTGACCGACAATTCCCCGGCTTCGAGACTGAAATCCACGGGCTGCGTATCGAGGAAAGTTTCTCAGGAAAGCGCTACACGATTGATTGCGTGAAAGAGTAGTATTCTTTCCTATCAGGGAGAATCAGAAATTTTGTCCATCTCATAAATTTCTTATATTTTTCCCATCAAGTGTCATTGTCTCGATCTCAGAAGCGACATTCAGAAAATCCAAATAGACATCTCCTTTTATGATCTTCTTAGTACAAGAGTCCGCTACAGCCATCGGGACTGTCTGATCTCCGTCATCTCATCAGCAACGCCTTGTTGCTAATAGGGAAAGCAGGTTAGGGGAAATGACGACAGAGCATCCCACCCAGAGGGAGATAGCGAGTAATTCTTTCCTCTGTCAGCAAGGCTACGCACTACTGACCGGAGGAACAGGGCACAGTCAATTGCCCGGATGTGACCGTCATGCTCACTTGGTCTGTGCTTTGGACGAGTTACAAGCCACATCGCCTTGTGCGTGTGGTATTTGACAGAATCTCAAACCCTTACCCTGTCTAGGTGAAAAGCTAATTTCTGGAGAGGTCTAATGGATATCATCTGTATATGCTTCAGCCGTGCAGCATTCAACCGACTCAGTAACGTGTAACAATTTATGTAGCGTTCGGCATAAGCCCGCTCTACTCGGCTTAAAGTTTTTTTGGACTTAATCTAGGATCAGTCATTTACACTCAAGTTTACCAATTGAGGAGATACGCCTATGCGATTTTTCTTGCGAGTTATATTAGGGGCTTTAATTATAGCCCTGATGGGAATGGGACTCACGCCACAAGCAGCCTATGCTGACTTTCCCGGATGTAGAGAAAATGCTCCTAAAATTGCAAATCCAGAGGAACCACCTCCTCCTGGTGTACTTTTTCGGAAGGTTCGTATTTTCAACGGCCTCACTGATGGACTTTCTGGCGAGTCAGATGTTTTGGTAATCCATAACAAAATCAATAAGATTTCCGCAACTCCCATTGTCCTGCCAGATCTGATAAAACTAGAAGATGGTCAGGAGATCGCGAAGAAAGATGTCCAAACTATCAATGGCACTGGTCATGTGATGATGCCCGGTCTGATTGATGATCATATACACATCCTGATGAGTGCCAACCAACTAACAACCGAATTACTCAATCCAGAAGCAAAATGCCAGCTCTATCCCAATGCCAGGAAAGAAGCAAAGAATATCTTGATGCGCGGCTTTACGGCAGTTCGGGATCTGGGTGGCCCAGTGTTCGATCTCAAAGCAGAGATCGATCGATCTGATTACTGGAGTCTTACAGAACAAGAACGAACAAACCTAGAAGAACGAACACCAGGTCCGCGGATATATCCCAGTGGAGCCACGATTTCCCAGACATCGGGACATGGCGACTTTGGGGAACCTGACGCGCGACCCCGCAGATTTGGTGGCGGTAACTCTTATGCAGAGGATCTGAGGGCTACTATTATCGCTGATGGCAGAGACGAAGTGCTAACAGCCACCCGCGAAAATCTCCGGTTAGGTGCTTCCCAGATCAAACTCATGGCAGGGGGCGGGGTTAGCTCCAATTACGACCCCCTCGACGTAGTGGAATATACGGCAGACGAGTTGAAGGCAGCAGTAGATGCGGCTTCCGATTGGGGGACTTATGTCACGGTTCATGTCTATAACGATAAAGGGATAGAGCGAGCCGTCAATGCAGGTGTCAAATCTATTGAGCATGGTCATTTGATGAGCGAGAAGACCATGAAGTTGCTAGCCAAAGAAGGGGTATGGCTCAGTGCGCAGGTGTTTGAGCTACAATCTGAATCTGAATCAGCTCTGTCCGGAGAGAACCTGGTTAAACAGAACGAAGTTGCCAAGGGCACTGCTAACCTATTCAACTGGGCTAAGAAGTACAACGTTAATCTAGCCTGGGGTACGGATTTGCTGTTTCAGCCCGACAAGACTTATCTACAAAACAGCTTCATTCCCAAGTTGAAAACCTGGCTTTCAAACTTTGAGGTACTTAAGCTGGTTACCCACGACAACGCCCAGTTGCTGGCTTTATCCGGTCCGCGTAACCCATACCCAGGGGAATTGGGTGTGATTAAGGAAGGTGCATACGCCGACTTGCTGCTGGTCGATGGTAATCCCTTAGACGACCTCGAGGTACTGGGGGACTACAAGCTGGCTATCAGTCCTTTGATTTTCAACGAGGAGGAGACTGATAATAAGCCTGAATTCACCATGATTAATCACTTTAAAGTCATCATGAAAGACGGGAAGATCTACAAGAATGAGATCAGTCCGGACGTGACAGATGATGGTGCTGTTTAGGTGCAATTAATGCCCTAACTCAATACAGAAATCCGAGGAAGTATCAGTCATGTTTCCCCTTGAACCATTGTTTTGCCCTTGTTGTACTCCAGCCATCTTGCATACGCTGGCTCAATCCGATTTGACCCGTATACCTCAGCAGATACTGTGGTTAGGAAAGGGATCGGTGTTTCAGGCTATCGGACGGCATCAACAACCGCCGCGATCGCTAGTTGACAGTATCGCCAACCCGATAGCTAATGATGCTCTGGTTGCTGCCAGAAAAAGTAAATAGGACTTACGTAACTGGCACTTAGAGTAGGGTGCCTCAGACGATGAAACCCTCATTATCTCGCTCTATAAGTTGGTCTGACGCACTCTACAAGTTGATTTGAGTTTGACACTACAAGAGCGTGCTGGTATGTTGCTGCGTAACTAATTTCACAACCCCACAGGAATTGCCAAGAAAACTAAATCCAATAACAACAAAAAGAGTTACATAATGCAAACAACATTTATGAAAATTTTGGCACAGCCTAATCAACATCTAAAAAATGATGGTGAAGATGTCATTCAAGGATTAACCAAAATGATGTTTTTGCACGGGAAGATCGGGATACTTCTTTGCATTTTGAGTTATCTTATCGCTACCAAATGACTGACATAATTTTTATCACTCCGGGATTTTTAGTAATTACAAATCCAGAACATAATGCAGCAAACCCTCCGGTTTGGATTGGATTGAGCCGAACTTCGTTTACATTTTAGCTTAGACCAATATTAAAGTTGTTTGGTTATTCCGTACTATCTGCGATCAAATTTTATTAAAATGCCAAAAAAGTCCAGAGCGAAATTGAAAGTTTAGAAAATTTATAAAGCCAAATGTACAAGGTTTTAACAACTTTAATTTATTGTTGATTCCTGCCACTATTCCGATTGAGAAACCACTCGGTAGACTGCAAAACCTCACCGAGAACGAACTCTGAATCGCGATCTACAAAAGCACTGAGAACAGAATTGGAACAGCTTGCTCCAGGTTTACTGGTACCCATATACAATAGCCCCATCACGGCGGTCAGAATTGTGGGCAGGATGCCTTGAAGCGCGTTTGCACTGATGCCTGTTTTTTGAGAAATACCTTGAACAATCTGCTGGTACAACTGCGGTGAAATAAGCAGGTGGATGGTCGCTGCTGTTGTTTCTGCATCTGTCATTTGAGCAATCAAATTCTCTAACTGCTTGTCACCCATCATTCTCTGTTGGTGTTGCAAGAGAGGACGGAGAAAGCTGCCCAACGCTGTCATAATTTCTTCCATCTTAGCCGACTCAATTCCTCGCTTAGCTGCCACTTGATCGATTCTATTGAATATCGTTTCAAGCTGAGCAACGCTACCTTGCTGCTCGGGATTATGAAGGGCATTGATTATATTAATAAAGAGTTTCATTTTTTCCAAATAATTATTGTTATGGAATGATGCACTCTCATAAACAAGAAAGCAAATCAAAGAATCGCTCAATCAACAAATTCAGATCCCAGACTCCAGTTCAACATTCCAGCCACTTGAATCGGTAAAGTCATTGCATTAAATGGTTTAGCGATCGCACCCGCAATCCCCAAGGCTGGCAGTTGATGCGACAAAAAGCTTTTGGCCTTTGCCGTAATGAAGATAACTGGAACGGATGGAGTAGATGGGTCGTTTTTAATTGTTTGAATAAAAGTGATTCCATCAGTTTCTAAGTTTGGTGTATCTAGAAGAATGGCATCCACACGCTCAATGCACAGCTTTTTTAAGCCGGATTGGATAGAAGCAACAGATATAACCTGCCAACCACCAACACTGCTTAAACAAATCTGCAAAACTTCTCGAACAGAAGCCTCATGGTCAATGAGCAAAATCTGCTTATGAGACATAAAAGAAACTGCTTCAGCCCTAGCTTTTTTTAAATATAGCCTAGAAATATAAGAAATTGGTGATAACACCGTCGCTTCAACAGTAACCGCAGGATGCAGGATTCCCCTACCTCCCCCTCTTGCCATAACCACCTTCATCAGTTAATTTAGCTTAATTCGCGAGCAGCCCCACGTCTCAATCCGAAGGGTGAGCGTGGGATGTACCTATCTCGCTGAATCCTGATTATTTCGAGTAAGTTTTGTCTTGCACAGGTAGCAGTCTCTAAACGCTCCACCCTAAAATTTCAGCCACCTGTTTCCAGACTTGTTTTGAATTGAACGGCTTAATAATTACTCCGGCTACCCCCATTGCAGCAAAGCGACGATGATCGCTAGGCAATGCTTTAGCCGTTAGTAAAACAACTGGAATCATCTGAGTTTTTAGATTGGCTTGAAGCTGCTCAAAGCACTCAAACCCGTCCATATCCGGCATTGAGATATCGAGAAGGATGGCATCAAAGGGTTCTGCTTTCGCTTTGAGCAAGCCTTCGCTGCCAGACTCCGCTTGCATCACTTCCCACCCAGCAAAGCCTTCGAGCGACATTTGCATCACGTCTCGAATGTCCGCGTCATCATCAATCACCAGGATGTGTTTCGTCATGCTGTTCTCGCGAGCGCAGGTTTTTGAGCGTCAGCATTGTACGACGAATAGTTTAAATGCAATTCGGCTATCGAGCAACCCGCGTGGCATAATTGCTTGATCCGGCTGATTACCCGTGTTACCAACTCTGCCTCAACCACAGGTTTCCCAAGCACATCATTTGCTCCAACGGCAAATGCTAGCCGCATCGATTCATTGTCTGTGTGGGCAGTGACCACGAGAATGGGGAGTTGGCTATACCGGGGATCTTGGCGCACTACTCGGCAAAGCTCTAGTCCGTTATAAGTCGGCATCTCTAGATCCAGTAGTAGCGCATCAGGATGAGTTGTCGTAAGCAACGCCCAGAATTGATCGGGTTGAGCAAGACAAATTACCTCGAATCCTTGCGATCGCAGCATCTGCGCTAGTGTGTCTAGCATGACTGGATCGTCATCGACAATCATTACTTTTGTATCTAATGGTTCTATAGTTTGCGATAGAGGTAACACCTCGATAAGTGCCTCAAAGACTTGAGTAGAGGTGACAGGTTGTGAAAGATATTGCTCTACTCCCAAACGGGCAACCGCGACGCGCTCTTCTAAAGAGTCTTGCGCTGACAGGATTACAATCGGAATGGCTGGATAATCTGCCTTTAACGCTTGCAGTAGCGTCAAGCGATCGTCCGCCCGATCGCTATCGAGATCCAGCAGAATTACTTCTGGAGTAGTTTGTGTTAACCGATGCAGCACTGTTGAAGAATTGCTGCCGACTTCCAGCCTCAGTCCCCATCGTGCTGCTTCCTGCTGAAGTATTTTTGTAAATGCAGCGTCGCCGACCATTGCCAGCACAAGAGAATTTGAACTGCTCTCCTGAGTTGATGGTGTAGGTGGGAGTGCTATCTCTTGCTTCAAATCAGCTAGCAGCTGTGAGAAGCGAATTACTTGCCGTTTTTCTAGCAATGAATTGTTTTTGAGGAGATGTTCGATTGAACGAGCAATCTTCGATCCTTTCGCATAACCAAACGTTCCTAGTCCACCCACTAACTTATGTGCTTCCTGTCTGCCATGCTCCTGTTTTTCTGGACTCAGCTGATTTGTCTGTAGCGCGACTTCCGTTTCCTCCAAGACTCTAATCTTTTGCTCTAAGGATACTCTAAATCGCTCTTCCACAGGAGCCACTGAAACTAACACTTTTTCTTGCGTTTGAGTGTCCTTCTCCCCTTTGCTCCCCTGCACCTCTGCGCTCTTTTCTACAGTCGGTGCTGGTTTGATCCGATATCCCAACCCATGAACTGTCTCAATTACTTCTTCAGTAATCCCTGCTGCTTTTAACCGACTTCGCAAGTCTTTGATCAAAGTTGTTACAGCTGCCTCCGAGGGCGATTGGTCGCTCGACCAAAGCCGATCAAGAATGGCATTGCGGCTAAAAATGCGCTCTTGATGTCGCAGAAATAGTTCGAGCAGGGTGTACTCTTTAGGTCTGAAAGTGATTTCCTGCTGCTTATAGGTCACTTGCATCAAGGTGGGATCTAAACACAAATACCCCCAACTCAAGACTGGAGCAGTAGCACTACTCCCACGACGCAACAATGCCCGTATCCGTGCCAAGAGCTGATTGGGATTAAATGGTTTGATGACATAATCGTCTGCTCCAGCATCCAACCCTTTGATGACATTCTCATTGGAATTTTGAGCAGTGAGCATCAGAATCGGAATTTGATTACCTTGGGAGCGGAGTTGACGACAGAGGCTAATTCCATCCAGTTTGGGAATTAATACATCGAGCAAAATCAGATCGTAATTCCACTGCATTAACAACTCCAATGCCAATTGACCATCGATTGCTAAATCGACGGCATAGCGATGGGCAGTGAGAGTGTCCCAGAGAAGCGCTGCTGCTATTCGATCGTCCTCAACTAATAGAATTTTCATGGGGGCTAAGTTCCTACGCCGTTAAATTTAATCAGGTCTTACGCAAACACCAAAGTTTCTATGAAAAATCGTTGGTTTGGCAACGAGAGATCTACGTAGCAACAAAGGTGATAGTATCGTCGCACTTAAGTCCTATTAATGCCAGGATTCAGGTTTGAGGTCAATTGGCTATGCGTCAAGCAGGGCAAGGGTTTCAGCCAACGGAAGTTGCCCCGATCATGTCAGCTTCCGACTAAAAACTAAGCAATACCCGTTTCCTCTTCAAAGACAGCAGAAAGGCTTTCTTCTAATCTGTCTAAATAATTTTCCACACTCCAAGCAAGTTTGTAACCGGATGCTCTTAATTCGATGCCGCAGATTAACTCTGGTTCAGTTTCAAATTCTAGGTTAATATGGCTGGGAACTTTATCTCGCACAGCTTGAATAATTTTTGGCCTTGCCTCGTCTGGAATGTCAAAGGAACTGCATACAACGATTGGATTTGAATTACGATCTAAGGATGCGAGCGCACACTCATTCAATTTCTCAATCCGCTCAATAAAAACCTCAATCATCTGCTGTTCTAAATCAACATTTGCCAAATCGATTAAAGCGCGACGAATCGCAGATTGAACTTGAACGCTAGCACGATGGCGCAACTCTAGCATAAACCCATCTTGCTGCCTTTTGATCCCGTCTTGCCAGCGGCGGGAAGTATTATCAACTTCTTCGCGCATGTTTTGCATTAAAGCTTTTCGCGTTTGTTCCACTTCCGCTTTTAGCTGGGAGAACATCGCTTCCCTTTCCGCTGCGAATTCCTGCTGCATTTGGCGATATTGTTCCGCTTCTGCTTGCGCTGCTTCGCGTTGTTTTTCTGCTGCTTGGATGCGATCGCTTATCTTTTGTTCCCGTCGATCCATTGCCCGTACAATCGGGCCATACAAAAACCTCTGGAGTACCGCGACCAATATCAGGAAGTTAATAATTTGAGCAAAAAAAGTCAACCAGTTAATTTCCACATCATCCTCCCGCTTTGGTGATGACGTAATTCCAAAAAGGGTTAGCAAATATTAAAATCAACGCCACGACAAAACAATAAATCGCGATTGATTCGATAAAAGCTAACCCTACAAATAGAGTACGAGTGATAGTATTCGCTTCGTCTGGTTGTTGTGCGATCGCGGTTAAAGCTTGTGCGATCGCTCTTCCTTCTCCTAACGCCGGTGCAATCGAACCAATCGCAATTGTCAACCCCGAAGCTACGATCGAAATCATTCCCACCAAACCTACATTATCCATTCAAAACCTCCTCACTTTTAGATGGATTTTTTACCGTTTCCTGCTGTGCCTGGGTGGCAGAAGCAATATACACCATAGCTAGAATAGCAAAAATATATGCCTGAATCAATCCCGTTAATAGCCCTATCGCCTGCATAATAATTGGAAAGAACAGCGGGGCAATCGATAGTAAAATTCCCACAATCATTGCATCGCTCATCATGTTGCCAAACAACCGCACCGCCAGGGACAACGTGCGCGATAATTCCCCAATAATATGAAACGGTAACATGATCGGACTCGGCTGAATATATTCCTTGAGATAACCGATCAAACCCTGCTTGCGGATGCCATAAAAAGGCACGGCAAAGAACACGCAAATCGCCAGTGCTGCCGTTGTAGACAGGGAACCAGTTGGTGGATGATAACCGGGAACTATTGCCAGACAATTGGAAACAGCAATAAAAATAAACAACGTGCCCACAAAAGGTAAATAAAGAGTTGGTTTTTGCCCGCTAATTTCTCGGATTTGATTTTCCAAACCTTCCACTAAAACTTCCAGCAAATTTTGCCAGCGAGACATATGGGTTTCCTCTGACAGCTTGCGCGTCACCAACCAAGAACCGATTCCCAACAGCGCCATTATCGCCCAAGTAAATAACAGCGTGGCATTTACCCCCCAAATTGTTATCTCATCGGTACTAATATGCATTTTCGTACTCCTATTAGTTTGAAACCATAAATCCGATCCTGCCCCCCGTTGCTAAGGGGGGCAGGGGGGGATCCGAAATTGATTTGGTTTTAAGCGTTGTACCAATAAATTTCTGATTCCAAAGAACGTCAACAAGCAAGCTAATAAATGAATCGGTGCATATTGCGCCTTCACCATCACTAAATAAAACCCAGCGCCAACAAAACCAATACGCCCAAAAAAACTAACTAAACTCAATAACACAGGGTTGCTTGTCTTGGGTAGTTTGCGAACCGTCAACCAGAGTCCGCCGAAATAAATCAACCCCAGTCCAACTCCGAGCAACAATGCTAGAACAAAAGAAACCACATTACTCATTTTTTGGCTCCTCTTTTGCTTCTTGTTTTTGCATTTTCTCCATCTGCGCTTGTTCCCTACTCACCCAATGCCAAGCATTCAAACAACCTAAAATTAAACCCCCAAACATCAACATCAACGTCCAAGAAACACGACTGGGAAATTGCGTATCGATCCACACTCCCAATGCCGTCCCCAGCAAAGTGGGCGTCACAACAGACCAACCCACCAAACCCAACAAACCCAACCCAAACCAAATTATCTGGTTCTTATCCCGTCTCGCTCTAATTTTACGGCTTTCTTTTGCCGCTACTTTTCTAACAAATCCCGCCCAAAAACTTTCATCATTTCTTTTCTTCATTATTATAAACTTCTTTATTCTCTCTTCTTCCTCTTCTTCTTCTTTGCGTACTTCGCGCCTTCGCGGTTCAAAAACCCAAACCTCCTTTTCCTAATTCCATAAATTGCCGCACAATGTTTACTTCTAGTTTAGCTAAAGCAGACCGAGTAACCTTCTCCCGTTCATTCAGGACGCGAAACTGCTTTTCCACCGTTTCCTGCAACAAACCGAGGTCAGAACTCTGCACCGCATGTCTAGTCGAAACCAGCACTTGGGCCCCGCTTTTGACTAAAATACCTTCATCAACCGCCAGAAACTTTTCCTCACCCCTAACAGAAACAAAAATTAATATCCCCGGCACTAAAGCGGTGACAAAATCGATGTGACGGGGCAGGAGGCAAAAGCTACCATTTTCAGCTTCAGCAGTTATTTTAGTCACCTCTTCCTCCAACAGAATTTTAGTCGGAAGCAAGACTTTAAGTTTCATGACTTTTTCGCTTCATCGATCTTGCCGATGGTGTAAAGTGCCTTTTCGGGATAGTCGGAGAACTCATCTTTGAGAATGCGATCGCATCCCTCAAGCGCATCCTCCAATTCCACCAATTTCCCCGCCAGTCCGGTAAATTGTTCCGTCGAGAAAAACGGTTGAGTGAAAAACCTTTCTAACCGTCGCGCCCGGTTGACAATGCGGCGGTCAGTTTGGGAAAGTTCCTCTAACCCCAGCATGGCAATAATATCTTTCAATTCTTCGTAATTTGCCAGAGTTTGTCGCACTTCTTGAGCAATCCGATAGTGGCCCTCTCCTACAATATGAGGCATCAACATCTTCGAGCCGGATTGTAACAAATCTACCGCCGGATAAAATCCCTCGCTGGCGCGTTTCCGGGACAGTACGATCGAAGCCGACAAATGAGAAAATGTATGCACCGCCGCCGGGTCGGTAAAATCATCCGCAGGGACGTAAACTGCTTGAATTGAAGTAATCGCCCCCGTCGCCGTATTGCAAATGCGTTCTTCTAATGCGGCTAATTCTGTTGCTAAAGTGGGTTGATAACCCACCCGCGAAGGCAGTTGTCCCATTAACCCAGAAACTTCCGCTCCCGCCTGAATAAACCGGAAAATATTATCAATCAGCAGCAATACATCTTGCTTTGCATCGTCGCGGAAATACTCCGCCATCGTTAGCGCCGCATGTCCGATGCGAAACCTGGCGCCGGGGGGTTCGTTCATCTGTCCGAACACCATCACGGTATTATGCAATACACCCGCTGCCTGCATTTCTCGGTAGAGATCCTCTGCTTCGCGACAGCGTTCCCCAATGCCGCAGAAGATGCTCACCCCTTCGTGCTGACTCACCATATTGTGAATCATTTCGGTAATCAAGACGGTTTTGCCAACGCCTGCGCCGCCCAAGAGTCCCGCTTTTCCGCCTCGTTCTAGGGGTGCGAGGACATCAATTGCTTTAATGCCGGTTTTGAGGATTTCGGAACTGGTCGCCCGCTGCGCCAGGGAAACCGGAGGCGCGTGTATCGATCGCCACTCGCCTCCACGTAGGTTGGCTTCGCCGTCGATGGTGTCGCCGAAAATGTTAAACATCCTGCCTTTGAGGCGTTCTCCCACGGGGACTTGCAAAGGGTGACCCGTATCGGCGACGACGGTACCGCGCGCTAACCCTGAAGTCGGCGTGAGGGCAATTCCGCGCACTACGTGGGAAGTGAGATGGGAAACGACTTCGATGGCGACGTTACCATTTTCCCCGGCTTGCAATTGGCTGTAAAGCTCTGGCAATTGGTGGGGGAAATAAGCATCGATGACGCTTCCCCGGACGGAAACTACTGTACCTTGGTTAGAGTGGTCAATCATGGGAGCGATTCTCCTCCAAAGACGCTACGCGAACGCATCGTTCGTAGTAGGCGCTTAAGCGCCGACAATAAAATATTCAGTCGGGACACGGCGTGCCACAATCTTCGCTTTGGTTAAACAGCTTCTCTTGCCTTGTCCCTACAACCGATTATCTTGATATATCATCGCCACAACAGCGATGGTCCCGACACGGCAGACAAAAATCTTCGCTTTGGTTAAACAGCTTCTCTTGCCTTGTCCCTACAACCGATTATCTTGATATATCATCGCCGCCACAGGGATGGTCCCGACACGGCAGACAAAAATCTTCGCTTTGGTTAAACAGCTTCTCTTGCCTTGTCCCTACAACCGATGATCTTGATATATCATCGCCGCCACA
>NZ_BLAY01000219.1 GCF_020521235.1 Microseira wollei NIES-4236 | reverse complement strand
TCAACCGTATTGTTAGGTGAAAGAATTTCAACAGCTAGATCGGGGGAACCTTGAAAGAAACCGCGTGGGGGACGCTTTAAACCCTTAAGTCGTTCTTTCGCCACAAAAGAAACAGGACTGCGATCGCTTATTCCCATTCTTCAAAGTGAAAGCTGTACTGGAATCGCAGACAATTCCCAATTTATGCTCTCGCACGTAGATTGCCAGAAAGCCACCTAACAATGAGCCAATTCCACCATGTTCCATTCCTGAATTGCCCATATCCACAAGTTCCCCATTCACCAACTCATAGCGATATCCGTCTTCGGACAAAGCCATAAATTCGTCATCCGTCCAAACCTTTTTCTCGGTGGAGATTGTCACAATCGGAGCCTCCTGAGATGTTTCCGCATCGCTGCTTCTAGTTTGGCACTTTGGAAGGAGGTGGGAAAAGAATAGAGAAGATTCTGCTCATTCGCAGGCTAGCTTTAGTACGGATGCGCGAGTGACTGAATCGAGCCGAAAACCAAGGCTATCAAGCTGGTCAAGAATTGGCAGCACAGTTGTTAAATGACCAGATTGCTTAGCTTTCAAAAGCACACCAAGTGTTCCTGTAAATTTAACTCCCAACGTGCGGGCATACCGTCTAGCAGGGGCATCATCTAGTAGCACGACTGAATCAGGGATTTCCAACGCCAACGCCAAAGCTTCTCGCTCCCCTGCGCCCAAAACATTCACAACCGAGGCTAAAGGAGTTAAATCTTGAGCTTGTCGCAGAATCAGCCAAGATAGTGCTACCGGATCGGGAAGCGACACACCAAGATTTCGACCTTCAGCAAGTTCATCTGCAACGGCTTGAGGCAAAATAACTTGTCCGTACAGTCTAGGCAGTAAGTCCAGTAAGCCTGCTTGATAAAGATACTGAATTGGCGAAGTATCACTGATAATCTCAGGCATTCGCCAAATCCTCAATTAACTCCGCTTCTGTGAAGCGAAAGGTGTCCACACCGTAGTCCGCTAGCTTACTGAGGAAAACAACTCTAGGAATTCCTGCAAACATTGCCGCCATCCCAGAGGAAAGCCGACCTAACTCATAGAACTTAATTGCTGCTGCTAGACGCATCTCTTCCCCCAATTGCTCAGGCTCTAACTTCAGCGCCAGTAATGTTTCCTCTGGTAGAGATAGGGTAATTTCAGTCATAGTCGTATTAAATGCAAGAGTGTCATACTGCTGAATTTAGTCTAACTGTTGCGATCGCATTCATTTATTCTCCTTTCCTCTAGTTGGTGCAGACGTTTCGTGATCGGCTAACCACTGTTCTACTAATTCTCTTAAGACATCGCTCATATCGCGTCCTCGTAAAGCACAGGTCGCTTTGAAGCGCGCTCTGACCGATTCAGGAACGCGACCCCTGATAAACACTTCTTTTTCGGCTTCTGACACAGACTCAAGTTCATAAGTTTCTCCTACATCATCTCATTGCTAAAAATCTTTGTGTCTAGTTTGGCTTTTGTGTACTTGTGCTATTGTGCTATTGTGCTATAAGACCAGACAGATAAGTGCAGCGCCCAGACAATAACAGCGCTGCACCGAATCGAACGAAACCGTAGAAACCTTTGCTATGGAAGACTTTCGAGAATTTGAACGCAGTAATCGGTTATATACTATGCCGGATGCTGCATCGAATAGCGAACCAACACCGCACATACAACCTGTGTGGGGTAGCGAGAAATTCACGGGAAAGTCCCTCTCATGCTTTATTGAGTACTTTCCTCTTCATCAGGCACCCAGATCAGCAACTCGCCTGGTTGAATGCGGTACGTTTGGCAGATTTTATCCAACACATCCCCTGTAGGAACGTAAGACGGATCGCTATACAACCGATAGGCAGTGGCTCGACTTAAGCCAGTCTGCTTCCAGAAGCGGTAAGGCTTCAGTCCTCTTTGATCCACGAATTCACGAATTCGGTTGAGTATAGCCATCCTGCTACTCCCGAATTCACAGGAAAGTTGCTGCATGGTTGCACTGTGCGCTCCACAAGGCAACAGACTCCAACTTCTTACACAAGTAAATATGCCGCGCGATCGCAATTGGCAGCGGCAGTAAGGCAATTTCAGAGATGTTCATTCTTCTTGTTTGCCCTTTTTGTTGGTTTTGCGCGAGTGAGGGGGTTCTGTTTGGGTTTCGCACTGTTTTCCATATTCCGCGATCGCCCTCTTGACTATCACCTTGGTTAATTGCCCGACAGTGAGAAACTCGTCTTTAGCCCACTGTTCTAGGCAGTCCATGTCGTCAAAGTCCATATATAGAGTTATGCGGGGTTTGCTAGAGGGCATACAAGTATCTATAAGGAAGTTACCTTCCTCAAAATTACCCTTGTTGCTCTGCTTTTTCGTTACGCTACTTATTGACAGGTAACGTACCTGTTGCTACCAGACAGCCAAGACCAAAAACGCCCAAGAAATCTAGAACGAAATAGAACCAAACAGGCTTGGGTAGAAGAGTTTTATGTCTAAAAACCGCTTAAAAGCTGATAAATTAGCTGCTTTTGTCCAATTGTTAGAGTTTTAGGAGGTAAATAAATCGTTGTAACAGCGTACAGCGAGCAGCCAGTGGCAGACTCAGAAAGCGATCGATGCCGATGCGATCGCTCACCTCTCTATCAGAAAGCACTTAGTGACTTTGGGATCGCGGATTTAATCGACAAGTTGAGCAACTTCTGCGATCGCGAAAGTGATGCCAGAAGAATGCGTCTTGAAGAACAAGAACTAGAAAACTTGGCTGCTACCCTGATCCGCCAGCTCAATGCCAGTCTCAAAGGCAGTCTGATCGCTTGGGCATCCTGAATTTCTCTGGGGTGGCGAGTTTGATCCTTGCTTTCCTACCCCAAACGAATGTGATGACGAAAACTGCCAAAACCAAAAATCCTTGTTAGATCCTCCCGCAACCAAGAGTAAGCTAAAGCCGTAGCAGGACTGTGGGAAGGAAAAAATTGGACGGAAGATATACGTTCGTAAGGTACATCTCTTATCCATACAGCTGAATTCGGACGTAACAAGCTTAGTTGTCTGGAAGCAAAATCCATCCGCTCCCTGTGAGTTTCAACAAGAAGGAGACAATGTTCGTTGATAGCAATCTCAACCTCATTTTGTGCGTTTTCTGGTAATGCTTCTAGGAACCAATCAAAGTATGGAGGACTGCCAAAAGGCCCTGGATTGGGAGGAGATGGTGCGATCGCACCGACAAGACGAGCTGGTAACATTGCTGCTATCCGCATTCCCGGAGTTAGTTGCTTAAACCAGGTATTAACAATTAACTGGTAAGCATCAAGCGCTCCTTTATAAACCTTTTCTGCACGGATACGCAGTCGCTCAAGGCTGTACCTTTCCCAAAGCCATTCACCCTGAGTTCGATCGGAACCAGGCCAGGGATTGTGCAATGCAGACTCACCCAAACTCTGAAGACGGTTTACCTCTGTTCTCAGTTGTTTGAGATAGTATTGTTGTTCCTTAGTTCTCAAAGAACTGCCTAGATCGGGCAGGATAACGTAGCTATTTAACTTAGCTTGTGCTTCAATTTCAAAGAGCGTTTCCTCAATGTGGGTTAGGGGAATTTCGTCAAGTTCCCACCACTTGAGTTTGGTCAACTTAGAATTTGGTCGATATTTGACAATGGCAAGTGCTGCTCGCCACGCAGCTTCGCGAATGAGTGGTTCGCTATCAACTAACAATGTAGGGGATTCTAGTTGTCGTGAAAGGTTTTTGACGAGTTCATCGAGTGTCCAACGCCAAGCCCAAGCTGACTCATGTCCTGGTCGGGAACTCCTGCCGCTAGTCCATTTGTACCATTCCTGCGAGTCAGGGTACTTCCAATCCAGGGGCAAATCGACTACGTTTTGTAGATTTTCACTACCTTCATACCAGGCTGCTTCGAGCCTCGCACCATCTGTCCGCACACCAATGGGTTTAACTGTACCATCTTGCCGGATTGGAGCGATGAGTTCAGCCAGCGAACCAATTCCCTCGATCCAAGCTTGCATTGCTGTTTGAATTTGCTGTCCGCACTTGCGGGGTGATGGCAGCGATACCTCTTCATCTCCCCAACGTGTAGTTCCCTCGCGCACAATTTCGGCAGCAAACGCAGGGTATTTTTTTGCGATCGGCACTAATAGCTTTGACACTCGCTCGTGACCACAAGTTGCTATAGCAATGGTCAGAGGATATCGCCAATTCTCTAGTTGCCAAGGATCTTTGACAAAATTTTCTACCTTCGATGGGTCGTCTGCTAAGCTTTGCGCTGCAAACCACTCAGTTAAAATCGGCAAAGGGAAGGAAATGATTCCTCTGGGACGCTCAACAACCAACCTGGAATCTAAAAGTGGCTTGAGTGCATCTTTTGTAGGTGCAACATCAGTAGTGCGAATCCCACCGCCTCCACACTCGACGGACAGCATTGCCAGTCGTTTCAGCAGTTGCTCGCAATTACTGTAGTCTGCTTTTACTTTTTCTAGTGCGTCTTCAACAAGCCACGATAATAGTTTTCCTTTTGAGCGCGGAGCTTTTTCATCCGCCCTTCGCAGATACCTCGCTACAATTAGGGCAAACAGAGGGCGGCGAATAGCATCTCTGATAGCTTCAGTCCAACCCGAACAGATCATCGCAGTCATTTGCAGCTTGGAGACTCTTTCGATCAGGGCATAAGCTTGCGCTTCAGACAACAAGGGGACTGAGATTTTCTCTTGAACCTCATCGGTGTATCGGGTTGGTCTGCTGGTAACGATTACAGTCGTGTTATCCCATTCGTAAACGAGACGATGAGCTTCGCTGAGAACTTGACTGGCAAGTCTGGTTTCTGCTTCATCGAGTCCGTCAAGAATCACGATCGCACCTTGAGTTTTGGGATTGCCCAAGCCATCGGCAGCAGCTTCTACAGCTTTTTTCAGGGATTTTTCCTGTCGCCATTCCCGCAATTCCAGGTAGACAGGTATAGCAGTATTTGTACTTTCCTGTGCTTGTTGGATTGCTTGCTGAAAGAGACGTTGTGCAATCAATGTCTTGCCAATGCCCAATTCTCCAACCACAAGACTCACTTTTCCAGGGTCAAGTTTTAGGTTGGAGGGAGGCGATCCAATTGAAAGGTCATCAGCAAGACTCACAGCTTCCTCTTTACTGGAGACAGCAATCCGAAACCGCTCTATGCACCACGATCTGGATTCTCGCTTCAGTTCCTCTAAACGAATCAGGCGATCGTATTGAGCCGCAATATCAACCGGATCTCCTGCCTCTATATCGTCTGAAGGAGAAGATGCGATCGCCTTCTCACCATCAACTGCATCAGATACCTGTATTTTGTATCCTCTTTGTTCCAACCATTCACGAATATTCCACCACTTTGTTTTAGTACTGGGTGGTTGTGCGGTCAGTTGTTCAACGTAGCGATATATCGTGATACATAGGTCGGTGTCCACTCCTCTAGAACTTTTATGTAGCTTTTCAGCCATTTCAGCAGGACTGTAGCCACAGAGTAATCCACGCAGATGTTTCTTTTCTGTCTCTGTGAGTCCCCGTCTTTTGTGAGGCGCAAAGTCTCGCTTGGCAACGGCTAAGTCTTCGTATAACTTTTGCAGATCCCAATTAGTTGCGGCTTCGGCAAATAACTCTTCGGATGAATCTGGAGTGCGTGCCATCATTACAACACGATCGAGTCCCTAACAGAAAATCCTAACAAACTTCCTAACCTCTGTTTGGAAGCGACCAGCTATGGAACTGCAAAGCTATAAATGTAGTGATTCAAACGTCTAAAGGATATGACGAAACAGCAATCCAACCATCAACAACTGTCTCTTTGTATAGACAAGCCAATCTCCACCTTGATCAAAGACCTCAAAGTATCTCGCCATCCACTCGTAATCGATGCTACCAACAAACTTGAAGAAGCCCTACACCTCTTGCAATATATCCAAGATGCTGGGGTAGTCAAATCGGCGAAAGCAAAAACAGCTATCTACGAACTCCTGACCAAGGTTTAACGAAACTCTCGTTCTCTAGTGGGGTGTGCATCTTGCTAGCCCCACTCCACATCAAACCACACCACTGACCGGAACAATGCCCACAAACTCCCGCAGTACCCGATGACAAGCATCAACCGTTGTCTTGGTACTGGAAATAATCGGCTTGAGGTGGAACCCATAGTTTTTCGATAATACTGGCGCTGTTGCCAACCCAACGAGCAATTGTGGTGCTACTCTTTCCTGCCGCTACCTGCTGAGTAATAAATGTGTGACGTGTTTGGTATTGTGGGCGATAGTGGCTAATCTTGCCTTCTTTGGCTAACTTTGTAACAATCCCATCAACCTGTTTTCCATGACGCTTACAACCCTTCCAAACATCAGCATTGAATGTGTGAGCGTTGATGAGTTTCCCAGTTAAGGAAGTAAAAACCGGAGATTCTGGGTCGCAATTTTCAGGTTTGATACTCTTGAGTAGTTCAATTAACTTAGGAAGTGAAAACAAAGGAAACTTGCGATATTTTTTCGTTTTGGTACCTTTCCTGATCCCCTGAGACGATATATTCACAACAGCCTCAGTGAATGTAATTGTTCTGAAATCAGGTGAAATGTGTTTCCACTTCAAACCAACTGCTTCAGAAGTTCTAGCGCCAGTCCAAAATAGAAATTTCACAAATGAGGCATAGTGTTTATAGCGAGGATGATTCTCACTCCTCAGAAATAACTACTTCCATCTCCTGTTTTGAGAAGCTGTCAATGTCTTCTGATTCCCGATTGTTATTTAATTTGAAATCCTCTGCCATCTCGCTAAATGGGTTATCAGCAATGAGCTTACTTCTTTTAGCCCATTTGCAACAGGCATTTAGTTGAATCCAGATGCGTTTGGCTGTATATGGCGAATTGTGTTTAATCAGGTAATCGCGAATGGCGATCGCATCTTCTAGAGATTTAGTAGGCAACTTATTGATGTGACTGGCTACCCTAGCATAGTTAAGTTTGAGAGTAGTTTCACTCACATCGTTAGAGCGAACCTCGGTGTATCTTGCCCAAAGTTCAGCTAGATTCAGAATGGGTTTTGGCTGGGGAGACTCTAAAACCGCTAAATTGGGTTGGGATTTGCCATACTTGGCAAGCGTGTAATCAAAGCGCTCAAAAGCTATATCAGCCTCAATAATCTTAGCCTTAGCTTCAGCCACTTTCCTGTTTACAGTAGTGTCAGGCAATCCCAGATACAGATACTGCTGTTTTCCATTAAATAACTGCCGGGGTAGCCGTAACCGTAGCCTTCCCTGGAATGACTGTACTCCGACGGCACCTTTAGGTAACTTACCTGTAGTTGTCTGGCTATACATGGTAACTACGTACTACTCTATCCAGTCACCATCATAGTCAAATCATAGTCAAATCATAGTCAAACGACGCTAAAAAACAGCTAAAAATACCCAACCCATCTAGTTTGCTGGAAGAGAAAAAGGGAATTGGGGATAGGGTAATTTAGTTGAAATGCTTATTTAGCAAGGATTTGAGAGAAAGTAGGAAACGGAGAGGGAGGGATTCGAACCCTCGTTGAAGTTGCCCCCAAACAGCATTTCCAGTGCTGCGCCTTCAACCACTCGGCCACCTCTCCAGGTGTGCGCTGTTCGATCATCCATCACAGGATTTTTCGCACAGAATTCTATTCTGACATATTTCCTCAAAAACCGCAAGCACTATAGTGAAGAATTCCCAACCTTGCAGCTGTTGTCTCGTGGAATCGCGGCTGTAAGTCCCAGTTTTGCAGAAGCTTTCCGGCAAGCAAACAAACCTTAAGATAGATCCTGTTGCTTCAATTTTGCCAATGCCCAGCTCCCATAAAATTAAAATTCACAATCGCCAGAAGGGAACCTACCATACCGTAGAAGTCCCAGAAGATAGATATATCCTGCACTGCGCCGAAAATCAAGGGGTAGACTTACCCTACTCCTGTCGCAACGGTGCCTGTACCAGTTGTGCCGTGCGGGTGCTTTCTGGAGAATTATATCAACCAGAGGCGATGGGACTGTCGCCAGAGTTGCGCCGGAAAGGTTATGCGCTGTTATGCGTCAGCTATCCCCGTTCCGACTTGGAAGTGGAAACCCAGGATGAGGATGAAGTCTACGAACTCCAGTTTGGTCGTTACTTTGGCAAAGGGAAAGTCCGCGTTGGATTGCCGTTGGATGAAGATTAGAATCGACATCATTCCCTGCTTGCTGTTGACTCTCTGTTGTCTGCTGCTGGTTTCGGGTTGTCAGAAAGCGCCTCAACCTATTGGTCCAACGGTACAGGCGGAAGTTGTCAGCGGACAAACTTTAGAAGTGACGGGAGTCGGCGATCAACCTACGTTGATCCAGCGGGTGCGTTTAATTGGCATCGAAGCACCCGATCTCAAACAGCGACCTTGGGGACCTCAAGCGAAACAGCGACTCGAGGAATTAGTGGGAAAAGAACCCGTTTTATTAGAGTCCGACGTGGAAACCAAAGACAGCTTTGACCGTAAACTCGCTTACGTCTGGAAAAAAGGCATCCTGCTCAACCAACAGATGGTAGCAGAAGGGTGGGCGCTGTTTCAGCCGCGAAGTCTTGCCACCAAATACGACGAACGTCTAGAACAGGCCCAAGAATGGGCTAGACTCATGGGATTAGGGATTTGGAATCCAGAAAAACCCATGCGCCAATCCCCCAGCGAATTCCGCCGTCAAAATCGATAACCATGCATCTACCCACCTCCACCCAACTGCAAAATTTATTGGACATCGCCACCGAAGCGGCGCTTGCTGCTGGTGCAATTTTGCAAACTTATTTGGGAAAACTAGAAGAAATAGAAGAAAAAGGGCGTCCGGGAGATTTATTAACCGCAGCAGATAAAGCTTCCGAAGTCGCCATCTTAGATGTACTGAGACGCCACGTTCCCGACCAACCCATTCTGACAGAAGAATCGGGGCAATTAGGCACAACAGAAAGCGAATACCTTTGGGCGATCGATCCTTTAGACGGAACGACTAACTTCGCCCATCAATACCCGTTTTTTGCAGTTTCAATCGGACTTTTATTTGCTGGAATTCCCTGCATGGGCGTTATTTTTGACCCCTTCCATAACGAGTTATATCGCGCCGCCAAAGGTTTAGGGGCAACAAAAAATCGCCATCCCATCCGCGTTTCCCAAACAACCGAACTGAACAAAAGTTTATTGGTAACCGGCTTTGCCTACGACCGCCGGGAAACAGCAGATAATAATTATGCAGAGTTCTGTCACCTGACCCATCTTACCCAAGGCGTGAGACGCAGCGGTTCTGCCTCCCTCGATCTCGCTGGCGTCGCGATGGGACGTGTGGATGGATACTGGGAAAGAGGGATTTCCATTTGGGATATCGCGGCGGGAGTAGTGCTGGTCGAAGAAGCTGGTGGCAAGGTAACTGCCTACGATGGTAGTCCCTTGCAGCTTCGTTCAGGAAGAATACTGGCAACCAACGGTTACATTCACGACAGCATTAGTACTGAACTGGGACGGGTAAGTCCTTTGACGGGATGGGAAAATCCGCTCGTTAAAAGGTAAACTAACTGCAATGGGCTTGTACCCCGTATTGCAGTGGCAAAGTACACTAGATATCAACACCCCCGGAGGTAAGATAGGGCAGTATGTCTTTTGATATTGAACGAGGATTATTCAAGTTTGATTTCAGCGACCACCACGCAGTATTGGGGTTACCATTCGATGCAGACCCAGGCGTTATCCGCAAAAGGTATATTAAAATATCGCGCCGGTTGCATCCCGACACTTGTGCATCGGAAAGCGAAGCGGCTAAACAGCAAGCGAGTCAGTTGTTTGCTAAATTGGTAAACCCAGCCTACGAACAACTGTCTAAGGATCAGAGTCGCGCCGAACATAACGCGCTTTTGCAACGCATGGGAAAGCGCCTACAGGAAGAAAGGGATAAGCTTGAAGTCACAAGTGAAACGGCTAAGCAGTTAAAACGCTCGAATAACTGGGAACACGAGTACAAAACTATACTGCAAAAGTTAGCAGAAACCGAATACGAATCAATCGACCAAGTTGTGGAAAAGATTGCTCAAATTAGCGAATTGAACTTGGTTTACTTGATGCGAAAAGCAACTGGGGGTGGAGTTGTTGCACCGCAACCCGCAGTCGCCGTTGCTGCCAAAGCTGCAACGCCCACTCCCGCCCCAGCACCCAGCGCAACCGTCAGCTCCCGCCCCCCTGCCCCGCCCAAACAACAAAAGGCAGAACCCGTTTCCCCGACGGAACCATACTGCCGTCGCGCTGAAGAATATATGGCAAAAAATAGCTTCGCCAAAGCTATTTTAGAGTTGAAAGACGCGCTCAAATTGGAACCCCATAGTAGCCGCTGCCACGGTTTATTGGCAAGGGCTTATTTGCGACAAAATCAGGCAACAATGGCAAAAATTCACCTGCAACAAGCTTTAAAATTAAATCCCCAAGATCCAACCGTGGTGGAAGCTAAGAAAGAGTTCGATCAAGTGGCGATGCGCGCCGTGAAGGGAAACCCTCAACCAACGCAGAAACCACAAGGGAAAACCCAGGAGAAAACTCAGGGGAAAACAACTCAGAAAAAACCCGACGATAACTCCAAAGGCGGTTTCTTTGGTTTGTTTGGTGGGAAAAAATAATGGTACATCAACCACCAGCAGGTGCGCGAGATTTATTGCCCCTCGATGTCGCCCAAAAACGCTGGATCGAAAATCGCTTGCAACAAGTGTTTCACGGGTGGGGCTATCACCGCATTATTACTTCAACTATCGAACGGTTGGATACGCTAATGGCTGGCGGTGCAATCAACCGTTCAACGGTGATTCAAGTACAAGATGGAGAAGAAGAAAGTCTGGGATTGCGCCCGGAATTAACCGCTTCTATTGCGCGGGCAGCTGTGACTCGCATGGCGGGTGCTAGCTATCCGCTGCGCCTCTATTACAATGCCAATGTGTTTCGACAGGCTCAAGAAAACAGTTACAGTTCTCAGCAAGAATTCTATCAAGCTGGGGTAGAATTGATCGGCGGCGGGGGAACGGTTGCCGATGCAGAAATTTTGCTGTTGCTGGCAGATTGTTTGAAAAGTCTGGAGTTAAGCAAGTGGCATTTAATTTTGGGCGAAGCAGAATTGACGCGCAGTCTTCTTGCCCCGTTTCCATCCGGGTTGCAAGATAAAATTAGGCGCGCGATCGCTCACCTAGATCGCGTTACCCTAGAAACCCTTCCCTTATCTGAAGAATTGCAAGAGCGGGCGCTATTCCTTCTAGATTTGCGCGGACGCCCCGCCGACATCCTCCAGCAAGTTGGTACTCTAGAACTCGATCCATCCGGGCAAGAAGCGCTCTCCAACCTTAAATCTCTCGTAGAATTACTCCAAGAGTGCTTAAGCGATGCATCCGGTCATGGGGATTCTTTAAATATCATCCTCGACCTGAGTTTAATTCAAACCTTCGACTACTACACCGGCATCGTATTTGAAGTCGTCGGCGAAAGCGAAACCGGACAGCGCATACTAGGGCAAGGCGGGCGCTACGATCGCTTGCTGCAACTTTATCACCCCCAAGGACAAAATGTTCCCGGTATCGGTTTCTGTCTCCATATCGAAGACCTGTACCAAATTTTGCTGCCAACTGGGCAACTTCCCCGCCAAATTCCCAGAAGTGACTTCTTAGTCGTCCCCCAAACATCTCAAGCTGACGCCGCTGCAATTGGTTGCGCCCAAAAACTGCGTTCTGAGGCTAATTTAGTCCGCGTCGAACTAGACTTGGGAGGACGCCCACCCGATGCCATTCGCGAATACGCCCGTCGCCGTCAAATTGGCAAAATTATCTGGGTCAAAGCTGATGGTTCATCGGAAATTGAGCAACTTTTCTGAGACGAGTAATAAGTAGCCAATTCTCTACTTATCTCGCTTAATCCTTAACATTTCGCTCACGACCTGATGCCCATTATTGTAGTATTGATTAAACTCAGCAAGGCTGTTACCAGCCCTGCTGGTCTTCAAAACCGGACGTGAGATTTTCACCTCATCCGGCTCCTCGATGTTCTGGTGTTTTGTCAAACACACATCGCGCTATCTCTAGCCGTTTTGACATCGTGGCAGTGTCTATGGAGGAGTTGTAGGTTTTGGTATTCGTCTTTCCCTTTCTGAGAACGAGGAACTTTATGGTCTATTTCCAAAACATCTCCTTCCCGGAAGTGCAGTCCACATTCTGCACATTTACCCTTTTGTTTCTTGAGTAGTGTTGCCACTCTTTTGTTCGTTTCCGGGTGTTGCCCCATTCTTTTTCCCCAATAAATCCAATCTCCTAGTATGGAGATTTCTCTCCTTGAACTTTGATGTGCCTTACAATAGGGGTTTTATCATGTTCTGATAGACGGACGGCGTTATCCCCTGTGGTTCTTCAGAACCACCCCGTATTGTCACAATCCCAGTATTTGCTAGATATCCAGTATTGCGATTTGTGTGGGTGGCGGTGTTGGGCCCAGTTACGCAGTTGTTGATAAAGCCATGAATCTAGACGGGTGAAAACATCCTTACTTACTACCGTGGAAAAGTAATTCGACCAACCTCTAATTACTGGGTTTAATTCACCAATCAGGACATCCTGAGAGGACGCTTTATGGGTTTTGATGATTTTAGCCAGCTTCTTTTGGTGGCGACTGATGTTTTCTTGACTTGGTTTGATGATTGTTTTGTATCCCAGTTTTTCACCTTTAGTATCACAACCTGATTGGTTTTTTCCTACGAGGTATTGCCCGATTGTGAATCCTAAGAAGTTGAATCCCTTGCTCGCTTCATGTTTATGTAGGGTGTGAGTGATTTTGGTCTTACTGGGTTTCAACTCAAGACCCATGTTTGCTAGCCAGTTCTCAATTAGCTGTTTACATTGCTCAATCACTTCCAGTTCTGGATGCAGGACAACGAGGTCATCTGCATACCTGATGAGGTTGAGAGCCTTTTGATTGTCTTTTTTTCTTCCTGGTAAAGTGGAGGCATATCTCTTGATTTCCTCTTCTAGTCCGTGAAGTGCAATGTTTGCCAGGAGTGGGGAAATCACCCCACCCTGCGGTGTTCCCATTTCTGTGGGAAATAGCTCTCCATTATCCAGCACGCCAGATTTGAGCCAAGCTTTGATTTGCCTTCTAACGGAGGGGAACGTATTGAGCTTTTCTAGCAACTTGTTGTGGTTGATACGGTCAAAGCATTTGCTTATATCCGCGTCTAGCACGTATTTGGCTTTGCGGCTAATTGCACCAAAGATTGCCGCGATTGCATCATGGGCTGAGCGTCCTGGTCTAAATCCCATTGAGTTTGGCTCGAATATTGCTTCCCATTGGGGTTCTAGTGCTTGTTTTACCAGCGCTTGTAGGGCGCGGTCTGTTATCGTTGGTATCCCTAGAGGCCGTTTTTCCTGCGTTCCGGGCTTGGGAATCCAGACCCTTCTCGTCGGTTTGGCCTTGCGGGATAGTTTGAGGTTGTTAACCAATTCCATTCTTTGCTCTGGTTTGAGAGATTTTACTTTGTCTACCCCAGCAGTTTTCTTTCCTTGGTTATCTTGTGTGACTCGACGAACAGCCAAGCATTTTGCTGACCAGGATTTCATCAATGTCTTTTGGAGCTTTTTAACTGCCTTGACATCTCCACGTTGCGAGGCTTTGAATATGCGCTTTTGCAGCTTAAAGACTTTTTTTTCTAGCTTTTGCCAGGGAATGTCTTTCCATTCCATCATCAGATTTTGATTCCGTGCTTTAGACATATTGACTGCTACTTGTTCCTATTCATTCCAAAACATCGTGTCTACGTCTGCATATCCCAAGCATTACCTTGGGCGTTAGCTTCTTAGACAATCTTTCCCCTTGCAACATCCGGTTAGCACCTACTCAGAATCGACCATCTTGAGAGTATACAAAGGGGTTTCTTCGTTCCTGATAACCGTTGGTCTGAACTTTTAGGACGATACTCTTTGCCGGGTTTATTGGGAGTGCTAACTGGTCGGAAGTGTAGCCGCCAGTCCCTTATCCTTTGCCTTTTGGCTCTAGCCTATCAGCCTTATTTGGCTAGTTCCCGGTGACGACAATTTAGGCGTATCTTTGCTGGCGCTGTCCATGAGTTCTTGCTCGATGGGAACCGGCTTAGGCTACCAGCTTTACCACCTTTTCACCCCGCTTTACGGATTGATGGCTAGTCGCTACCTTTGGGGTAATGCTTTAACTCCTGCACCTGGAGAGAAGGACTTTCACCTTCACGGTTATCAAGTTGTCAAGGTTCTCACCTTGCCATCCGTCCCTGAGTATTGCTACTCATTTAGGATGAACGAATCGCACACACTCCGTTAACCTAAGCATGGGAGTCACCCCCCATGCTGGGCTTCAGAACCGGACGTGAAAGTTTACCCTTCATCCGGCTCCTCTCCAAATCGACCCTTGTCATGGGTACTAAACTGAGTTGAAAGGT